>DLQW01000083.1:0-5215 GCA_002474405.1 Christensenella sp. UBA7597 | reverse complement strand
CTCGTCGTTCCATTTCGGGGAAAAGCCGAGAAGTCGCGCGAACGCCTTTAAATTTTCCGCTTTTTCGGGTACGGGCGGTTCGTGCACGCGGTATAAGCACGGCGCGCCGCGGCTGTTTAAAAACGTTGCCACCGTTTCGTTTGCCGTTACCATAAACTGTTCGATGAGCCCGCGCGAAAACGACGGTTTTTCGTCCGGAATGTCGATGACGTCGCGTTCTTTATCGTAATAGATATGTTTTTCTTTCAGATCGAGGTTGACTTCGCCTTTTTTAACGCGCCGTGCCGCCAGAATTTCGGTAAGTTCGCGCATGGGGGCGAGGAAATCGCGCATCAGCGGGTATTTTTCAAGCAGTTTTTCCGCCGTTTCGCCGCCCGATAACATGGCATCGACTTCGTCGTAAGTCAATCGGTACGTTGAGCGTACCAGCGAGGGAAAAATTTCGCTTTCCAGCACTTTGCCCGCATTTTCGGCGGCGGTTTTATCGTTGCCGCCTTTGCCCGCTATCAGCATTTTGCACGTGAACGCAAGCCGCGCTTCTCCCTCGTTTAACGAACAGCAGCCGTTGGAAAGGGCTTGGGGAAGCATGGGCAGCACGCGATCGGGAAAATAGACGCTGGTGCCGCGCCCGAACGCTTCTTTATCGAGCTCTCCGCCCGCTTTTACATAGTGCGATACGTCGGCGATGTGCACGGATAAAACGTAATTATCGCCCTGTTTTGCCACGCCGACGCCGTCGTCGATGTCGCGCGTGTCAGCGCCGTCGATGGTAACGAAAAATTCGTTGAGAAGGTTGCGGCGGGGGAGCGGTTCGGTTTTTAAAGGGAGCGTCGTTATATCTTCCGCCGCAACTTTTTCCGCGGCGGCAAGCACGGAATCGGGAAATTCTTCGCGCAAGCCGAACGAACGGATAATCGACGTTTCTTCGGCGAAGAAATCATCGTCGTCGCCCAGCACTTCGGTGATTTCGCCCTCCGGGCAGGCGCCGTAACGGTACGCCGTGATTTTCGCTACCGCTTTCACGCCGCTTTTAACGTTTCTGCACGAGGCGAGGGGAATATAAATTTCGGAAAAATACCTGCGTTCGTCCGGCAGAAGCCTGCCCGCGCGGCGGTCTTTATAAAACGCGCCGACGATTTCGGTATAGCCGCGTTGAAGAATCTTCACTACTTCGCCCGTGGCGCTTTCGTTTTCGCCGCGCTTCACGATTTTTACAACCACGCGGTCTTTGTGCATGGCGCCGTTCAGATACTTGGCGGGAATAAAAATATCGCGCGCTTTGGCGGCGGTTTTTCTTTCGCCGTCCGCGGCGGATTCGGAGGAACTTCTTTTTTCCGTTCCGATGCCGTTTTCGCCGGGCGTTTCGGGGGAAGCGTCGGGGGTGAAAAAGGCGAATCCCTTTTCGTTGCCCGTCAGCACGCCCGTATACAAAACGGGGCGGGGCAAAGAGTATACGCCGTTTTTATATTCTATTCTGCCCGCGGCGCAAAGGCGGGCAAGCAGGGCGAGAAACGTTTTGCGGTTGTGCGGCGGCACGCCGGCATGGCGGCGCAGCGTTTCCGCGGTGGCGGTTTCTGCCGAGGATAAGAAGCGCAGAATGCGTTCTTCGATAGAAGCGTGTTGCATAATTCAATCACCTGTAAACGAATTTCCGCGCGGGCGTTGCCGCCGACGGAAAAAATGACGGAAGAAAAAACAAAGGGCGGCTTACGAAAAATAAGCCGCCGTAAAAAGTTCGTAAAAATTCAGCCGATCGCCGCGCCCCGGAAACGTTACCAAGGGAGCTGCTGCACCACGAAGAACGCGATGGAGAACACGGCAAGAATAATCAGACAGATCCACGTCCATTTTTTCATTCTGGATTCGATGGATTTACCCTTGTTTTTGCCGAAGAACGTTTCTCCCGAACCGCCGAGGGCGTCGATGCCCGTGGAATTGGCGGGCTGCATCAGTACGAGAATAATCGCTACGATGGCGGCAATGCCCATAAGCGCGATTAAGATGAAGCTCGTTAAACGATACGCCGCGTATGACGCGTCGTTGGTGGTGGGTACAAGCAATGCAAATAAATTCGACATGGCAAATTTCTTCCTTGAATTCGACAGTTTTTTCTCGTTTTCCGCTGCGGAAAGCGTAGCGGAAGCCGTCGGAAAAATCCGATAGCACGATAGATTATAGCATACAATCGTAAATTGCGCAACCTTTTTTATCGGCTTTTCGGCGTTTTTTGTAAGATTTTTTCCGTTTTAACGGATTAAAAGCGATTTTCCCGTCATTTTCGCGGGCTGTTTCAAGCCCATTACGTCGAGAAGCGTAGGCGCAAGGTCGGCAAGCACGCCGCCCGAACGAAGCTTCGCGTTCTTCAGTTCGTTGCAGACGAGAATTACGGGCACGGGGTTGGTGGTGTGCTGCGTGAACGGCGTTTTACCGTCGTCCGCAATCATCTCGTCGGCGTTGCCGTGGTCGGCGGTAACAAGCGCCGCGCCGCCCATTTCAAGAATTTTATCCACAACCTTTTTCACGCATTCGTCCACAACGTGCACGGCTTTTACCGCCGCGCTCATCACGCCCGTATGCCCTACCATGTCGCAGTTGGCGAAGTTTAAAATCATTACGTCGTATTCGCCCGTGGAAAGTTCTTTCAGTACGCGGTCGGTTACGAGGTACGCGCTCATTTCGGGCTGCAGATCGTATGTCGCCACCTTGGGGGAGGGGATGACGATGCGCGTTTCGCCCGGTACGGGCGCTTCGATTTTCGCGTTGAAGAAGAACGTTACGTGCGCGTATTTTTCCGTTTCGGCAATGTGCAGCTGCTTCATGCCCAGCGAAGAGATATACTGCGGCAGCGTATCGTCGATTTCGTCCGGCGGGAACGCCACGCCCACGTTTCTGAACGAAGCGTCGTACGTGGCAAAGCCTACGTACACGGGGGCGAGATAACCCGTCTTTCTTGTAAAGCCGAGGGTTGCGCCCGTTTTTTCGTCGGTGAAGGGGAAGGTTTCCTGCGAGAACATGCGCGTGATCTGGCGCGCTCTGTCCGGGCGGAAATTGAAGCAGATGATGCCGTCGCCCTTTTCCACAAGCGCGACGGGCTTGCCGTTTTTCGTAAGCGTTACGGGAA
This sequence comes from Christensenella sp. UBA7597, assembly GCA_002474405.1. Classification (GTDB taxonomy): domain Bacteria; phylum Bacillota; class Clostridia; order Christensenellales; family Borkfalkiaceae; genus Scatosoma. The sequence goes on along the minus strand of DLQW01000083.1, from coordinate 2,094 downwards.
CGACGAATTCGTCGGTAACGCCGTCGGCATAGCTCTTTTCAATCGCTTCTTCGGCGCTGCCTTCGAAGGTGTGCGCCTTACCCTCGGTAAGGGCTTCGTACGCCTTTTCTTCGCGGTCCCAGTTGTTGTCGCGGTCCATGGCGTAATATCTTCCCGAAACCGAAGCGATGACGCCGAAATCAAGCTCGTTCAGTTTTGCCTGAAGTTCGCGTAAAAATTCCGCGCCGGAGGTGGGAGGAACGTCGCGCCCGTCGGTGAAAGCGTGGATATACACGTTTTCAAGCCCTTCTTTTTTCGCCATTTCCACAAGCGCGTAAAGGTGTTCGGTGTGGCTGTGCACGCCGCCCGTGGAGACAAGTCCCCACAAATGCAGTTTTTTGCCGTTCTCTTTCACGTAGTGCATTACGCGCAGCAGTTCGGCGTTTTTAAAAAATTCGCCGTCGCGGATTTCTTTCGTGATTTTGGTAAGATCCTGATACACGATTCTGCCCGCGCCGATATTGAGGTGCCCGACTTCGGAATTGCCCATCTGTCCGTCGGGAAGCCCCACGGACATACCGCTTGCGCCCAGCGTGGACGAGGGGTATTCTTTTTCCAGTTCGGTTACGTTTTTGCTTCCGTCGGCATACACGGCGTTGCCCTCGTGTTTCGGGTTTAAGCCGTAGCCGTCCATGATGATGATCGCATAAGGTTTTTTCATTGACTTTGTTGGTTTCCTTTTTGCGCCCGCGTGATCAGCGGCGCAATACTTTGTCGCGCTGCGTGCCGCTTCGGTCATTTACTGTTAGTAAATTCCTGTCGTCGGTACTCGCGCTTCGCGTCTTGCTTGCTGCTGACGCGGGGAAAATTTTGAGTTTTTTTTGCGTTGCGCGCGGGGTTGGTGCTTTTAATAAGGCGTTTATTCCCTCATCCGCTTCGCTTTCGCTCAGCACCTTCCCCCAAGGGGGAAGGCTTAAAAAAAGAGGGCAAAGGCAGTATGCTACTTTCAAACGCGCGCGGTTAAGTCCGCTACGAGGCAAAGGCAGTATGCTGCTTTCAAACGCACGCGCTTAAGTCCGTTACGAAACAGGCTGTGCCTGTTATTTATCGTAGTTTACGATAGCCGAGAAGTCGGGGGCTTTCAGGGAGGCGCCGCCGATTAAGCCGCCGTCGATTTCTTCCTGCGCCATCAGTTCTTTGCAGTTGCCCGCGTTCATGCTGCCGCCGTACTGGATACGTACTTTCGCCGCGCACTTTTCGCAGAACAATTCGCCCAGCGTTTTACGGATATACCCGATGGTTTCGTTCGCCTGCGCCGCGGTAGCCGTTTTGCCCGTGCCGATCGCCCATACCGGTTCGTACGCGACGACAAGTTTCGTGATGTCCTCGACGCCTTTCAAGCCTTCCTGAAGCTGACGGTGAAGAACGTTTTCCGTTTTGCCCGTTTCTCTTTCTTCCAGCGTTTCGCCTACGCACACGATGGGGGTAAGTCCCGCGGTCAGGGCGGTGAGCGTTCTCTTGTTTACGGTTTCGTCCGTTTCGCCGAAGTACTGGCGGCGTTCGCTGTGCCCGATGATAACGTATTCCACGCCGTACTCTTTCAGCATCGCCGCGGAAATTTCGCCCGTATAAGCGCCTTTTTCGGCAAAGTGCACGTTTTCGGCGCCGAGGTGAATGTTCGTGCCTTTCAAAGCTTCCGATACCGCGGGAATATCGATGGCGGGTACGCATACCACCACGTCGCAAGTCGCTTCCGTTACAAGCGGCGCGATCGCCTTTACCAGCGCCACGCCCTCCGAAGCCGTGTTGTTCATCTTCCAGTTGCCTGCTATAATTGCTTTTCTCATAGTAATTTTATCTCCGTTTTTTCATAGCGATTCCGCTCTTCTCTTTGCGAAAAGAGCGGAAGGGGTGTTTTGTCAGATTCAGTCTTTTTCGTTGAGGCATGCGATGCCGGGAAGCACTTTGCCTTCGAACAGTTCGAGCGAAGCGCCGCCGCCCGTGGAAATGTGCGTCATCTTGTCCGCATATCCCAGCTGCTGCACCGCCGCAGCCGAATCGCCGCCGCCGATAATCGTGGTGGCTTTGCCGTATACGTCCGCCAGCGCCTGCGCC
>DLQW01000022.1 GCA_002474405.1 Christensenella sp. UBA7597 | reverse complement strand
GCCTTGTACAAATCGTACCCCTTCACGATATACTGTTCGCGCAGATGGTCCTCTTCGTTCGCCATCACCGATATTTCGTCGTCCCGCAGCGCGTTTTCGTCGAAATACACAAACGCCGCGCCGCTCTTTTTTCCCGCCAGCGCAGGCGAAATCAGGTGCTTTTCCACTAAAAGTTCCGCGTCGTCGCGCGAAATTCTGCCTATATCGTATTCGCGGAAGTTATCCAGCTTCTTCAGCGCCCGCCGCACAAGCCCCACAATCTCCCGTGCGCTTTCGTCCGATAACAAATGCGGAAAGAAATATCCGCGCACGTTTCTCGCCAGCCGTATCCGCGTGGAAGTTACCGTTTTCTGCAAATATTCGGGGGTTCCCGTATTCATCGCAACCGCTCCTTTCCCGCGCCTCGCGCGACGGATTTTCCGTTCCCTTCCACGCCGAAAATCGTCAGCTGTTCCTCTTCTCCGTACCCCGCAAAATTTCCGTTCCTCGTCGGCGCCGACGGCGTTTCCGCGGGCGCTCCCGCCGGACTTTTCCCGCGGTGCGGCTCGTCGCCCTGCATCGCAAACACGCTTTCTTTAATTTCTTCGAACAGGTACCTGTAACACTCCGGGCAGCCGAGCAGTTTCGTCTTGTAATACTCTCTCGCCGCGGTTCCGCAGAAAGGGCATCTCCGCTCCTTCTTTTCTCCCCGCGCGTCGTCGGCGCCGCCTTCGTCCCGCTTCGATTTCGGTTCAAAAGAAATTTCGGGAAACAGCCGCGCAAAACAAGCGGAACAATAATATTCGCGCACGGTTTTCCCGTCCGCCTCCCGCTCGTGCATTTTCACGGCTCTGTTTTTTCTGCAAACGCAACACAGCATTGTCTTTCCCGTCCCCTGAACTCCGCTATTTTTCGGGCTTCCGCGCCGTATAAAACCGCGCTTTTTCCGTTTTTCAAAACGTTTCGTTCCCGCTTACCGCCGCTTAAGCGGATTTTTCCTTATCCGCTTCCTCCGCGCTTTTTAAAAGCTCGCTTCCGGCAGTGCCGCCGTAAAGCGCTTTTTGCCTCGCCCGCGCGCGCCGCAGGCAGAACCATAACGTTTCCGCCACCTGCAAGGGAATGCCCAACAGGAAAATAAACCATAAATCGCCCGCGCCCGCGGTACCGTTGTTTTTCGAAATCACAAGCGACGTCAAAAACGTGCTTAAAATCACGCCCCATATCAGCACCGTAACCGAAACGAAACGGGTTGTGCGCTGCCTGAACGCCGTGGCAAACACGGCAAGCATCGCCGCGTTCGCGGGAATCGCATATACGAAAACAAGCCACCACGCACCGTGCGCGGAGGCAAAAATCTTCATCGCCACAAACGTCGCCGTGGCAATCAGCCATATCAGCGCGCTGGAAATCAGAAGCACCATCACCCGCATAAACGTATTCGTGGCGCGTTCTTTGGGGCTTTCGCCCACCAGATCGTTCACGCTCACGCCGAACAGCTCGGCAAGCCGCATCAGCACCAGCACGTCCGGAACGCCGTTTCCCGATTCCCATTTGGAAACGGATTTATCGGAGTAATTTATCTTCCGGGCAAGCTCCGCCTGCGTAATGCCCGCATTTCTGCGGTAGGCGGCGATATTCTTTCCGATTCGCTTATAAACAGCCTCTTCGTTTTCCATAAAAATATCATAACATTTTTTTCCGTTTTCGTCAAGCGACTATGCCTTTATTTTCCCCGAAAGCCGCAAAAATACGTAAAAAAACGGCACTTTCTGCCGTTTTTTCACATTCGTTTATTTCGTCTTATAAAATCAACCGGGTTACAGCGCGCTTCAAAAGCGAGCAGTACAAGGAAAGCGCGGATTTTGCGCCGCGATTTTACAAATCGTAAACGAGCAAGCAAAAGCGGAGCGCGACAAAGTATTGCGCCGTTTATCAAACGGAGACTTAGTAAGCGCGGGCAAAAATCACCATATGCTCCGCCTTTTCACCGCACACCGCGCACTTCTCCGCGGTTTCGCCCTCGGCATAAACGCGTGCCGTAGCGGCGGTCTGTTCCTTGATTTTATCTTCGCAGCAACGCTTTCCGCACCAGCCCGCTTTCACGAAATTGCCGCCTTCCACGCCCGCGAGAATTCCCGCCACGTCGTCCGCATACACAATCCGTTTATCCCGCCGCGCGCGCGCGCTTTCCAGCATATTTTTCTGCACGTTTTCCAGCAGCGCCGTTACCACGCTTTCCGCGCTCTCCAGCGCATATTCCGCCTTCTCGTGCGTGTCGCGCCGTACGCATACCATCTTTCCGTTTTCGATGTCGCGCGGACCGAGTTCCAGCCGTACGGGCACGCCTTTCATTTCCCATTCGTTGAACTTCCAGCCGGGCGAGTTATCCGAATCGTCCAGTTTCACTCTCACGCCCGCCGCCGCAAGTCTGCTTTCCACCTCGCGGCACTTTTCCAGAACTCCCGCCTTATGCGCCGCCACAGGCACAATCACGCACTGAATCGGCGCCACCACGGGCGGCAGCACCAGCCCGCGCTCGTCGCCGTGCGTCATGATAATCCCGCCGATCATTCTCGTGGAAGTCCCCCAGGACGTCGTATACGCCGCCTTCTGCACCCCGTCCGCGTCCAGAAACTTAATGTTGAACGCGTTCGCGAAGTTCTGACCGAGATAATGCGAAGTTCCCGCCTGCAGGCTCTTACCGTCGTGCATCATCGCTTCCATGCCGTACGTGGCAACCGCGCCCGCAAACTTTTCCTTTTCCGTCTTTTTGCCCGTAATCACGGGAATCGCCAGACAGTTTTCCGCAAATTCCTTGTACACGCCAAGCATGCGCATCGTCATTTCTTCCGCCTCTTCCGCGGTGGCGTGCGCCGTATGCCCTTCCTGCCATAAAAATTCGCTCGTTCTCAAAAACGGACGCGTCGTTTTCTCCCACCGCATTACGTTGCACCACTGATTGATTTTCAGCGGCAAATCGCGGTAAGACTGAATCCATTTCGAATACATGCTTCCGATAATCGTCTCGGAAGTGGGGCGGATGACAAGCGGCTCCGCAAGCGTTTCGCCGCCGCCCACCGTAACCACGGCAACTTCGGGCGCGAAGCCTTCCACGTGCTCGGCTTCCTTCGTGAAAAAGCTCATGGGAATCAGCAGCGGGAAATACGCGTTTTCCACGCCCTGCGCCTTGAAGCGCTTGTCCATCTCGCGCTGAATGTTTTCCCAGATCGCATACGCGTACGGGCGGATCACCATCGTCCCCTTTACGGGACCGTAATCCACCATTTTCGTCTTTAACACCACGTCGGTGTACCACTGCGGAAAGTCCTTTTCGATGTCGGCAATCTGACCGACGAACTGCGAATCTTTAGCCATAAATAAAAACCTCTTTAAAACTTGTTTACCCGTCCGTTCTTCCGTGCGGGAGCGCCGCTGCGTCCTGCGCATGCGCGCAAATTTTTCAAAACCATAAATATTATACACTATCCGCGCGCATTTTTCAACCGTTTTTACGTAGCCGCACAAAAATAACCGCGAATTTCGCCTGTACCGCCCGTCTTTTCCAAAACTTTTTCCTTCTTTTCCCCTTTGGGCATCCTTGTTGCGTTGCCGTCAGGCAAGCGCAGCAAGTAGAGTGGCGCGAAGCTACTATGTCCTTGCTTTCCCCTTCGGGGAGAGTGGCGCGAAGCGCCGAGAGAGGACAACGTTATATTACCCCTTGTTTCAAGCCTTCCCCTGTTCGCTTTTTCTCCTGAGAGAGAAAAGCGCGAAAAAGCCTACGCTAGCGGGCATCCTTGTTGCATTGCCGCTCAAGGCAATCCCGGCGAGCAGAGTGGCGGCAAAGCTACTATGTCCTTGCTTTCCCCTTCGGGGAAAGTGGCGCATAGCGCCGATAGAGGATAAATAAAAAAATTGCCTCTTTCAAAGGCTTCCCCTTGCCTGAAAAAATTCAGCAAACTTCATTTTCTTCGGCAAAAATTGTCCGCCTCTTTCAGAGCCTTCCCCTTGCCTGAAAAAAATTCAGTGAACTTCATTTCTTCGGCAAAAATGGTCAGCCGCTACGCGGCTTCCCCTTAGGGGGGGGAAGGTGGCAAGGCAATGCCTTGCCGGATGAGGGGCAACAGCATATCCTCTCAGCCGAATATCTCCTCAGCCGCATATTCTCTCAGTCGCATAATCGCCGCGAATATCCTCCCGCCATTTTCCAACCGCTCCCAACCGCCAGCGCGATACCCGCGCAAGATATTACGCCGCGGCAATTCCCAGCGCCGCAAGCCCCGCCAGAATTTCTCCGTCCTGCGCGTAGCTCGCCGCCACGCTCTTGCAGCCGTCCGCCGCGGTAATTCCCACGCCGTGAATACACTTTCCCGATACGGGCCAGCAAATCTGCGCGCTCGTCAGCTTAATCGCCTCGCTGCGCCACAAAAACCTCGTCCGCGTGGTCTGCATAATCCCTTTGCCGTACGTTTTCGCCGTACCGTCGGCAGCCGCCGTCAGACACACCCGCCCGTACTCCGTGCCGCCGTAATCCAGCATCGCCCCCAAAAGACACTCCGAAGCGGAAGCCGTTCCCGCGTCCGCCAGCACGTACACTTTCCCGTCCGCGCCGAAATATGCGGAATAATCGTTCCGCTTCGCGTCGAACACGTACGTTTTTCCGTCGCGGTACACCGCTTTCGCCGCCGCGGGAGTTTTCCCCGTCGCGTTTTTGCAGAAATACGAAACGATCGAGCGCAGAATTTCCATATCCCCGCCGCCGTTGCCGCGCAAATCCAGCACAAGATTTTTCTTTCCGTCCGCCGAAAATCTCTTCATCGCCCCGTCGAATTCCGCCGCCGCGTTGCCGTTGAACTGCGTCAGGCGGATATACGCCGTATCTTCCGGCAACGCCCGCAAAACAAACGCCCCGCCGTCCGCAAAACGCTTTTCCGTTTCCGCCGCGTCGGCGCCCGGATACACGTATGCCGCCGACGAAGAACGATACGTAACGTAATGTTCCGTAAACGAAGCCTTGTGCAGCTTCACGACGCGTTTGTTTTCCTCTCCGTACGGGTAGCGCGTCTCTTCCACGTAAAATTCTTCGCCCGCCGCGTATTTCGCCGCGAATTCCGTAAACGCCGAAAGCGAAGCGCACGCCGTCATCGAATCCGCCGTCGCGCCGTACCCCGTAATCCTGCTGCCGTCCGCAATCCCCGCTGCCTCTGCGGGAGAACCGCCCGCCGTGCGCGAAACGGTCAGCATGCCCGCCTGTTCTGCCGTGGCGGAAACGAAATAAATGCCCAGCCCGCTGTATTGTCCCGCCGATTTCTTCACGGCTTCGTCGTTCTCGTCCGCCGTCATGTACGCGGAATACCTGTCCAGCAGCGAATTTACGCCGCCGAACACGCCCGCATAAAATTCCTCGTCGGAAATCTCGTACAGATAATCTTTCTGTATGCGTTCTTTCGCCCACAGCAAAGAATTGATTTCTTTCGGCAACGTGGCTTTATGCGTGAAAAAGCCGCCGAAAAACGCGCAGAACAGCGCCAGAACGCACGCCGCGATCCGCGCGGGCTTCTTTTCGAAAAACGATTTGAATTTTCCGCCTTTCCCGCCCGATTCGTTGCTCCGCCCCGCTTCCGTTTCGCCTTTTAAAGTCGCTTCGGGTTGCGTTTTTTCCGTCGTTTGTTCGTCTTTCCGTTTCGATTCCTCGTTTTCCATACTTCTCCCTTTTCGTCCTGATTTTATCCCGTATCTCCGGGCAATGATTATGTAAACCGCCCTTGCGTTCCCCTTTCGGGCAGGCTTCGCCTGTTCCGCTGTGCCGGCATTATCTCTTGCTTTCCCCTTTGGGGAAAGTGGCGAGCTTTTGCGAGCCGATAGAGGTCAAGTTAAAATTTTGCCTCTTTCACAGGCTTCCCCTTGCCTGAAAAAAATTCAGCAAACTTCATTTTTTCGGCAAAAATGGTCAGCCTATTTCATAGGCTTCCCCTTGGGGGGAGGCTCTGCCGCATAGCGGCGGTGGTGAGGGGCGTATCTTATTCAAGATTGACATTTTTATCGAAAAATTTTCAAACAAAGGGACAGTTTCATCTCCGAAAAGTCATTCAATCAACGCTTCTCTTATTTCCCGCAATCTCTCAATGCAATCGATGAATGAATACTTTGCGCCTTCTTGCTTTCCCCTTCGGGGAGAGTGGCGCGAAGCGCCGAGAGAGGTCCCGAAGTCAAATCTCAACACCGAACGCCCGCCGTTTCGCGTCAATACAACAATTCCCGAAAATCCGCCTTTTTTCGCCCGTCTTTTCGCAACTTCACTTTTTCGAAAGTTTGTATATTATAATAAGTATGCGGAAAGTTACCGCGTCGGGAAAAAGTCGGATATTCAGCCCGGTCGCCTTTTCTATTTTGTCCAGACGGTATAAAAGCGTATTGCGGTGCATATATAAAGCTCTGGACGTCTCGCTCACGTTCAGCGAAGTGCTCAGAAATTTCTCTGCCGTCAGAAGCATTTCCTCGTCGTCGAACACCTCGCGGATCTGTTCTTCCGTAATGTCGCCCAGAAATTCGTCCAGCCGCGATTTCGGCACTTCTTCCAGCAGCTTCACCAGCATGTATTCCTTATACGAATGTACGCCTTCTCCGCCCGAAAACACTTCGGCGTAACGCAGCGCCGTTACCGCGCGCGAATAGGAAAGCTGCAGATCGTGAAATCCCCCCGTTACCGATCCCGCGCCGATACATACCCGCACGCCCAGCTCTTCCGTCAGAAACCCCGCCAGAAATCCCGCGTACTCCGCGGGCGAGGAATATTCTTCCGAAGGCTCCGCCGCTTTCACGAACGCGAAGTTCTTATCGTCGAATTTCACGGCGCAGTCCTCTTTCGCGTCGGCGTACTGCTTTAAAAGCGCTTCCGTTTCGGGGTAAGCTTTCGTGAATCTGATCGCCAGCACGAAACACGGCTTTTCTTTCACGCCGAATTTCACCGCATATTTGTACGCGTCCGTCTGCGAATATTCGCCGAGCAGCATTTTTTTCAGGTACTCTCCCTGCGATACGGCGTTTTTCTCCGCAAACGAGGCAAGATAAGCGGGCAACAGCGCGGCGTAATTCTTCTCCGCTTTCGAAGCTCCGTCCAGAACGCCCGTATACGTTTTCCCCGCGAAAGAAAAACGGAAATAAGTGTGCTTTCCGTCGGAACGCGCCCCCGAAGAACACGCCTCGTTTTTCTCGGCGGAAGTCTCTTCTCTGAAGCCCAGCCTCACCCCCAGTTTTTCCGATACGTCGGTTACGATTTTTTCCAGTTCGTTCATACTCTCTGCTCCTTCGCTTTGCGTCGCTTACGCTAAGGATAATTATACAACTTTCCGAAAAAAATTTCAAGGGTTTTCGCCCCTGTTTTTCCGCCTGCGCGACCTTTTATATAATTTTCTTCGTTTTTTCATCTTTTCCGGGCGCTTTTCCGCCTTTGTTTTTCTTCGTTTTCCGCGGCGCCGCAAACCGCTCCCGAAGCGAAAAAAAGTCAAAAATTTATCATTTTTTTCAGCTCTTATCATTGACAAAACAAAAGAATTATGATATAATATTCCCGAAAGTGAAAAAAGGACGGGCGACGGCTGATTTTTAAACGTTTCACTCCTCCCCTGATTGCTTTTTATTGACTGCGTTATAGAAGAAATTTTTTTAGGAGACTTTTTTATTATGAGTAAAAATTACCCCGAAAAAGAAGTAAACGTGAACGACCTGAGCGGTGAAGAACTCGGCGCCCTTGCTTCGGACGAAACGGAACCCGAAGCTCCCAAGCGCATTTTCAGCCGTATCCTTGCGCTGCTTCTTGCGCTCGCTCCCATCGCGCTGGTGTGCTTTCTGCCCGTTACGCTGCTTTTAAAAGCGGAAGTCGCGGGGAACAGCACTCTGGTTTTCACCAACGAAACCACTCTTCTGAAAGTGTTCATGAACATTTTCAAAAAAGACGGTCTGGCAGAGCTTTATAAAGCGATCGGCACGGTAACGGCAGGCGGTCAGCAGATCGACCTCGCGCAGTCCGCTCCCGCAACGATCTCCAAATTTCAGGGAATCAAATTTCTTCCTTACTTAAACGACTACGATAAGCACACGATGCTTTACAGTATGTTCCTCTACGTATTCCCCGTAGTGTTCGTACTTAATATCATCTTCATGCTTGTGGGCGTATGCTCCGGTAAAAAAGCTCCCGCAATGGTACGCACCATCGCTTACATGAACCTTATCGCGTTCGGCGGTTATGCGCTTGTTACGCTGTGGCTCTCCTCCATGTACAATTTCGAAACCGTCGCGGCGGGCGGAATGAAGAACAAACTTCTTTTCGATTACACGGTGCTCGGCATCGCCGGCGGTTCGCTTCTTCTCTACGTGATTTATTCGTTCGTAAAGAACAAGGGCAAAGCGGTTGTTCCGTTTATCCTCTTCCTTCTTACGGCGGCTTTCGTAGGCGCATACGGCTATGCTTACCTGCATTACAACAAAGACGGTTCCATGCTGAACAACCTCACCGCTCTGATGGGCGATAAAACGAAGTTCTTCATCAAGGATCGTACGTGGGGCGGCTTCTATAAATGGACGATCCGCGCGGCGTTCGCGTTCATCGTTCTTGCGTTCTACTTCTCCACCGCGCGTCTGCCGATGAAGAAAGGCTACGGTTTCGATATATTCCGCAGCGTAATCAATTTGATTATGGCGGGCATCATCGTTGCCGCATGCTTCATCGATTTCGGCTTCACGAAGGACGTAAGCGAAAAGACTTTGCTCGGCGACGCGAAATGGTTTGCCGTTGCCGCCGCGGGAATCGCGCTCGTTCAGCTGATTCTCTGCATCATCACGAAATCCGTATTAAAGCGCAAAGCGGAACAGCTGGAGTACGAGGAAGCGGAAGCTGAAGAAGAAACCGCTCAGCCTGCGGCTCCCGCCGAGGAACCCGCTCCGGAACCTGCCCCCGCTCCTGCTCCCGTATACGCAAACGGTTATACGGCTCCCGTAGCGCCCATCGCTCCCGTGCCCGTATACGTTCCCGTATATACCGCGCCCGCCGCTGTTCCCGCGTCGGCTACCGTAGCGGCGCCCGCTCCCGTTGAAGCGGCTCCGGCTCCCGCCCCCGTGGAAGAGGAAGAACAGCTTGTCATTCCCAACTTCTCTTCGTTCCGGGAAGAAGAATCGGAACCCGAAGTTACGCCCGTTGCTCCGGCTCCGGCTCCCGCCCCTGCTCCCGCAGCGGCTCCGGCACCTGCGGCGCCCGCAACGAACAGCTACTACACCACGCAGACGTTCGATCCGTTCATCGCTTCTCTTACGGATAAAGAAAGAGAGCAGTTTACGAATCTGTTCGTTCTGAAATACAACGGCGCGATGAGCAACATTCCCGATTACGCCGTAGGCGGCAACAACGACGACTTCTTCCGCAAGATATTCATCTACCTCGGTCAGTACAGAGATCGTATTCCCGACGGCTTGCTTGCGAAGATGTATAAGTTCGCCGTGAGAAAGTAAAGTTATAACAAAAATTTCAAGCGCGTCCGCTTTTGCGGGCGCGCTTCTTTTCTACAAAAATGTGTTGAAAATCGGGCAAAATATGTATAAAATCGTCCCGAAACGTGTAAAAAAACAAGGGTTTTTTGTAAGACAAACCCTTGTTTTTAACAAATTCGGCATATGTTACGCTGTTTTTACGCCTTATTTTAGGTTATTTTTCCCCGAAAACACGCTTGATTACGGCAATTTCCAGCTGAATTTTGCTCTTATACAACATCGAATCGGTCATAAATTCGGGATCGATCAGATGAAAATTCTTTTTGATTTCCTCTTCCACGATTTTCGCCGCGGGCGACAATTTTTCGTCGTACATCACGTAATGGCGGCGTTCCTCTATATCGAACCAGATTCTGCCGCGAGGGAAATCGTTGAACGCGTATTCCGCATATCTCCCCTCCGCCGCGGTTTTCGAAAGTTCTTTCCACGCTTTTTTGTGGCTGTATTTATAATTGAGTCCGTCCTCGTCTTTCGTGATTTTTTCAACGATGCGTTTGCCGCCGCATTTCACAAAACTGCCTTTATCGTAAATAAAATCGGCGTTTTCTCCTTTAAAGCAAATCCAGAACACGCCCGTTTCGATTTGCAGCGTTTTTTCTTTGTCGTTCATATTTCTTTCGTACCTTTTATTCAATCTTTGATTTTCACCGTAACGGTAAGCGTGCCGCTTGCGGAAACCGTGCATGTTTCGCTGAGGCTGTTCACAAGGTATAAACCTCTGCCGTTTTCCGACATAACGTCGGCGCAACGGCATTCCTTCGGCGGCGCATACGGCGGCAACGACGTGATTTTCAGTTCGCACAGCGAACCTTTCACGCGCCATTCCACTTCCGCGTTGCCGCTTTCCGTATAGCGGATGGCGTTGGTTACCAGCTCGCTGACGGCAAGTTTTGCCTTGAAAATGCCCTCGTCGCTCGCGCCGTTTTCTTTTAAAAACGCGGCAAGTTCGCCAAGAGCGCTATGCAGTTTTTCGAACGTTCCGATTTGCAGCGGCATCGCTTCGTTCCCCTCACGCTTCTTTTAATCCGTCTTTCAGTTTTGCAAGCACTTTTCTTTCCAGCCGTGAAACGAACATCTGCGAAACGCCGAGGCGCTTTGCGGTTTCGCTCTGCGAAAGTCCTTCGAAGAACCTGCAGTTGACCAGCTGTTTTTCCGTATCTCCCAGCGCTTTCATGGCGCTTTTCAGCGCTTCGCGGTTTTCGAAATGCTCGTACGTGGCGTCGTTATCGGGCAGAACGGCGTACAGCGAATTTTCGTTTTCGTCGTCGCCCTTTGCCATGGTGGAATCCAGCGAAACGGCGTTGCCCACTTCCAGCGCGCGCACCACGTCTTCCTCCGAAACGGAAAGCGCGGCGGCAATCTCTTTTACGGCGGGTTTTTTGCCCGTTTTTCCCTCGTAATCGGCGCAGAAAGCGCGCACTCTGGCGTGAATTTCGCTTAAACGCCGCGGCAATTTTACCATTCGCGCTTTATCGCGGAAATAATTTTTGATTTCGCCCGTGATTGTGGGGGTAATGAACGTGGTGAACTGCATGTTCAGATCGGGATTGAAGCGATCGATGCCGCGCAGAAGCGCCAGCGACGCCACCTGTTTCAAATCGTCGTAATCCACGCCGCGCCCCGCAAATTTTTTAGCGAGTATATCCGCTATGTACAGATATTTCTCGGCGATTTCGTTTCTCAGTTTCACGTCGCCCGTTTCTCTGTATCTGCGGAACAATTCGTCCTCTTTCTTTTCCATTTTACTCTTCCGAAATGATATTTTCCGCGCTCAGGCGTAAAACGTAATGGCGGTAACCGTTTCGCCGTTCCGCGTTACGTTGTTTTCCGGCACCAGCGCCGAAAGAAGCGCAAACGAGATTTCGTCGTCCGCAGAGCCTGCTTCTTTGGCGTTTCCGCCCTGTTCCAGCCCGGAAAGCGCGCATTTTATTTTTCCGTTTTTCGCAAAGAAAAAGCTGACTCTTGCGCGGGCGTAGCCGTTGCGTTTTAAAATCAGCAGTCCCTCGGTAACGCACACTTTAATATCTTCCGTATAATCGACGTCCAGCCCGGAAGCCGCGCACACGCCGCCCGTGGCAAGGCGCACGGTGGTGAGAAAATCGCTGATGAGCGGCAATTCCATGGCGAATTCGCCGCCTTTCGTTTGGGTATTCAAAGAAGAATCGCGTTCCATTTTTATTCGATCTCCATAATGCTGTCGAGCGAGCAGATGAGAAATAATTTTTTGATTTTCGGTTTGAGATTTTTCAGCGACATTTTATAGCCGTCCGTTTTCACCCGCTTTAAAATTTTAACGAAGGTGCCGAGCGTGGTGCTGTCGATAAAATCGAGATTTTCGCAATCGAACATCACGTTCGAAGGGCTTTCGGCGTATGCCGCGATAACGCCTTCGTAAAACGCTTCGGCGTTGCCGGAATCCACTTCGCCGGAAAGCGCAACGGTAAGGCAGCCGTTTTCTCTGCCGAGTACTTTCATCTCTTCCATTTTCGTTTTCTCCTGTAACTATACTAAAAATGCGTTGATCATGCTGCCCGCCGCAACGGACACAAGATACGTGATACCGATTAAGGCAAGATTGCGCTTCCATTGTTTCGTGTTTTTTAAAAGCACCACGAAGCCCAGCCCCGCGTTGGCGCAAAGCCCCGCCACGCACGAGCCGAACAAAATTCCGCCCTTTAAAAAACACTGCGTTATCACCACGCTGGAAGCGCAGTTGGGGATGAGCCCCACAAGCGCCGCGATAAACGGCTGCGCCGCCGCGCCGCGCTGCATAAACGCGATGAATCTTTCTTCCGTTACGGCGTATATGATTGCGCCGAGCACGAAATTGACGATGAATATAAACGCCGCCACCTGCAACGAATGCAGAATCGGATGCAGAAAATACGTTTTCCACGGGTGGTGATCGTCGTGATCTCTGCCGCAGGAGGTACATTCTTCCTCGCCCGCGTGTTCTTCTTTGCGGAAGAAATATTCGTGCGAATCGCTTACCCCCGCTTCCGGATTGACGCGCATGTCCGCGCCTTCCGCAAGCAACGGCTGCGACGACTTTTTGCGGAACAAAAACATCAAGCCGTCGGCAAGATACCCCACCGCCACGCCGATGCCCATTTTTGCGATGATGAGCGGCAATAATTGCCCCGCCGCGCCCTCCGATAAGAGGATGACGAACGCCTCGTCGCTGGTGGAAAGAAAAATCGCGAGCAGGGTGCCCACGGTGATATACTTCTGTTCGAACAGTTTTGCCGCCATGACGGAAAATCCGCACTGCGGCACCAGCCCCGTAGCCGCGCCGATTAAAGGACCGAACCCGCCGCGCAGGCGCGAATGTTCGCGGCTTAAATTCGTTTTATGTTCCAGCAGCTCTATGATGACATAGATCAGCACGAGAAACGGGAACAAATTCAGCGTATCGAGCAACGAATCCAGAAACACGTCAAGCATGCGATTTTCCCTCCGCATCGTTCTTCGTATCCCGCTCGTTGTTTTCCGCCACGGCGGAAAGCGGTATCGAGGCTTTCGCGTTCAGCGTTAAATCGGCAAAATCGCCGTGCAGATAGCGAATCAGCCCCTCGGAAGCAATCATCGCCGCGTTATCGGTGCAGTAACGTTTTTCGGGAAGAACGAGGCGCAAGCCGTTTTTCCGGCAGGCTTCGGAAAGTTTCTGCCGCAAATAGCCGTTGGCGATGACGCCGCCGCCCGCCGTTACCGTTCCGACGCGTTTTTCTTTCGCCGCCGCAATCGTCTTTTTAATCAGCACGTCTACCGCGGCTTTCTGGAAAGAAGCCGCCACGTCCGCTTTGACGATTTCTTCGCCTTTCTGCTCTTTCGTATGGCAGTAATTGATGACGGCGGTTTTTAAGCCGCTGTACGAAAAATCGTAGCCGCCGCCCCCTTTGAACATCTGCGGAAGCGGAATATTCGCCGTGCCGCCCTCGGCGCATTTCTGAATATTCGGTCCGCCGGGATAGGGCAAGCCCAAAACGCGCGCCGCCTTATCGAAAGCTTCGCCCGCCGCGTCGTCTTTCGTGCCGCCGAGATAGGAAAATTCCGTTTCGGACCGCGCGTATAAAATGGCGGTATGCCCGCCGCTTGCCAGAAGCGTTACGAACGGCGGCTTCAAAGCGGGATCGGCAAGGTATGCCGCTGCAAGATGCCCGCGGATATGATTGACGGCGATGAGCGGTTTTTGCAGCGTGTAAGCGTATGCCTTGGCGAACGATACGCCCACGAGCAGCGCGCCGAGCAGTCCCGCGCCGTAAGTTACCGCCACCGCATCGATTTCTTCGGGTTTGATATTTGCCTTTTCGATTGCCGCCGCCACCACTTTATCTACGGCGACGACGTGTGCGCGCGAAGCGATTTCCGGCACTACGCCGCCGTATTCCGCCTGCACGGAAGCGGACGAAGCGATTTCGTCGGACAAAATTTTTCTGCCGCGAATAATCGCCGCTGCCGTTTCGTCGCAGGACGATTCTATGCCGAGTATAATCGGTTCTTTTTTAGTTTCCGCAGCAAGAATCGCCATTGTTTTTTGTATTGCCTCTTTGAAATTTGAATTTTTGCGTTTAAAACAACCGAATGGTTTTGTAACTGCCCCTCATCCGTCAACTTCGTTGACACCTTTCCCCCGAGGGGGAAGGCTGAATTATTGCATAATTTACAACTAAGTTACAGCGCGATTCAAAAGCGAGCAGTACAAGGAGTGAGAGTATTTCCCGTCGGGAGTTTACTTATAGTAAATGACCGAGGGAAAACGGAGCACGACACCGTACTACTCAACCCGAAAGCGCTTGGAGAGTGGTGCAGATTGCGAGATTTATCGAGTACGCCTGCCGCGAGTTTACTATGCGTAAATGAGCAAAGGGCGCACGCAGATGAAGCCGCAAGGTGCGCCGCTATACAAGCGCGCATTATACCGTGCGTTTTAGATAGTCGATAATAAACCCTTGTATATCTCCGTCCATCACCGCCTGAATGTCGCCTTTTTCGTAGCCCGTGCGGTGGTCTTTCGCCATGGTGTAGGGGCAGAACACGTACGAACGAATCTGCGAGCCCCACTCGATTTTCTTTACGTCGCCTTTCATGGCGTCCGCTTCCGCCTGACGTTCTTCGATTTTCTTTTCCAGCAGTTTTGAACGAAGCATGTTGAAGCACATTTCCTTGTTCTGAAGCTGCGAGCGCTCGTTTTGGCACTGCACCACGATGCCCGTGGGGAAGTGCGTGATTCGCACGGCGGACGCCACTTTGTTTACGTTCTGCCCGCCGGCGCCGCCCGAATGATAAATATCGATGCGGATATCGTCGTCTTTGATTTCCACTTCGTTATCGTCCTCTACTTCCGGCATGACTTCGAGGGAGCAGAACGAGGTGTGGCGGCGTTTGTTGGCGTCGAACGGGGAAATGCGCACCAGACGATGCACGCCCATTTCCGCCTTTAAATACCCGTATGCGTTTTCGCCTTCCACGCGGAAATCCACGCTTTTGATGCCCGCTTCGTCGCCCGCTTCGCGATCGAGTTCGTACACTTTGAAGCCCATTTTTTCGCAGTAGCGGTTGTACATACGGTATAACATCGAGCACCAGTCGCACGCTTCCGTGCCGCCTGCGCCAGCATGCAGCGTTAAAAGAGCGTTATGCGAATCGTACGGTCCCTTTAAAATGGCTCGGATGCGCATATCTTCGATATCTTTATCGGCGGTGGAAAGCATCGAATCCAGCTCGGAAATCAGGCTTTCGTCGCCCGTTTCTTCGATGAGATCGATCACTTCTTCGGCATCGGAAAGCGCCGTGGCGCTTTTATCGTACGCCGTGATTTTGTTCTGGATATGCGCGATTTCTCTGCCGATTTTCGTGGAGCGTTCGAGGTCCTGCCAGACTTCCGGCTTTTCCTGCTCGGCTTTCAGTTCTTCGAGCTTTTTCTTCTGATTATCGAGGTCGAGCGCGTACCCCGCTTCGGCGAGGACGCCGCGCATGCCCTGAATTTTTAATCTGTAATCGTCTGCTTTAAACATAAATCTTCTTTATTATTGCTTGTTTTCGGGTTGGTTATTCTGCGCCGCGGCTGCCGCTTTCGCCTGCGCTTCTTTGTACGACGACATATTCTGAATGGGTTCCGGCATCTGACGGCGGAACACTCTGCGTTCGCCCTGCGGCTGTGCGGGTTGCGCGTTCTGCTGCCCGGCGGGCTGTGCGGGACGGGCGGACGCGCCGTTCTGGCGGAGTTCGATGCGTACTTTCAACAGCACGGAAATCGTGGTGCGCTGAATACGTTCCACCATTTCGTCGAACATGTCGAAGCCCTCTTTCTTATAGGAAATGATCGGATCTACCTGCCCGTAAGCGCGCAGACCGATGCCCTTTCTCAGCTGATCCATCGCGTCGATATGGTCGATCCAGTTTCTGTCTACCGTCATTAAGAGCACGCGGCGTTCCACATCGGAAAAGTCGATGCCCATCGCGGAAATTTCTTCGATTTTCTTTTCGTATTCCTTGACGGTTTTCGCCGTGATTTTCTGAATCGCAAGCGGGTAATCCCACTTTTCCAGCTTTTCGCGCGTAACGTAATTCGTGCCTTCGGGCAACAGTTTCGTTTCAAGCGCGGCGTTCAGTTCCGTCTCGTTCCAGAGTTCCGGCATGTCGTCCGCGTTCACGGCGGTGCGCACCACTTCTTCCACGTAATCGGGAATATATTTCAGCACCTGATCGTGCACGTTTTCGCCCTTGAGCACTTTCATACGCTCCGCGTACATCACTTCGCGCTGCTTGTTCATCACGTCGTCGTACTGGAGCACGTTTTTACGGATGCCGAAGTTTCTGCCTTCGATGGCTTTCTGCGCGTTCGCGATGCCGCGCGAGAGCATTTTCGATTGCAGGCAGGTATCTTCGTCGATTTTGAAGAAATTGTAAAGCGATTTCATTCTTTCGCCGCCGAAACGCTTTACGAGATCGTCTTCGAGCGAAAGGAAGAACACGGACATACCGATATCGCCCTGACGACCGGCACGGCCGCGCAGCTGGTTATCGATACGGCGGGATTCGTGGCGCTCGGTGCCGATGATGCAAAGACCGCCGGCGGCGATTACCTGTTCTTTTTCCTTATCCGTTTCCGCCTTGTAATGTTCGTATACTTTTTTATAGCGTTCGCGGAGCGCGAGAATTTTATCGTCTACGTCGGTAATGTACGTGCTGACGGCAAGTTCGATATCTTCGTGCGCCGCGCCCTCTTCGCGGAGGCGTTTTTTGGCGAGGTATTCGGGGTTGCCGCCCAGCAGAATATCCGTGCCGCGCCCCGCCATGTTGGTGGCGATGGTTACGGCGCCGAATCTGCCCGCCTGCGCTACGATTTCCGCTTCGCGTTCGTGGTTTTTCGCGTTTAAAATGTTGTGTTTTACGCCGTTTTTATGCAGCAATCTGGAAATTTCTTCCGACTTATCTACGGAAGCCGTACCTACCAGCACGGGCTGCCCGCTCTTGTTGCGTTCGATGATTTCCTGCACCACCGCGCGCTTTTTGCCTTCGATTGTGGAATACACCATATCGGGAAGGTCGACGCGCTTGATAGGCTTGTTGGTGGGAATTTCGATAACGTCCAGCGAATAAATCGTGCGGAATTCCGCTTCTTCCGTTTTCGCCGTACCCGTCATGCCCGAAAGCTTGCCGTACAGACGGAAATAGTTCTGGAAAGTGATGGTGGCGTACGTTTTGTTTTCGCTTCTTACTTCCACGCCCTCTTTCGCTTCGATTGCCTGATGCAATCCGTCGGAATAGCGGCGCCCGATCATAAGTCTGCCCGTGAATTCGTCTACGATGATGACTTCGCCGTCGTTCACGATATAATCTTCGTCGCGCTTGAAAAGCTTGTGCGCTTTGAGCGCCTGCTGAATGTGATGGTTCAAATCGGCATGCGCGATTTCCGCGATGTTATCGATATGGAAGAATCTTTCCGCTTTCTGCGCGCCGGAATCGGTGAGTTCCACCGTTTTATCCTTGCGGTTTACGATGTAATCCCAGTCCTTATTCTTCGCGAGCGCCTTTTTGCCTTCGGGTGCGTTCTGCGCGGCGATACGGCGTTTTTCTTCCTGCGCCGCCTCGTAATTCGCCTGTTCTTCCAGCGACATTTTCGTGTAGTCCGCGTATTCTTCCTCTTCGGAATCGTCCTCCGCGGCGGCTTCGGCAAGCGCTTTTTTGTTTTTCTTTTTGCCCTTGTTTTCCTTGGCGGCTTCGCGCGCGGCGCGGAACGCCTCGTCCTCTTCCTCTTTCAGTTCGTCGTCGAAACCGCCCGAAAGCGTGCGCACGAATTTATCTACCTGCACATACAGATCGGAAGATTTTTCGCCCTTGCCCGAAATGATGAGCGGCGTTCTGGCTTCGTCGATTAAAATGGAGTCCACTTCGTCCACGATGGCGAACGACAGATCGCGCTGCACCATCTTCGAAAGATCCGTCTTTAAATTATCGCGCAGATAATCGAAGCCGAATTCGTTGTTGGTGCCGTATACGATGTCCGCTTTGTACGCTTCGCGTTTCTCGTCGTCGTCCATGCCGGGCACCACCACGCCTACGGTGAGCCCCATGAATTTGTGCACTTTGCCCATCCATTCCGCGTCGCGCTTTGCAAGGTAATCGTTTACGGTAACGACGTGCACGCTTTTGCCCGTGAGGGCGTTTAAATACGAGGGCAGCGTTGCCACCAGCGTTTTGCCTTCGCCCGTACGCATTTCCGCGATTCTGCCCTGATGCAGACAGATACCGCCGATAATCTGTACGCGGAAGTGCTTCATATTCAGAACGCGCCATGCCGCTTCGCGCAGCGCGGCGAATGCGTCCGGCAGAATATCGTCGGTGGTTTCGCCCGCCTTCAGGCGTTCTTTTAATACGTTCGTCTGCGATTTCAGCGTTTCATCGTCCATCGCGGCGTATTTCGAATCGAGCGCCTCTACGCTGTCCGCGATTTTATTGAGCTTTTTAAGGCTCCGCTTGCTGTCGCTGTTTGCCAAAAAACCGAAAATTCCCATCGTTAATCTCCGCATTGAAAATTTTTGTAACGCGCGCAGAAACGCGCGACTGTTTCACCTTTCTATTTTACAATATTTTGCCTGAAAATCAAAGCGTTTTTCGCCGCTTTTCTTATATTTTTCGAAAGCTTTCACTTTACGGGCGTGAAACGCCCCTTTTTCGCGCAGTAAAAAACGTTTTTCGTCAATTTTCTTGACGGGAGGGCTTGACGAAGCTACGATTTTCGGGTATAATGAAATTGAAAACGCGGCTGCCGCGGCGAGGCGCGGTTGCGGCGCTTCGGGCGGAAAACGGAGGGAAAAGATGAAAAACCGGTTGAAAACGAAATTTTTTACGCTTGCGTTTCGTGGGCTTGCTTTAATTTTGTTCGCGTTTGTACTGCTTGCGCCCGCGTTTTTACGCACGGAAACCATCGAAGCAAGCGCGGATACAGGTCCGAAACCGTCCGTGCGCGTTACGTTTGCAAATATGGGCGACGAGCTTTGCTACGGAACGCTGCTTTCGAAAACGCCCTCTACCGGTCCTGCGCGCGCGTGGGACGGCACGGAAGAAGGCAAATATATTTCCGAGGGCAAAGACGAAGCGGTGTGGCGCGCGTTTACGGAATTTAAAGATTCGGACGGCTACTATTTTTTGCAATGGTTTTGGCGCGCGGACGAGAAAAAAGCTTTGAACTGGACGTATTATCCGCCGCAAGAATTTAAAATTTTGCTGTACTACCCCGGCAGGGCGACGGAAAGCGACGCGGCTGATAATTCGGCGGACGGCGCGACGCACGATTCGGAACCCGCGGCGGAAAGCGGCGTGTTTTGTGTAAGCGACGTTCTGGAAAGGTACGCATTTCACAGTTATTATTTTGTAAATATGGCGGAAATCGCCGACGGAACGAACGGCGATTCGGTTACAAACATCTCTGCCGCTATTCCACTGCACGCAACGGAAAATTACGATTATTCGGCGGAAATTCTTGGATTTTTCGTGCGGTTTATCATTACGCTCGGCGTGGAAACGTTGCTGGCGCTTGCGTTCGGACTCAGGACGAAGCGGGCGTTTCTCACCGTGCTGGCGGCAAACGGCGCTACGCAGATCGCGCTGAATTTACTTTTAAACGTGCAGCTGCATTTCAATAACGTTTACGGGGTGTTTCCCCTGTACTTTTTCGCCGAATTGTTTGTGTTTATTGCCGAAGCCGCGCTGTATTGCTTCCTGCTGGGCAAACGGAAAAACGGCGGAGAAAACCGTTCCGCCGACGAAAACAGCGGCAAAGCCGAGGCGTTATATAGCAAAAAACGTTTGATTTTATACGCCTTTACGGCGAATTTAATTTCGTTTTGCATCGGGGTGCCGCTGGCGATTCTGCTGCCCGCCGTATTTTAAAACGCAACCGTTTTTTAAACCGAACGCAACAATGCGGACAACCGCGAAAAAAGAGCCGGGATTGCTCCCGACTCTTTCTTTTTGAAGTTTTACAGACGGTTTACGCCGCGTTGTTTACGTTTTCGATTAACTGCGCTTTCATATCCGCAAGGTCTTTGTTCATCTGTTCGAAATCCGCTTTGTGCGCTTCTTCGAACGACGCGAAGAAGTTATCTTTCGCTTCGTTTGCTTTCGCGTCGATTTCGCTTGCTTTCGCCGTAATCTGCTCGGTTACATCTGTGGGGAATTTCGCCTGATAATCTTTCAGCGTTTTTTCGCCCTCCTGCATCGCGGCAATCAGCGTCGTCCAGCTGTCGTTTGCCGACGTGCCCGCGGCTTCCAGTTTTTCTACAAGTGCGTCGTAAGCCGATTCGTACTTGGTGAGATCGCCCGTGGCTACGGTGAGGTCGATAGAAGAATCGCCCGCTTTGATGCTGACGATCAGCTGTTTCTGTTTGAGAATTTCCGCTTTCTTTTCGCGAAGCTGCTTCAGAAGCTGCTGGTATGCGGAATCGGGCGAAATCAGCGTGTTGTAACGGGCGTTATCCAGCGCGGTAATCGTTTCGGAATACGCGGTTACGAAGCCGCTGTATGCGAGATACGTTGCGTTCAGCGCGCCGTTCGCCGCGGCGATGATGTCCTTCGTGGCGGTGCTGGTGGCAAGGGAAATCTGATGTTCTTTCGCGGAGAAATACGCTTCGCGAAGTTCTTCGGAAACCAGCTGCGCCGTCTCTACTCTGCCGAGCGCGATTACGTTTAACAGCTGCTCGTCGTTCATCGAAGCGATTTCCTCTTCGGTATAGGTGGAGTTGTGTTTCGCCAGCTCTTTCAAAGCGTCGGTTTTCAAAGCGTCCACACGTTCGATCGTCGCTTTGACGCCGCTGCTTTCAAGGTATTCGTTTACCTTTTTCTCGGCGTCGTTATACAAATCTTTTGCCCATTTCGTATCGCCGGAAACGGAAATTTTAACGGTATTTTCGTCCGCTTCCACTTCGCCTTTCACTATGTAGCCCGTTTCCGTAGCCACTTCCACCACGCCTTTCACGGCTTCGTCGGAAGTTTTGCCCACAAACGCGGTGCCCTGCAGAATGATTGCCGCGTCGTCGTTGAGCGCGGTAACGGATACCACCTTGTTGTCTTTATCCACCATCAGTTCGACGGACGGGTTGATATCCACCGTCATGCGAGTGTTTTCCGCAGCTTTCGAGCAGCCGCCGAACGAACACATCGTGGCGCCGAGTGCAAACGCGGCGCATAACGACAAGAATCTTTTTTTCATGTTTTTATACTCCTTGTTTTGTTTTTTTGCCGAAATCTTTACGCTTTCGGTTTGGAAGTATTTTAGCAATTTGTTGAATCTTTGTCAATAACAATCAATATACAATTGTATAAATTTGAACAGTTTTATTAAAATTGTTTAAATTTCAGGGTTGTTTTTAAGGGTTTTGGGGTTTTGTTATTATTTATTGCGGGATGTTTTGCGTTTTGCAATGCAAAGCTTCGCTATGAACTTCCCGCCATGAACTATTGCCCTGAATTTTTGCTCTGAGTTTCTGTTCTGAGTTTTTGTTCTGAATTTCCGCAGCGAAAACAAAGCGCGGAGACGCTAAAAGGCTGCCGCGAAAAACGGCAACCTTTCAACAAAATAAAATAAAGGAGGTTAAAAATGAATTATGAAAAGTCTGTAAGTAAATTGAATATCGTTTTTTAAAAACAGGCGGCAAGTATCTGCCTGCCGCCCGTAATACTAACGATATGGTACGGCTTGAATCAACGCTTATTCGGCGTCTTTATTCTCGTCGTTGTTTTCCTCGGTTTTTGCCTCGGACTCGGCTTTCATCGCTTCTTCGGTAGCCTGCTTCTGCGCAGCCGCTTCCGTACGCTTCGCCATCTTCTTATCCTTTCTCATCTGCGCCTTCATCTCTTTGGTTACGATACGGGCGCTGTCGATCTGGGCGCGCATTTCCTGCGGCGTAGGAGGCACGAACGCCGAACCTTCCGCATTTTCGGAAATAACTTCGTAGCCCTCGTCGCGTTCCAGAATCGTGGCTTCGGTGTAGCCGTCGAACAGGTGAATGTGGTGCGCGTCGAACGCAAGGTCGATAATGTCTTTCAGATTGATTACCGCACGGGAAGAGATCTTCGCGATCATCTGCGTGGAGTTATCGATAACCGAGCTTTCCTTGGATTCGTGATCGAGTTCGCAATAGATCTGCGTTTCGGCGCCGAGCTTTTCGATAACTTCGATACGAGCCTTTACCACGGTATCGGGCGAAGTGTTGATGAACGCCTGATCCTGATGGATATCTTCGGGACGAACGCCCAGCGTGATTTCCTTATCGGTATCGAGGTATTCGTCGATATTCTTGATTCTTGCAACAACGCTGCCGGGAAGCAGAATCTTGTTGTTGCCGATGAAGCTTACGTATACTTTACGCGCTTTGCCCGTGCCTTCCGATACCAGCTTCGCGCCCTTGAAGAAGTTCATCTGAGGGGTGCCGATGAAGCCCGCAACGAAAAGGTTGATGGGATAATCGTACAGGTTCTGCGGCGTATCTACCTGCTGCATGAAGCCGTCCTTCATAACAACGATACGCGTACCCATCGTCATAGCTTCGATCTGATCGTGCGTAACGTAAATGAACGTGGTGGCAAGACGTGCGTGCAGTTTGGAAATTTCCGTTCTCATGGAAGCACGCAGCTTAGCGTCGAGGTTGGACAAAGGTTCGTCGAGCAGGAACACTTTGGGTTCGCGCACGATGGTACGTCCGAGAGCAACACGCTGACGCTGACCGCCGGAAAGAGCCTTGGGTTTACGGGAAAGATAATCGGTGATGCCGAGGATTTCCGCCGCGGCTTTTACTTTCTGATCGATGATTTCCTTAGGTACCTTTCTCAGCTTCAAGCCGAACGCCATATTGTCGTATACGGACATGTGAGGATAAAGCGCGTAGTTCTGGAAAACCATGGCGATATCTCTGTCCTTGGGAACGACGTCGTTTACAAGCTTGCCGTCGATGTACAGTTCGCCCGAAGAAATTTCTTCGAGACCTGCAATCATACGAAGCGTGGTGGATTTACCGCAGCCGGAAGGACCGACGAGTACGATAAATTCTTTATCGCGGATATCGAGGCAGAAATTGAATACTGCCTGAACGCCGGACGGATAGACTTTGTTGATTCCTTTTAATAAGAGCCCTGACATCAAATTTTCCTCCGAAAATAAATTCTTGGATTTTATATTTCTATTTTACCACCTTTTTTCAAAAAACACAATAGAAAAAAACTACAAAATTCTACACCTTGTTTATGCAGATTGCACAAGATTGACAAGATTTCGGCAATTCCGCCTTTTCCGCCGGCGTTTGTATGTACCTTTTCCGCCCGCTTTTTGCCGGTTTATCGGCGGGGGTATGCGCTTGCGCTACGGGTTGCGCGGGCGCGGCGTTACCGTAATCCGGCAGGAAAACGTTTCTTCGCGCGTGAACACTTCGGCATACGTTTCGCCCGCGGAAACCGCCGTGATTTTTCCGTTTTGCACCGTGGCTACCGCCTCGTTTCCCGTGCGCCAAAGCAGCGGAATTTTTTTGCCGTCCGCGGGCGTTTTGATTAAATGCAGCCATGCTTCCGCCCCCTCTTCCAGCGTGATTTCCGTTTGCGAGAGGCGGAAAGAAACTTCGTCCTCCGTGGCTTCGGAGACGAGCGCGCACGAAGAAAACAGTGCCGCGACGGCAAGAAACAATACGGAAAAAAACGCGGCGAGCGGCACGCGCGGAAATTTTAAATTTTTGAAGTTGTGCTTGTTTTTCGTTTCCGCTTTCATTGAAATTTCCTTTGCGATACAAATTCTTTCGCGGCGATTGCGCCGTCCGGCGACCGCCTGCCCTCAATTCTTTTTGCTTTTCGAACGGAAAATAAGCGCCATGAAAAACGAGAAAATCACCGCCGCGGAAACGCCCGCCGCCGCGGCGGAAAGCGCGCCCGTAAACGCGCCGAACAAGCCTTTTTCCGCCCCTTTCATCGCACCGTTGGCAAGAAGATACCCGAAGCCGCAGATGGGCACGGTAGCGCCCGCGCCCGCGAAATTCACAAGGTACTGATACAGCCCCAGCCCCTGCAGCACTACCCCCGCCAGCATAAAATACACAAGAATTTTACCTGCCGTGAGATCGGTGATATTGATAACCACCTGCGCGACGGCGCAGATGAATCCGCCTACGGCAAACGCCTTTAAAAACATCCATAAAATCTGCAGATATTCTTCGTACATTGTTTTTTATTCCTTATTTTATCCTTTCCCTGATGTAATCCTCTCTCGGCGCTTCGCGCCACTCTCCCCGAAGGGGAAAGCAAGAAGATAATAGATTCGCGCCGCTCCGCTTTGAAGAGAAAAACGGAGCACGACGCCGTAATGCGACGCTTTTCAAGCACGCGTTAAACAAGCGCGCATTAAACAAGCTCTAAGCTGACGGCATGACTGATGCACGGAATCGATTCCCCCTGCCCGCTGGATACCGTGGAAAGCAGCGCGCCCGTGGCGGCGAACAGAATTCTTTTTATTTCCCGCTGCCGCATTTTGTGCAGCAGATACGAATTGAGCACCACGGCGCTGCAACCCGCGCCGCTGCCGCCCTGAAATTCGTCTTCGATGACTTTGTACACGATTTCGCCGCAATCCACGTGATTATCGTGCAAATCGACGCCCTTTTCCCATGTGAGGTCTTTTAAAATACGGCTGCCGAGCGCACCCAGATCGCCCGTTACCACCAGATCGTAATACGAAGCGTTGCGCCCCGTATCGCGGAAATGCGCCAGTATGGTATCGCACGCCGCGGGCGCCATCGCCGCGCCCATATTGTTTACGTCGGTAATGCCGAAATCCACCACCTTGCCGAACGTTGCCGCCGTTACGGCGATGCGGCTTTGCGTTTTTTGCGCCGCGCGAATCAGCGTTGCGCCCGCGCCCGTAACCGTCCATTGCGATTGCGGCGGACGGGTGGTGCCGAGTTCCAGCGGGTAGCGGTACTGCCGTTCCGCGGAAGAAAAGTGGCTGCCCGTGGCGGCGATTACGTTATCCGCATGCCCCGCGTCTACGGTAAGCGCGGCGAGCGCCAGCGATTCCGCCATGGTAGAACACGCGCCGTACACGCCGAGAAACGGCACGGAATAATCGCGCGCGGCAAACGAGGCGGAAATAATCTGATTGAGAAGATCGCCCGAAATGAAAAGGTCCAGCCCGTTTTCGTCGATGCCGCCGTTTTCCAGCGCCTTATCCACGGCATAACGGAGCATTTTACATTCCGCCTTTTCGTACGTGGTTTCGCCGAACATATCGTTATCCAGCGCGAGATCAACGTATTTGCCTACCACGCCCGCACATTCTTTCGGCCCCGCCACCGAACCGCTTGCCGCCACCCGCGGCAGATTGGGGAAATATATCGTCTGAGATTTTTGTTCACGCATTTTTACTATCCTCTGATGCTTTGTGCGGAAAAATTACGGCAACAATAAATAAATGATGCCCACCGCCGTGCCCGCAAGAACGCCGTAGACAATAATCGGTCCCGCGACGATAAACATTTTTGCCGCGGTGCCGTATATCCAGCCTTCCGTTTTGAATTCGATGGCGGGCGAGCACACGCTGTTGGCAAAGCCCGTGATGGGCACGATGGAACCCGCGCCCGCGTTTCTGCCGATGCGATCGTACACGCCCAGCCCCGTTAAAAGCGTGCCGATGAAAATCAGCAGCACGCTGACGGAACCCGCCAGTTCGTCGCCCGAAAGATGAAAGACAATTTCCAGCATGTAGCGGAAAAACTGCCCGATACAGCAGATGAGTCCGCCGACGAGAAACGCGCGCAGACAGTTTTTGAAATGGTTGGTTTTCGGGGCGAAAGAATTGACGTAAGCGATATAATTTTTATTGTAGTTTTCTCTGTTTTTGCCGTCCATCGCGCCCCCTTATCTGCCCTCCGCCTGCGGACGGACGGGAAAGGCGTTTTCGCGATCGTCCGGAGCGCGCACGCCGCTTTGCGTACGGATTTTTCCGTTTTTGCAATGCACGCGTCCGCCGCCCGCCCGCATAAAATACAACGCGTTTAAAAAGGAAGAATAAGTTAAAATTTCCATATCCGTAATTTGCGGAATCCGGCGATTTTTATACATCGCCGACATTTCCGCGCGGCAAGGCTTTTTCAAACGCTTGACGATGCGCCGCGCGTTGTGCTATAATTTTATTGTTTTTATAGACCCGCGTACGCGATGCGCGCGCGCAAAAAGGAGAACATCATGAGCGGATATACGGTGAAACACAAGGGCGTGGCGTTTATTTTCAACGTACTCATCACGGCGATCTGCCTTGCTTCGGTACTGGCGTATTTTGTACTGCCGCTGTGGAAGGTGAACGTTTCGTGCACGCTGACCTCGGAAATGTTTCAATCGATTACGGAAGAATCGGGCGAAAACGAAGAACTGATGAAAGAAATCGCCGACGAACTGGAAAAAAAGCCGATCGACGCGGCGTTCGGCATTACGCTGAAAACCCGGACGTTTCTTTCTTCGTTTGCTTCCGACGGCGAAAAGCTGGTGGCTGAAATGGTGGATTACAACGTGGAAACGCTGACGGAACAGCTTTCGGGAACAGTGAAAGAAGTTTCGAAAGCCGCGGTACGCGCCACGGCGAAAAATTCGCTGAAAGAGATGCTGAAAGACGCGGACGACAGCGAAGAGTATCGCTGGAAAGACGAAGAAACGGTAAACGCGGAGCTGGATAAACTGACGGACGCGCTGATGAAAGACGACGCCACCGTTTCTTCCGTTTCCGACGCCGCGGCGGACGCGATTGCGAACATTTACACATCGGAAACGGGAAAGGACATTCCGGAAGCGAATAAGCAGGCGGCAAAAGCCGAAATGGAAAACATCCTGAAAAACGTGGCGGACGAGGACGGAAACATCGACGCCGACCGGCTGATTACCGATATTCTGACGCAAATGTTATCCGAAAGTTCGGGCAGCGGCAACAACGAAAACGGCGACGACAACGGCACGGGCGACGGAAAAGAAACCGCCGCGGCGACCTTTACGGCGACGAAAACTTCCGACCGCTATATCGGCGGCGGCGTGGAAAGCGGCGAAACGGCGGGCTCCGACGGGAGTTCGGAAAGCGGCGGGAATTCGGGAGAAACGGCAGGCGGCGACGAAGCGGATTCGATGCAGGCGCTGAAAGATTCGCTGACGCAGACGATCAACGAAAAAATCGGCGAGCAAATGGGTACCTTCCTTCTCGTGATGAAAATTACGGGCGGCGTGATTCTGTTTACGCTGTTCACGTGGGCGTATATCGTGCTGAAAATTTTATGCAAAGCGGCAACCGACAACCCCGTGGTGAAACTGAAGCTGCCCATCTGGCTGGGCTGGCTGCCCTTCCTGATTTTATACGCGGTGCCAACGGGGGTAATTAAACTGGCGGGCAGCGCAAGCGCGGAAACCGCCGCCATGCTTGCGGGCATGAACTTTTCGTTCTTTACCTGCGGAGTGGTTTCGGCGCTGGCGGCGCTGGCGCTGATTATCGTGTGGGTGCCCTATCATCACCTGAAACAAAGAGACTGATTGTCCGCAAAAAAGAAAAGGCTGTAAATCTATCCGAAAAAGATAGAAATACAGTCTTTTTTATTATAGCATGTACCTTGTTCGCCGGCTTTCCCCGCGGGGAGCGCAAGAAAAACGGCTTAATCGCAGAATTCGCTTTTTACTTCGCGGGAGAACAGCCGTTCCAGAATCTGCAAGCCCTTTTCTTTGCCCGATTCGTCCTCGCGTTTTTCGTAGCAGATTTCGTATACGGCGTTGGTAATGGGCAAATCTACCTTGTATTTTTCGCCCAGCACTTTCAGCGCCTTTGCCGTGGGAACGCCCTCGGCGAGCTTTTCGAAAATTCTGCCCGTAATCAGCGCTTCGCCGTACGCCCTGTTGTGCGAATACGGAGAAAACAGCGTGGCTTCGTAATCGCCGAGGTGCGCCAGCCCGTAAGCGGAAAGTTCGTTGCCGCCCATCGCCTTGATCAGCCTTGCCACCTCCCGCGCGCCGCGCGCCATCAGGGCGCCTTTCAGCGCGTTGAATCCGCAGCCGTCCAGCATGCCCGCCACGATGCCCATCACGTTTTTCGCCGCCGCCCCGATTTCCGTGCCGATAATGTCCTCGCCGTAGTAAAAGCGGATGAGCGGGGAGGTAAATTCGTCGCAGAGACGGCGTTTGAGTTCTTCGGAATAAGAATCGATCACCATGCAGTTGGGAATCCCCTGCGTGAACGCCTGAATATGCCCCGGACCTACCCAAACGGCGATATTTTCCTTTTTCACGCCCGATTCGATCAACACTTCCGAAAGGCGATCGCCCGTGGAAACCTCTACCCCTTTCATGCACAGAATAAACGTTTTTTCCGTTGCCGCGGGGTTTGTTTCTTTGATTTTCCGCATAAAGCCGCGAAGCGCCTGCGAGGGAATGGAAATCACCACCGTATCGGCAAAATCGAGCGCGGCGGATAAATCGCACGTCAGAAAGATGCGCTTATCCAGACTGACGTATTCGTTTTTGCCCGTTTCCGCAAGCACCGTATACGCCTCGCCGCCTTCGGGACCGTACAGGCACACGTCGTTGCCGTGCGTTTCGAGATACCAGCCGATGAACGAACCCCACCTGCCGCAGCCGAGCACAGATATTTTCATAGTTTCTCCTTGATTTTCCTGTTTTTTATATGGCGTTGCGTTCCGCAAACGCGCGGGAAAGGGTAACGTCGTCGGTAAATTCGATTTCCGAGCCGACGGGAATACCGTGCGCAAGCCGCGTAACTTTTACGCCGAGCGGGTTGACAAGCCGCGCGATGTACATCGCCGTGGCGTCGCCCGAAACGTCCGGATTCGTGGCGATAATCACCTCTTTCACGTTGCCTTCCTGTATGCGGGCAAGCAGTTCGCGGATGCGGATATCGTTGGGTCCTACTCCCTCCATGGGATCGATAACGCCGTGAAGAACGTGATACACGCCCTTGAATTCGTGCAGTTTTTCAATCGCCGAAGCGTCGCGCGGTTCTTTCACCACGCAGATGACGGAAGGATCGCGGCGCTTGCAGATTTCGCACACGTCGCCCTCCGTGAAGTTGCCGCAGATTTTGCAGTAACGCACTTTCTGTTTTACGTTGATAATCGCATCGGCAAAGGCGCGCGCCTCCGTTTCGCTCATATCCACGATTTTGTAGGCGTAGCGCTGCGCCGTTTTTTTGCCCACGCCCGGCAAACGCGAAAATTCGTTGATCAGCCTGCCGATCGGTTCGATGAACACGTCCATTACAGCAAGCCTCCCATGCCGCCGGCGCCGCCGAATTTGCCCATTTTTTCTTCGTACACCTTATCCGCCTTGGAATAGCCGTCGTTGATCGCCGCCATAATCAGATCTTCCAGCATCTCCACGTCGGTGGGGTCTACGATGCTTTCGTCCAGTTCGATGCCGTTGATGATTTTTTTCGCGTTCATATACACCACCACCGCTTCGCTTGCGCTGGTGCCCACGATTTCCCAGTCGTCCAGAAGTTCGGAGGTCTTTTGCATTTCCTCCTGCATTTTCTGCGCCTGTTTCATTAAATTCTGCATGTTTCCGCCGCCGAATCCAGCCATGATTTTGTTCCTCGCTTTCCTGTATTTTTATTGTATTTTACGGTTTTACCGTGATATTCGCGCCGGCGAATTTTTCTTTGATTTCGTCGATCGCTTTATTCGTATCGTCTTTTTCTTTGCCCTTTAAACGCAAATCGAAATCGGTGATGCCGATTTTGTTCAGGGCGCTTTGCACCACCGGGAAGTTTGTTTCCCGCTTCAACGTGTTTAAAAGCGTTTCCTTGGTGGTGTACAGCACAAACGTGCCGCCGTCGAACGCGCTTTCCATATCCATGCAGATGGTGAAAAGAACGCCGTTGCCCACCGCACGCAACGCGCGCAGGAATTTGCCGAACGTTACTTTCGCGTCGCCCGTCGCCGCGTTTGCCGCACCCGCCGCGGCGGGTGTTGCCGCGGTTCCCGTATTTGCCGCGCCCGCCGCAGCACGCGGCGCCGAAGCAAACGGCGTATCGAACACCCCGGACTGCGCCGCCGAAGCCGCCGCGCTTTGCGCTTTTCTTGCCTGCCGCGCTTTGTCGGCGCGAATATAATCGTTATCGAGATATAAATTCCCGCCCGTCTCGTTTTCGTCCGGCGGGGCTTCTTCGGGAAATTCGCCTTCCGTTTTACGCGCCGTTTTCGGCATTTCCGCCGCAACGGCGGCAGGCTCCTGCGCCCGCGTCGCCAAAGGGGCGGGCAGCGCCGAGGCGCCGCTCTGCAGTTTTTCCAGCGTTTCTTCCAGAAGTTTCACCCGCTGAACGATGGCGGAAATATCCTCGTCCTCTTTCACCGTAGCAGCTTTCAATACGGCGGTTTCCAGCGTGATTTTCGGCGTTGTGGTATAGCGGCAATCGCTTTCCGCCTGCGCGAAAATTTCAAGCACGCGCACCAGAGCGCGGTTTTCCGCCGTTGCCGCCGCCGTTTTCAACAGCGCGTACCTGTCCGCGGGGAGAAGCAATAATTTTTCGCCGTGCACGCACGTTTTCGCCACCGCGCAGCCGTTGAAAAACTGCAGCACGTCTTTGATAAGCAGCGCCACGCTTTTGCCTTCCGCCAGAATCGCCTCGCATTTTTCCAGCGCCGCGCCGCCGTCGCCTTTCAGAATTTCGCCGCAAAGTTCCGCCGTAGACGAAAAATCCGCCGTGCCCAACACCGCCGTAACGTCGGCGTACGTAAGCTTTCCTTCGGAATACGAAACGCAGGGATCGGCAAGCGAAAGCATATCGCGCATACTGCCCGCGCCCGCGCGCGCCAGCGCGGCAACCGCCTCTTCCTCGTAATCTTTGCCGATGGTTTTCAGCACGTATTTCAGTCGATCTTCAAGGTCTTTCTGCGGAATCAGCTTGAAATCGAAGCGGGTGCAGCGCGAAAGAATGGTAGCGGGAATTTTCTGCGCCTCGGTGGTGGCAAGAATAAACACCGCGTGCGCGGGAGGTTCTTCCAGCGTTTTTAAAAGCGCGTTGAAGGCGCTTATGGTAAGCATATGCACCTCGTCTATAATATAAACGCGGTATTTTGAAGAGGAAGGAGCAAACGCCACCCTGTCGCGCAACTCTCTGATACTGTCCACACTGTTGTTGGAGGCGGCGTCTATCTCAACTATATCGGTATTCTCGCCGTTTTCCACCGAAAGACAGCTTTCGCATTTAAGGCACGGATCGCCGTTTTCGGGAGAAAGGCAGTTTACAGCCTTTGCAAGTATTTTGGCACAGCTTGTTTTGCCGGTACCCCTTGTTCCCGTAAATAGATAGGCATGTACCGCCTTACCCTTGGAAAGCTCGTTTTTAAGCGTGTTTGTAATATGCTCCTGCCCCACAACATCGGAAAATGTTTTGGGCCTGTATTTTCTGTAAAGCGCCTGATAAGCCATATTGCACCTGCCTTTAAAATAAAATTACGTACTCAAGTGTACGAACGAACCGATTTACTGCGGCGCACGGAAACAACCGCTTAATGCTGCTCGGTTCCCCGCCTGACATGGTTCGCGGCGCTCCGTCGCACAGGACCCGCCCGTTCGCACGCTTGAATACGCAAATTCTTTTCAGTAAAGGTATTTTATCACATTTTTTTTAAATTTACAATACCTAACATATAAAATGTTGAAAAAAATTCATAATGCTGATATAATTAGGTGGTACAGTAATATTAAAGGGAGTGTTTTTTTGAAAGGAATTACCGTAAAAGAATTATTCGGCGAGAATAATACGTTGGCGTCCGAGCTGCTTAACAGCGTTATCTATCCGTTCGAGGCGCTTGCAAAAATAAGCGACTATATTAAAAGGATAGGTCCGACACTTAACCCCGATATATATGAGCAAAAGGGCGAAAACATCTGGATAGCGCGCTCGGCAAGGGTTGCTGCAAGCGCAAGCATAACAGGTCCCTGCATTATAGGCGAGCGCACCGAGGTGCGCCACTGCGCGTTCATACGCGGCAACGCGCTTGTGGGCGACGATTGCGTTGTGGGCAATTCAACAGAGCTTAAAAACGTTGTGCTTATAGGCACCGTTCAGGTACCGCATTACAATTATGTGGGCGATTCGATACTCGGCTTTCACTCGCATATGGGCGCGGGCTCAATAACCTCTAACGTTAAATCGGATAAAACGCTTGTAGTTATAAAATCGGGCGATGAAAAAATGCCTACGGGGCTTAAAAAAATGGGCGCGGTACTCGGCGATTATGTAGAGGTAGGCTGCGGCTCTGTGCTTAACCCCGGCACGATAATAGGCAAAAACACAAATATATATCCGCTTTCAATGGTTCGCGGCGTAATACCGGAAAACAGCATTTACAAAAAGTCCGGCGAAATTGCAGTAAAACGATGAGCGTTGAAGTTTGGGATATTATAGATGAAAACGGCGTTCCTACGGGAAGAACCACCCTGCGCGGCCGCTGCCTGCTTAAATCGGGCGAATATCACCTTGTGGTGCATATATGGATAGTATCGCAGGACGGCAGGTTTTTGATCCAGCGCCGCGCGGACGATAAAAAGCTTATGCCCGGCGAATGGGCTGCAACCGGCGGAGCCGCGGTATCGGGCGAGGATTCTTTTACCGCCGCCGCGCGCGAGCTTTACGAAGAGCTCGGCATACGCTCAGACAGGCAAAGCCTTAAAAAGCTGTTAAGAATAAAACGCCGCAGCTCGCTTTTGGATATATGGGTTATAACCGATAATACGCCCGAAAACCGCTTGACACTTCAAAAATCCGAAGTAGCCGAGGCCAAGTGGGTAAGCGAGGCACAGCTTCGCAGTATGATAGAAAATGGCGAATTTCACAATTACGGAAAAGAATATTTTGACAGCGTATTTGAAAAAATCACTAAACACAAAGGAGCCGTTATATGAGTCTTAAAACCGAAGGCGTAACCTGCGCGAGGTGTCACGCATACCTTTTTCCAGAAGACGATATTGTTTACTGTCCCGTTTGCGGCGCGCCGCACCACAGGGAATGCTATAACGAGCTTGGTCACTGCGCGCTTGAAGAGCTGCACGGCACCGATAAGCAATATGATAAAGCGGTTGCCGCCGAAGAGGAAAAACGCGCGGCTAATCCCGATGTTGATATAGACGCCGAAAACGCAAAGGGACAGATAACCTGCGGAATGTGCCATGAAAAATACGATTTTTCGCTTAACAGCTGCCCCAAATGCGGAGCGCCCAATATAGCAAAGGCGGGCGGCAGCTTTGTAAGCTTTGACTTTTTGGGCGGCGTTCCAGCCGATTATGATATAGGCGACGGAATTACCGCGGACGAGGCAAAGCGTTTTGTGGCAGCAAACACACCGCGTTATATACCTAAATTTGCAGCGCTTAACAACAAAAACCGTGTTTCCTGGAACTGGGCGGCATTCCTTTTCCCCTGCGGCTGGATGCTATCGCGCAAGATGTATAAAAACGGTATTATAGCAGGTCTTTTAACCGTAATATCAAGTATTTTATATCTTCCGCTCAATAACGCGATATATAAGTTTGGCTTTTCCGATACCAACACCACCGCAAGTATTGCCGGCAATGTTTTAAGCCATATTTCCGAAATAGGCACGGCTGTTATCGCCGCGGCAATGATTGGGTTTTTAATGAATATTGCAATAAGAGTGGTTTCATCGATCTTCGGCGATTATCTTTATAAAAAATATACTGTTGAATCAATCAAGAAGATCCGCCGCGAGAGCGAGGATATGGACGAGGATTACAGGCGGCTCGGCGGAGTTAATATTTTTCTTTTCCTTATAGGCGCGCTTGCTGTACAGTATCTTCCGGCAATTATAGCCGTTTTTATTTAGATTTAAAGGAGAAAAGGCAATGGATAAAAAAATCTGTCCCGATTGCGGAACCGAAAACGAAAAAGAATATATTTACTGTAAAAA
>DLQW01000013.1 GCA_002474405.1 Christensenella sp. UBA7597 | reverse complement strand
TGCCGTTTAAGGCAAGCTCGGAAAGTAGAGTGGCGCGTAGCGCCGAGAGAGGTTAACTAAAATCAATTCCCTGTTTCATAGCCTTCCCCCTCGGGGGAAGGTGCTGAGCGTAAGCGAAGCGGATGAGGGGCGTAACTTATTCCGGATGGATATTTTGTATCGCAATTTTCAATCAAGGGGCGTAGCCCATTTTTATTGAAATTTTTCACCGAAAATTTTCAATCAAGGGGCGAAACTTGTTTTCTTTTATTTGTTTTCTTTTATTTGTTTTCTTCTACTTATCAGATTTTCTTCTGTTATGCTCCCTGCAAAGCATCTGACAATTTTCTGCGCAGGTTTTTCCTCCCTCGCACCACGGCGTAATATGGTCGGCTTCCATTTCCTCTATTTCGTAATGCGTTTTCTCACGGCGTTCCGCCGCGCACATGGGGCAGATTCCCCCTTGCCTCTCGTACGCCTGCCGCTTTTCGTTTTCCGTAAACGCGCGGATATTCAGAAATTTTTCGTTTCCCGAAAGCAAATATTCGTATACGCCCGAACGCTTCGTTACGTCGTCGTCCTGCATAAGCGCGCAAATCCGTTTTTCCAGCTCCTGCGGGTTATACGGCTTCTCCCCGTACGCGTTATATAATAAGCCCCACGCCAGCCCTT
Source organism: Christensenella sp. UBA7597 (assembly GCA_002474405.1). GTDB lineage: Bacteria > Bacillota > Clostridia > Christensenellales > Borkfalkiaceae > Scatosoma. The sequence goes on along the minus strand of DLQW01000013.1, from coordinate 3,472 downwards.
TCATCTCCTTGCGGTACTTCGGAAAAATCGTCTGCACCCACGAAATCACGCATTGAAAATATTGCCACAGCGGCGCGGCGTGCCCGTCGTGCTGATGCCGCGACATGTATTCTTCTATTTTTATCCCCTCTTTCGCCGCTATCCACGAAAGCGCGGTTTCCAGATAGTCCTGCCGATTGACTTCGCCGCTTAAATACTTATTCGCAAGCAGATACGCCACGCATCCGTTTTTTGAAAAATACCGCTTCGCGTCCGTCAGCCATTCCCCCGTATACACCGCGTTCCGAAGTTCCTGCTCTTTCAGCTGCACCCCCGCGATATTGATAATTTTAAACCAGTCCAGCTTTTCTTTATCGTTCCCGCGGCACACGTACACCATCAACGGATAATCGAGAATTTCGTTCTTTTCCGTTTCCGTCAGGTTGTGAAACGCCCTGCTCTCTATCGAAAAATCTCCGTTTACATATTGGCAGATACTCACCGTGCGTTGCTGACCGTCCAACAGTTCGTAATTGCCGCGTTCGTCCTCCGCCCAGTACATCACGTTTAACGGAAAACCTTTCACAATCGTTTCGATGACGGCGTTGCGCTGTTTTTCTTTGTACACAAACTCGCGTTGAAACGCGGGGCGGATATTCAGTCTGCCGCCGTAGCCCGTAACGCCGTTTTCGTTGCTGTCCTCGTAGCCGTTCACCACTTCCCGCACCGTTACTCTGTGTAATTCGATTTGCATTTATTTTTTCCTCCTGATAATAATTCTTTTATATCTTCCGACACCAGACACTTCAAATTGCCCATGTGAAACTCCTATCCCCATATTTCCGTTTATATCGTGTTCGTGCCCGATAATTTCAAACTGTTCGGGGTTATATTTATCAAAAAAGGTAATCGGAACGCCCATCGCCCCGTTATAATCGTAAGGTATATCCGATACTTTACTCACCTCAATCGCCTCGTAATTATCATATTTCGGGTATTCTTCGGGCGAATATTTTTTATATAAAGGCATTATTTCGTGCCGTTTTTTTGTATCTAAATTCGTAAACCAACAAATATTGCCGAATTTCGCATATTTTTTGCCGTTTTCGATGTATGTATTGTTTCTTTCGAAATTCAACGGCACTAAAAAACTTTGCGCACCCGAATGATTGCCGAGCCACATTTTATTTTCTTTCAATAACGGAAAAATTTCTTTGTAGGTTATCGCGTTCTGATTCCCGATAATTACAAACTGCTTTTCATATTCCACCAGTTGCGCCACATATTCGCGGAACAGCGAAAACGGCGGATTCGTTACCACAATGTCGGCTTGTTTTAACAGCTCTACACATTCTTCGCTTCTGAAATCACCGCTTTGCAGTTTGGCTCGCGTATTATGTTTGTTTTTCAGCAAATATTCCACGTCGGCAAGGTCGATCGCCCCGTCGCCGTTCTCGTCGGTTACTTCCGAAATTTCTATTTTATACGGACGTTTATCGGAAAACAAAGAGAGCTGCTCGCCCGCCACGGGCGAAGAATCGTAGCACGTGGCAATCAGCTTTTTCAACCCCAAAAAGTTGAAATTCATTGCAAAATATTTGAAAAAATTGCTTTCGTACGGGTCGTCGCAGTTACAAAACACGGTTTTGCCCTTAAAATACGCTTTATAATGCGAAAGTTCTTTTTCTATATCTTCAAGGCGTGTATAAAACTCATCGTTTTTTTCGTTTTTAGCTGTGTGCAGATTTGCATTCGACCCCATTGTTCGGTGCTCCTTTGTACAAAATAGTCGCACCGTTTTATATAAAAAAAGTGCGCCAACCGAAGTCAACGCACATAAAACGCAGACTCCACTTGTCGCCAAACAAAACTGAAAGAAATGAGCAATTACTCCCATTTCGGAATCTGCATTTTTAACAAATTTCTACAATGGGAGTATCGCTCAAAACGGGGCAAAATAACCCCTTTGCGCTCATTTTTTTAATATTCAGTTTTGTTTGGCACAGACAGTATAGCACACTTTAAAAAAATTTTCAATGATTTTTGCGTAAAAAAAGAAAAACTCGGCAATTTTGCCGAGTTTAAAATAGTAAAATTATCGTAAAAGCGATGCTTCTTTCACCCTTCGATCTTAGCGTAAATTTCCTTCAGAGCGTCGCAATCGTAGTCCTCGATCCGCCCCAAATCCGCAAGTTCCGCGATTTTCGGGTCGATCGGCAGCTTCGCCACCGCGGGAATGCCGTATTCCGCCGCAATTTCGTCCGCCTTGCTGTGCCCGAACACTTCTATTTTCTTGTCGCATCCGGGGCAGGTAAGATAGCTCATGTTTTCCACAAGCCCCAGCACGGGCACGTCCATCATTTCCGCCATCTTCACGGCTTTTTCCACCACCATTTTCACAAGGTCCTGCGGCGTTGTAACCACCACTACCCCCGCAATGGGAATGCTCTGAAACACCGTAAGCGGCACGTCGCCCGTTCCGGGGGGCATATCGATGAACAGCAAATCCACGTCCCGCCAGATCACGTCCGTCCAGAACTGCTGCACCGTGCCCGCAATCATCATGCCGCGCCAGATCACGGGGTCGTTCTCGTTTTCCAGCAGCAGATTCATCGACATCATCTGTATGCCGGAGGGCGTAAGCACGGTGTTCAAGCCGTCCTCTTCCGCGCTCGCCCGCTCGGTAACGCCGAACATTTTCGGAATCGAAGGTCCCGTAATATCCGCGTCCATGATACCTACGCTTTTCCCCGCTTTGTGCGCGTACGCCGCCAGCAGCGAAGTCGTCAGCGACTTTCCCACGCCGCCCTTGCCGCTCACCACGGCGATTACTTTTTTAATCGACGATTTCTTGTGCGGTTCTTTCAAAAAACTTTCTTTTTTCTGCTTGTCCGAACAGCTTTTGCCGCAAGACGAGCAATCGTGAGTGCATTCTTCCGCCATTTTGTTCCGTCCTTTTTATCGGTTTTCGTAAACGCCGCGCGTTTGTTTCCTCTTCGCGGCGTCCGATAGTTATTATACCCCGTTTTTGCCGTAAAAGTCAAGCAAAACATACAAAAAGCGTGAAAAACCGCGAAATTTCGCGAAAATGCGGCAAACGTCTGAGCCGCGCACGGAAAAACCGCCGCGCGCCCATACAAAAACGGTTGCGTTTTTTTTCAAAGTATGCTATACTGATGATAATGCGCGTAGGCGGGGAAGCAGCGGCTCCCTGTACCGGCAATCCGCTATAGCCGGGCTGAAAGCCTTTCCCGACGGACGTTATGGAAGGTATGCGCGCCGTAAGGAACGTTGATATCAAGGTCTTATGCAACGTAAACCCGCGAACCGTGTCAGGTCGGGGACGAAGCAGCACTAAACGGTGCTTTGCGTGTGCCATAGGGAAGCTTTGAAGGAGTCGCCTGCGGCGTTACCTCTTCGGTAACTTCCGGCAAAAAAGGATCGCGCATCTTTTTTTTGAGTGCATTTGCATCAAATGCACTCAAAAAAAAGA
>DLQW01000095.1:3833-4491 GCA_002474405.1 Christensenella sp. UBA7597 | reverse complement strand
AAATTTTATGCAGGCAAGGGGGAAGGCTTAAATAAGGCAAGAATTTGCAATAGATCTCTGTCGGCTCGCATACACTTGCCGCAAAGAAGACGAAGTTTTCTTCGGAGAAAATGCGGGTTTTGAAAAAATACGAAAAAAAATTATAAAAATCCGAAAAATTGCACAAAAACAGTTTACAAAAGAAAAAAATACTAATATAATATAGCAAAATGCCGTTTCCGAATCCCGCAAGGGATTTTTTTGCGGCGGATAACGAAACGAAAAAGAGGGACTTTTATTTATGGCAAGATACGAATTATGCCCCAGATGTCAGCTGAATTTCATCGACGCGGATAAAGAGGAGTTCTGCGAAGTGTGCAGAATGGAACTGAACGGCGAAAAGACGTTTACCGATAATTTCGAAGAGGCGGATACCGAAGAAACGGAACTTTGCCCCATCTGCGGCGAAAATTATATGCGCGCGGGCGAGAAAATGTGCGACGAATGCAAGAAAAAATCGGAATACGAAGAGGACATCGAGGAAGAGGAAGAAGAGGATCCCGATAAGGACGACGCCTGGAGAAGCTACCTTGACGACGATGACGCCGGCGACGATATTGGCATCGACCTCAGCGGCGAGGAGCTGGACGACGAGGACGAAGAAGAAGAGGAAGAAGAG
>DLQW01000095.1:0-3723 GCA_002474405.1 Christensenella sp. UBA7597 | reverse complement strand
CGACGATGACGACGAGGACGATTCTTTCGACGACGATGACGCGCCTACGCCCAAGAGCGGTTCCGGAAAGAAACGCCGCCGCAACGACGACGATGATTTTTAATTAAAGCCGATTCTGTAGCGTAAAAACCCGATGTTCGGGGTTAACGCCAAAAAAATTCCATAAATAAAAACAGCCGACGACGGAACGATTGTAAACCATCCCGCCGTCGGTTTTTTATTGTTTTTATTTCAGCGGCGTTGCGCCGCCGTACGCCGCGATTTAAAGATCGTCGGCGTCCTGTACGGGCTTTTCTTTCGGATTCAGCGGCTTGCCCGTATAGCTGCCGTTGACGTCCGATTTCGAGGTGAGCCCGATCAGGCTTTCTACCTTTTTCGAAAGCTTTTTCATGGGGAAGCCCTCCTTTTTGCCGCCGTTACGGCGGCTTTATGCGTTAGTCTTCCTCTTCTTCGTGCTCGTTGGCGGAGCCTTTGCAGTTGCGGGATTTGCCGCAGCCGCTGCAGTTCTTCGTGTTGCCGGTACGGCTGTTGTTGGTGCGTTTCTTGTTTTCGTTGTTGTTCTGATTTTTCATTTTATTCTCCTTTTAAAATCAAATCTGCAAGGTAAGCGAAAATTCTTCCGGTCAGACGCGGTTGCCTTCGAAAGGCAGATGCAACATTACGCGCCCTTGTTCCGCGCCGCAGAGCGGGCAGGTTTTCCAGGCTTTTTCGCCGACAGCCATGTGTCCGCAATCGCCGCATACCCAGAGTACAGGCGAATCCGCGGAAAACAGCGTGCCGTTTTTTACCGCGCCTGCAAGATAATCGAAAATGATCCGGTGAGAATCTTCTACTTTCGCGATCAGCTTGTAAAGCGCCGCAATATCGGCAAAGCCTTCTTTTTTCGCCGTTTCGGCAAATTCGGGGTAGAGTTCCGTTTCCGCCGTTTCGTCGTTTGCGGCAAAGGCAAGCCCTTCTTCCAGCGAACCGGCATGGAAAGGATAGCCCGCTTCGACGTCGATATTCTCGCGGCTGCCCGCCTTTTCCTGTAAGGTTTCGAAGAAGCGCTTGGCGTGGAACGTTTCGTTTTTCGCGAGCGTTCTGATTTCGTCCGCAAGCGTTTTATAGCCTTCCTGCATCGCCTGTTTCGCGATAAGCTGGTAGCGCATGCCCGCCTGCGATTCGCCGGCGAAGGAACGCGCTAAGTTTTTAAAGGTCTGCGTTTTTTCAAATTGCATAAAGTTTTTGTTTCCTCCCTGAAAGGACTTTCGCCGTCCTTGTACCAACATTATGCAGCCCCAAAAGGCAAAATATCCGCGATTTTTTGGCAAAATCCGCGGAAAAACAGGGTAAAGCTGAAAAAAACTACCAAAACGCTTGCATTTTTTCGTGCGGCGTATTACAATATGTAAGGAAAAAATACGAAGCGCGGGAGCTGCCGCGCCACGGCGTATCCGCGCCGCACGGAGAAGAAATTCCGCGCGGGGAAAAGAATACGCTTAGGCGGCGGGAATAAACAGGACGGGAAAGAGGAAAACTGACAATGCTGCATATAGTGCTTGTGGAGCCTGAAATTCCGCAGAACGCGGGAAACATTGCGCGGACGTGCGCCGCTACGGGGTGCGTTCTGCATATGGTGCGACCGCTGGGATTCGAAGTTTCGGACAAGTATTTGAAGCGCGCGGGGCTGGATTACTGGAACCTTGTGGACGTGAGATATTACGATTCGTTTGACGAGGTGCGGGAAGAGGCGGCGCGGGAGAATGCGGCGGCGACGTTTTACTTTTTTACGACGAAGGCGAAGCGGGCGCACAGCGAGGCTGCCTATCGGGACGGCGATTACCTTGTGTTCGGCAAAGAGACGAAGGGGCTGCCCGAAGAGCTGCTGGTGGATAACGAGGCGACGTGCGTGCGGATTCCGATGCGGAGCGAAGCGAGATCGCTGAATCTTTCCAACTCCGTGGCGGTTGCCGTGTACGAGGCGCTCAGGCAGCTGGATTACCCGCACCTTTCGGAAGAAGGGGAGCTGCATCGGCTGCACTGGAAGGGCGAGGACGGCGCCGAGGGAGAGTAAAAGAATGTTGATTTCGACGAAGGGAAGATATGCGGTGCGGGTGATGCTTTCGCTGGCGGCGCATGAAAAGGAAGAGTATCTTACGCTGAACGCGATTGCGACGGAGCAGGCGATTTCGGAAAAATATCTGGAAAGCATCGTGGCTTCGTTGGCAAAGGCGGGGCTGGTGGAAGGCGTGCGGGGCAAGGGCGGCGGATACCGCCTGTCGCGCGAACCGAAAGATTATAATCTGCTGGAGGTTTTGTCCGTTTCGGAAGGTTCGATTTCGCCCGTTTCGTGTCTGGAATGCAAGCCGAACCCCTGCGCGAACGCGGGGGCGTGCAAGACGTTGCCCGTGTGGGAGAAGCTGCAGAACGTCATCGACGATTTTCTGCGCGGCGTTACGCTGGAAAGCGTTCTGACGGACGGCGTTGCGGGAAATGCGGCGGACAACGAAAAGGGGCAGGCGGCGGAAAAAGAGTGCGACTGCGGCTGCGAAAACGCCGAAATCGAAGGAAATGCGAAAAACGGCGGCGCGTGCTACGATTCCAGAAAAAAATAATTGAAAAATTTTTCTTCACACGGCATAAACCTATTGACAAGGTATGTTTTGCGTGCTATACTATAAGCGCGAATAAGAAAGGAGCCTTTGAAAATGAAGATTTATCAATCGGCGGACGAGCTGATCGGCAGAACGCCGCTGCTGGAACTGAAAAAAATAGAAAAGGAATTTAACCTGAACGCGCGGCTTCTGGCGAAGCTGGAATACTTTAATCTGACGGGTTCGGTGAAGGATCGTGTAGCGAAAGAGATGCTGGACGACGCGGAGAGACGCGGGGCGTTGCGCGAAAATTCCGTGATTATAGAACCGACGAGCGGAAACACGGGCATCGGGCTTGCCGCGGTGGGCGCGGCGCGCGGGTATAAAGTGATGATCGTGATGCCGGATACTATGTCTGCCGAGCGCAGAAAACTGATGAAAGCGTACGGCGCGGAGTTGGTTTTGACGGACGGCAAGAAGGGCATGAAGGGCGCGATAGAGAAGGCGGAAGAACTTGCGAAAGAAATTCCCGATTCGTTTATCGCGGGGCAGTTTGTGAATCCCGCGAACCCCGAAGCGCACAGAAAGACGACTGCCGAGGAAATCTGGGAAGATACGGACGGCACGGTGGATATTTTTGTGGCGGGCGTAGGCACGGGCGGCACGGTTACGGGCGTTGGCGAAGTGCTGAAAAAGAAAAAGCCCGGCGTTTATGTGGCGGCGGTGGAGCCTGCGGCTTCGCCCGTGCTTTCCGAAGGAAAAGCCGGTCCGCACACCATTCAGGGCATCGGCGCGGGATTTGTGCCGAAAGTTCTGAATACGGGCGTATATAACGAAGTGGTGCCCGTTTCCGGCGACGACGCGTTTGCGTTTGCGCGGCTGACGGGGAAGAAAGAAGGCGTGCTGGTGGGCATCAGCTCCGGCGCGGCGCTGGCGGCGGCGATACGGATTGCGCAGCGGAAAGAGAACGAGGGCAAGACGATTGTGGCGCTGTTGCCCGACGGAGGCGACAGATATTTATCGACGGCGCTGTACGAGGATTAACGAAGAAAAATAAAGATTCACGCGGTAACGGGAATCGGCGGGAATACGAAAAGGAGAAACGGACGATGCGCAGGATTTATGCGGATAACGCGGCAACGACGAGAAT
>DLQW01000036.1:3999-11482 GCA_002474405.1 Christensenella sp. UBA7597 | reverse complement strand
CTTAGCTTGACAATTCATCATCTATCTTTTATCTGTCTTCTTCGTTTTTCGCGCTTTCTTCGGGTTTTACAAAACGGCGGGCGGAAAAACTTGCCACCCACTTGCGCGTGAACGCGTACAAATCGTCTAACAGCACGGCGGAATATCCGCGGCAGTATCTGACGTATTCGCAGAACAGCCCTTCGATGAACACGTTGATTTCCAGTTCCAGATTTTCGCGGTTGACAAGATACGGCGAATTGTAGCAAAGTTCCAGAAATTTGTTCGAAGCGATTGCCGTGAGTTTTTTCGCCGTGAAAAGAAAATCGTTGGAGCAGCACAACAGCTTGTAATTTTCGTCGTTTTTACGGATATAATCGAACAGCGAATCGACGAATTGTTCTACGGTGGAGGGCGATAACAGGCGCGCGTTATCGAAAAACATATCGATCAGCTCGTTTTCGTAATCTTCCGCCACGCCGTAAATATCGTCGTAATGCGAATAGAACGCGCCGCGCGAAATTTCCGCGCGCGAACAAAGCTCACTTACCGAAATTTTGGAAAGTTCCCGCTTTTCGGAAAGCATTTCGGCAAACACGCTTTTGATGATTTTCTTCGTTTTTTTGGAAGAGCTGTTTAAATTCTGCACCTTCATAGCCCGATAATCCCTCTTTTTTTACGACTTTTTGCACAAAATATAGCTACAGTGTTAAAATTTGAACAGTGAAGCTTTTATTGTGCTTTATTTTTTCTGTTTTTTATATTATAATACATATGTCGAAAGAAAGTCAACAGTGTTCAAACAATTTTTTGAAAATTACCCGTTGAAATTTTTACGGCGAAAAACACCGGAGGAAACACCAAGGATGAAATACCGCGTATTGTACAACCCGCTGGCCGGGCTGGGCAAGGAGGATAACGGCTTCGAACAGGCGAAAAAGCTGTTTGAAGGAAAGGACGCCGAATTTTCGGACGTTACGGAGGAAGGCGCGCTGGACAAACTTTTCAAGAATCTTGCAAAAGACGATAAAATCGTGCTGTGCGGTGGCGACGGAACGCTGAATAAATTCGTGAATTCCATTCCGTTTATCCCCGAAAACGAAATTCTGTACTACCCCACGGGCAACGGCAACGATTTTTACCGCGACGTGGCGGAAGGGAAAGAAGGAAACGAACCGTGCGCAATCAATCCGTACATCGTAAACCTTCCCACGGTTGCCGTAAACGGCAAAACCTGCAAGTTTTTAAACAACGTAGGCTTCGGCATCGACGGCTACTGCTGCGAAACGGGCGACAGACTGCACCGCGAGGCGCCGGACAAGAAAATTTCTTATACGGGCATCGCCATCAAAGGGTTGCTCTTCCACTTTAAGCCGGTAAACGCGGTGATCAACGTGGACGGCGAAGAATTCCGCTATAAAAACGTATGGCTGGCGCCTACGATGAACGGGAAATATTACGGCGGCGGCATGATGCCCACCCCCGAACAGAAACGCCTGAACGACGACGGCACCGTTTCCGTGATGATTATGCACGGAAAAAGCAAGCTGAAAACGCTGATGGTGTTCCCCTCCATTTTCAAGGGCACGCACGTGAATCATAAAAAAGCCGTGGAAGTGAAAACGGGCAAAGTGATTCAGGTGAAATTCGACCGCCCCACCGCGCTGCAGATCGACGGCGAAACGGTAACGGGCGTTACCGAATACCGCGTTACGGCGGCGGGCGTTACCACCGAAAAACAGTAAGGCGATAAAAATTCAACAGAAAAGCGCGGGAAAGAAATTTCATCGTGTTTTTTAAGTATGGTCTTTTTGGGAAAAAAATAGTTAATAACGGCGGGAAAACAGGTGAAAAATACTAAGACAAGGAGATAAAAATGCACGTAATTGAAGTAAACGATCTCACAAAGGATTACGGCTTCGGGCGCGGCGTGTTCAACGTGAACCTGCACGTGGATCAGGGCGAAGTGTTCGGCTTCCTCGGACCCAACGGCGCAGGCAAATCCACCACCATCCGGCACCTGATGGGCTTTTCGAAACCGGACAGCGGATCTACGAAGATTTTCGGCATGGAAACCTTCGACAAGTACTACGAAATTCTTGCAAACGTAGGCTACATTCCGGGCGAAATCGCTTTGCCCGCGGGGCTGACGGGAAAGGCGTTCATTAAAATGATGCAGGATTTGCAGCATTGCCACAACCAGCCTCAGCTGAAACGGATGCTGGATTTGTTTGAGCTGGACGATACCGCCCTCGCCGGAGAAACCAAGCGCATGAGCCTTGGCGTAAAACGGAAACTGGCGGTGGTAACGGCGTTTATGTCCGACCCCGACGTTCTGATTCTGGACGAACCGACCAGCGGACTCGACCCCGTGATGCAGGAAAATTTCATTGAATTCATTCACGAGGAAAAGAAACGCGGCAAGACCATTTTGTTATCCAGCCATATCTTTTCGGAAATCGACAACACCTGCGACCGCATCGCGATCATCAAAGACGGCAGAATCGTTTCGGAATTCGTGGCGGACGATTTAAAACACGCTTCCAGAAAGTTTTACAACGTTACTTTCCGCTCCCCCGTGGGCAAAACGATTTCCATGGAGCGCGCGAAGGAGCGCATCCCCTCTTTGAACCTCATCGAAGAGGGCGACAGCGACGTGTTTATTTCGGTGGAGGACAAAGATTTAAACACGCTTATCGATATTCTTTCGGATATCAACGTGGTATCTTTCTCCAACCGCAAAGAATCGCTGGAGGATTACTTTATGAAATTCTATAAAGAGGACAAAGATTTCGGAGGTGCGTTGAAATGAGCGTTATTAAACTGGACCACCTGACGAAGGACTACGGCGAAGGGCGCGGCGTGTTCGATCTGAATCTGGATATCGAACAGGGCGAAATGATGGGCTACGTAGGCACGAACGGCAGCGGCAAAACCACTACCATCCGCAACATTCTGGGCTTTCTGAAACCCACGAAAGGCAAATCGTACGTGAACGGGCTCTCTTCGTGGGAACACGCCAGCGAAATCGCCGCGTCCGTGGGATACGTTCCCGGTGAAATCGCGTTTCCCGACTTGAAAACCGGCATCGACTTTTTAAAATGTCAGGCGGAATTTTTGGGCATGAACGATATGAGCTACGCAAACGAGCTCATCGAAAAACTGCAGCTGGACCCGCGCGCGAATCTCAAGCGCATGAGTAAAGGCATGAAGCAGAAAACCGCGCTGGTGGCGGCGCTGATGAACGACGCGCCCGTGATTCTTCTGGACGAACCCACCACGGGGCTCGACCCCCTGATGCGCGCGACCTTTCTGAACATCATCAAGGAAGAGCACAAAAAAGGCAAAACGATTCTGATGAGTTCGCACTCGTTCGACGAACTGGAAAGCACGTGCGACCGCGTGGCGCTGATAAACGACGGGCACATCATCGACGTGTGCAGCATGGACGAAATTCACAACCGCGAATTCAAAGAGTTTAAAATCGAATTCAACACGGCGGAAGATTATCAGAGATTTATCCGCGAGCGCTATGAAATCACCCGTCTGCAGGAGCAGTATTCGCAGGCGACGATTAAAATCCGTTCGACGGAAACGGCGCAGCTTCTGCACACGCTGCGGAATTATAACGTAAAATTCATTTCTGAGCTGCCCTATTCTTTGGAGCGGCATTTCAAAACGGTACTGAGAAACAAGAAGGAGAATGAAAAAAATGGCAAGTAAAACGAATACGAAGCCGATGAAAGGCTCGAAAAAGTACGAAGAACGCTTATTCAGCAAAGCGCTGTTCAAGCAATCGTGCAAAGCGAACGGCACCATGTGGACGATCATCACCGCCGCCGTATGCTTTATGCTGGCATGCGTGATGCTGATTTCCGGCAGCGGTTCGCTGGGCGAAGTGAAAAATTCCATTCAGGATACGATTATTCAGGAAGAAGTGGATTCGCAGCTGGAACAGCGCGGACTTAACTATTACCTGATGGGCAAAGACGGCATGGAAACGTTCGACCCCGCTTTTGCGGCAAACCTGAACGATACGGTAAGCTATTTAACCTGGCTTTCTCAGAAGCCTTCCGATACGGCGCAGTTGCCCGCATGGCTGGCGCAGCAGCCGGAAATGAAAACCGAAACGGGCAAGGCGTTTGCCGAAAACGTTGCCGCAGACCCCGCGACGTACGCGAACGCGACGGCTGCGTTCAAAGCGGCTTACGAGGGCGCCGTGGCTGCCGTACAGACGAAAGCAACCGCGGCTGCGGACGCTGCCGCCGTGGATAAAAACGGCAACGCTTACGCGAAAGATTCCGACGAATACAATACGGTGGCGCAGGAAGTAACGGCGGCGTACCTCTTCCCCGTGGCGACCTACAACAACGACACGCTGAAAGCGATGCTTTCCAACGAAAAAGACGCGGATAAGCCCGCGGATTATTCCGCGGCGCTGATTGAAAATCAAGCAAACCTTGCCGCATACCTTGCAAGCGAGGAACGCGCGGAGTATATCGAAGAACGCGCGCAGTACTGCTCCTCCGTTTTCCTTGCGTTCAACATGACGCAGGAAGAAAACGTGAAAAATATCGTAGACGCGCTTTCCTCTTTCGGCGTTACGAAAGAAAAGTACGATTCGTTCGGGTACACGTACGCGGCGATTAAAAATCTTGCCGCCACCACCGTGGTATCCTATCGCGGCAGATTCTCTTACGAAAAGGCGGAACTGGATAAACAGCTGGCTGCGGGCGAAATCACCGCGGAACAATATGCGAGCACGCTTGCCGATAAGAACAAGGAAATTACGGGCGATCTGACGAACAGCCTTCTGGCTTCGCTGCCCGCATCCGTTTCCGAAGCGCTGGAAGAAATCGGCAAAGCGGACCTCTACACACTGATCGTCGGTTCTATCTTCTACAAACTTGCGGGACTTCTTCTGCCCATCATCTTTATGATTATGGCTTCGAACAACCTGATTGCGGGGCAGGTGGACAGCGGCTCGATGGCGTACGTGCTTTCCACTTCCACCAAGAGAAAGACGGTGGTGTTCACGCAGGCGATGTACCTGATCGGTTCGCTGCTTTCGATGTTTGCCCTGACTACGATTACCAGCTTCGTATGCCTTGCGTTTGTAAAGAGCGACGTTGCCCTTACCTGCGGCAAGCTGGCGCTTCTGAACCTCGGCGCGTTCCTTGTGCTGTTCGCCCTTTCCGGGCTTTGCTTCTTCACTTCCTGCTGGTTTGACAGAAGCAAACGTTCGATGGCGATCGGCGGCGGCTTATCCATCTTCGCGCTGGTGGCGGCGATGCTCGGTCTGTTCGGCAGCCCCGTTATCCCCTCCGTGGTTCGTATGGATTCGCTCAATTACTTCAATAAAGTTACCATCATCTCGTTCTTCGACGTGATTTCGATTATGGACGGCACGAACGTATTCCTCTGGAAGTTTGCGATTCTGGCGGTGCTCGGCGTGCTTGGCTATATCGTAGGTTCTATCCGCTTCACGAAGAAAGACCTGCCGCTTTAAAAGAAAGACTTATTAAAAGAACGGTTGCCTTTCCCGCGCGTTTGCGGGAAGGGCAAAAGCAATAAAAGGAGAGGAAAAGTTATGTTTGAATTTTTTAAACTTTGCAACGAATACGAAAAACTCAGCGCGTTGCAGCGCGGCGCGATTCTTACGGAAAAATCGGTGAAAATTCTGGCGAGAATGCGGCTGACGGGCGCGGACGAAAACATCGACCCCGTGGAAACGCTGGCGTGCTTTATTCTGGCTTCGATTACCGCGGACGGGAAAGTGAACGAGCAGGAGTATATTTTAATGTACCCCGCGCTGGTGAAAGTGTTCGGTTCCGATTTCGATTTCGCTTCCGTGAAAAAAGCCGTCGCGGAAAATTCGGCGCTGAAAAAATCCGCCACCGATTACGCGAAAGTGCTGGCGGCGGAGCTGGCGAAAACCGACGAAGAGTTCATCGACGACGTGATCGGGCTGTGCCTCTGCGTGGTTTCGATTGACGGAAAAATTTCGCTGCGCGAACGCAACTATATCAAACGGCTGATGAAAGCCTGAACCACACCCGAAAAATTAAGGAGAACGCGCTATGCAAACGCTGCTCAGATTATCTATCATTTATGTATTCGGCGGTACCGTAGGCTGGATAAGCGAATTTTTCTTCCGCCGCGCGGTGCATAAAAAATGGATCAACCCCGGCTTTCTGGTAGGACCGAATCTGCCGCTGTACGGCACGGGAATCACGTTGCTTTACGCCATCTGCTCGATAGATTATTCGTTTATTTCCTCTCCGCTGTGGCGGAACGTATTCATTATTTTCGTCATCACCGCGGCGATGACGGCGATCGAATACGTAACCGGGCTGATTTTCATCAAAGGCATGCACGTGAAACTGTGGGATTATTCCGACCGCAAAGGAAATATTCAGGGCATCATCTGCCCTCTGTTCACGCTTGCCTGGGGCGCGGCGGGCACGGCGTATTACTTTCTGGTACATTCGCATCTGGCGGCGCTGGCTGACTGGATTGCGGCAAACCCGATTTACGGGTACTTTTTAGGCATTTACTTCGGCATTATGATTGTAGACGTGTTCTATTCGTTCAAAGTGGTGGAAAAAATCCGCAAGTGGGCGAAGGACAAGAACATCGTGGTGCGCTACGAAGAACTGAAAGAGACCATAAAAACGCGCGCGGCGGCACTGAAACAGAAACATTCGTTTCTGCTGCCCTTTAAAACCAACCGCGGACTGAACAAGGAACTGGAAGAAATAAGTTCCGAAGAAAACAAGCAATAAGTATAACGCCGCCGTTTGCCGTGCGGGCAAACGATAAGGCTGTCGCCTTTCTTCCGGCGACAGCCTTTTTATTTTGATTATTTTGTTATTTTTTGAAAACCGCCGCGGAAAATGTTTCCGCGGCGGCGTTTTTACACGATGCGTTTTTAATTGTTTCGGTTGTTTCCGAAAATTATTCCAGCGTTAAAAACAGCGCCATTTTAAACTTTTCCGTCGCTTTTACATAGTGTCTGCCCTGTTTTGCGAACTTGAAATTTTCGCCGGCTTTAATCGGGTATTCCTTCCCCTCGTAGCCGATAACGCCCTCGCCGTCCAGCGCGAAAATCAGCGCTTCGCCGGGCGCGGCGTGTTCCGAAAGCCCCGTGCCTTTATCAAACGCCATGATAACGAATTTCATTTTTTCGTTGCTCGCTACGTCCATATTCACGATTTTGCCCTGCTGATACGGCACAAGATCTTTTAAAGAAAATACTTCGCCGTCTTTGATGATTCCGTTCATTTTACTGTTGCTCCTTATTGTAAATTCCGTATATACCGCGCCGACTTCCGTTTTCATTCCGACGGGCGCGTTTTCACGGAGACATATTGCCTGATTTTCGCCGATTTCCCGCGAGAATCTGTTGCCGTAAGCGATCAGCGTGCCGTAATCGACGAACAAAATTTTTTTGTCCCGATAAATTTCGGGGCTGATGTCCGTTTGTTTCGCCAGAGAAAAATAC
>DLQW01000036.1:0-3973 GCA_002474405.1 Christensenella sp. UBA7597 | reverse complement strand
GAGAAAAATACACCGCGCCTTTTTGCTCTTCCGCCGAAACCGTGCAACCTTCGATGATTTTGTTTTCTTGCGATACCTGAAAAATTCTGCCGGGTTCCGTCAAATTTCGGCTCCTTTCCGTCTGCGTGAATTCATACGCGCGCATATGCGCCGTTTTGCCTGCGAAAGACGTCGTTTATATTATACCCGATTTTTCATGCGCCCAAACGTTTTTTTATTTCCGCTTTTAATTTCCGCTGCCGCCGTTTCTGATTTTTCTTACGTTTCTGTTCATCAGTCGCCTGCCGATCAGGCGGAACGCCGCTTTTTTGAGCGCGTTCATCTCCTGCCCGTGCTCAGATAGGAGCGTGTCGGGCGAATCGTACACGCCGAAATCGCGCACGATGCCCTCTTTCTGGATATACGTATCGCAGCAACGGAAGGTAACGGGCGGGTGTAAAAAATTCTTTGTTGCCACGCCGTAGCCGATAAACGAGCCGTCCGCGCGCGGCGCGAATTTTTTCTGCAACGCGGAAAGGTATTTTTCATCCAGAATAAACCCTTCCAGCCGATACCACCGCCCGCCGACGTACGCTTCCGTATAGCTGTGAAAAATTTCTTTCGGCGCAGAGCGGTACACAAACCCCGTCATGGCGCCCTTTTGCAACAGTTTATCTATCGTAAAACCGTGGATTCGGCAGGGAATTTTGCAGGCGCGAAGCAGCGCCATAAACAGCGTGCCCTTGGTGTTGCACTGCCCGTAGCCGTCTTTCAGCACGCGCGAAGCCTTTACGCCGTCGCCCGTATTGTAGCCGAAAAGAATTTCGTCTTTCACGAAACCGTAAATCGCTTCCGCACGCTCCGCTTCGGGCAAAGCGTTCCATCCGCGCGATTCAATCAGCCGGCGTATCGCCGCCGACGAAAAATCGAGCAGTTTCGTTTCCCGCAGATATTCCGCCCGTCCTTCCATGATTTTTCCTTATCCTCTGTGATTATAATGGCAGTCGCAGTACTTTCCGCCGCTTGCCAGCGTGTATTCGCGCGTGAAATCGCTGTTGCCGAGCTCCGCCATATCGTAATCGAGCGTACACATGGCGGGGATGTATTCCCGCAAGTTCAGTTCCGTCATCAGGCGGCAGATGCCGCAGGTATAAAAGTACGCCGTGTACCGATTGAGGGTGGGACCGTCCTCCACGGAAAATTTCCAGGAATACGGATTTTGATTGCTTTCGCTTTGTTTTGCCTGCAATTTAAGTTTTTCTCTGCCCTTTACCGTATACGCCTTGCCGCGTTTCGAAGCCTTTTTCGTTAAAAAGTTTTCGCACATCGCGTTTTTGTAGTAGGCGCGCACGTCCTCTACGGAATATTTGTTTTTTACCGAAAGCAGCACGGAAGAAAGCATCGCGCAGCTGAGAATATTGATTAAAAACCGGTCGCCTTTATCGAATTCCGTTACGCCCGCCAGAATTTCTTTGTATTTTTTATGCGCCGCTTTCATCACGGCTTGCGGCTGCTCCTCTTTCAGCGTTTCAGTAAGATATTTTTTGAACGTGCCCCGATAACCCGCCCACATGAACTTCTGCAAAAAGCCGTATTTCATTTGTTTTTCCACTCCTCGATGGCGTTCAGCATTCTGCGTTCTATGTCTTTTCTCGTCTGCCGGCATTCTTTCGGGTATTCTTTCGCCGCCCTGAACATCAGCTTCAAAAGCAGCCCCGCGCCGACGGGGAAAATCGTTTTCAGCAGACTTTCCGGAAACACGAAATGCGTGCCGTGGCGATATACCGCCGCTTCCACGCTGCATTCGTGCGGCTTTTCTTTCAGTCTGTTTTCCGCGCGTCTTACGTATTTCGCCGCGTTCCAGAGGCTGTCGTCCTCCGCGCCGATCATCAGCAGCATGCCTTTGATGTTTTCCACTTTGATGAATTCGGCTTCGGTAATCGGATGAGCGGCTTCGGAATCGTCGAAAATTTTACGCGAAGCCGTCATATTGCCCGTACTTTTCGCTTCCTCTTTCATCACCTGCCAGTACTGCGGATGCTTGTAGCAAAACGGCATATACGGCAACGGGGCGCCGCGATAGGTAAACAGCGATTCGCCTTCGATCGGCCATTCGCCGCAGCCGTCCTTTTTGCCCTGCGCGAAGCCCTGCCAGATAAAATCGCTGGGCGTCATGGCAATCGTTAGCGTGATTTGCGGAAAATACGAGGCGGCGGTAAGCGCCAGCGTGCCCGTGGTGGAAGCGCCGGCAATGGCGATTTTTTCGTTTCCATGTTCACGCAGCCATTTTATCGCGCTTTCGATGCGTTCCAGCGGGTAATTGTGGTGGCTGTAATTCTTTTTTCCCGGCGACATCGTAAGCACGTTCACGCCCTTTTTCAGCAGCCATTTCACGCACGATTTCGCCATATAATCTTCGGGATCGTCGCCGAGCATGGCGATAATCGCGCGGTTTACCTGTTGTTTGTTTTTCCAGTATGCGCCGTAAAATCCGGAAGTTTCCGCGTCAAAATGAATATGTTTCATCCTTTCTCCTTATTTTTTGAAATCAAGCCGTACAATCTGCATTTTCATAAATTTATCGCCCGCTTTCGCGAGAAATCTGAAAAATCCGCTTACCGACGGCGATTTCAGATTGTGATACCCAAGCATATAGCCGCGGCTGGAAACGATAAGTTTATCGCTCCACGGCGACAGTTCTTTTTTCGCGTTCGAAACGGCGAAATACGCGCCGACGTCTTTGATTTTCGCCACTTTCAGCCAGGTTTTCCGAAGCAGTTTTCCCGCTTTTTTATTCGCCGCGTCAAACACCAGTTTGCCGTCGGGAAACGCCTGCGCCATTTTACGGGCGAGCTCTTTCACCTGCTCCGTGAGGAAATAATAGAACACGCCGGAAGCGAAAAACACCGCGCCGCCGCTTGCGTCGATTTTTGTAAACCACGACGTATCGTTCAGATCGCAGGCAACGTTTTCTTCGCGTTCGCCCGCGGGCAACAGCTCGTTGCGCACGTCGATTACGTTTTTGAAATCGAGGTTGTATATGCGGCATTCGCCGTTATCGCATTTTCTGCCCGTATCGTCCAGCCCGCAGCCGAGGTTTACCACCGCCGCTTTCGGGTGCGTTTTCAGATAATCTTTCACTTCCCACGCCAGATCGTTCTGGCGCATCGCCACTTCCAGAAAGCCAAAGCGGTACATCGTTTTTTTCGCCTGTTTTTCCAGCAACGAAAAATCGTAATCGATGTTTTCCATCAGCTTTGCGGCGGTATCGTCTCTGTACAAATCGCCGAAAATTTCCGAACAAACCTTTCTTCCGTAAAGCGGAATTACAAGCGTTTCCTGCACGGTGTTTTTTTCGATATGATATTTCATGGTTTTTACTCCTTTACAAACGGTAATTGCGGCATTTCGTTTTTTTCGATGATGTTCTTCAGCATGTCCGCAAAGCCTTCGGGGCTGCGTATCTGATACTGCATGTGGTTATATCCGTCGAACACGGGATAATGCGCGTACGGGTACGTTTTCATTACGTCCGCACGGTATTTAAAATGCTCCTCCGCGCTTCCGAACGCGAAAAACGTATGCCTTTGCGTTTCTTCGTCAAGGGGCGGAAACGGCTTGTTTTCCAGACTGTCGGAAAGCTGGCGCCGCAGATTTTTATACCGCAACGCTTTGCCCGCCGCAACGAAATAGCCGCGTATGGATTCGTCGTCGCACCACATGACTTTGCCAAGATTTTTTCCGCCCGATTTATAAATATTTCTGATGGCGAAATACAGAAACGGCGTCATGATCCGGCGCAGCACCTTTCTGATTTTCGCAAACTGTCCGCCGTCGAAATACACGTGCTTTACGGGCAGTTTCGTTTGCGCCAGAAAAGATACGGCAATGACGCCGCAAGAAGCGCGATTTCTTGCACGCCGTTTCTCTTTAAAAAAGCCTCCGTCTGATTGATTTCATCCGCTTTCGAAACGTATTTCTGCCCTTCGCAATA
>DLQW01000007.1:27821-30310 GCA_002474405.1 Christensenella sp. UBA7597 | reverse complement strand
CAGCGTAAGCACCGCCGCCACCTGAAACACCACCGTACGAAGGAACGAGATCGCCGCCGACACCTTGCCGTTGGAAAGCGCAGTGAAAAACGCCGAGCCGAAGATATTGAATCCCGTAAACAGGAAGCAAAGGCTGTAGAGATAGAAAGCGTTACGCGTAAGCGAATACAGTTCCGGATTCTTTCCCACGAAAAGATAAGAAAGCGGCGCGGCGAGTATTTCGGCGAGCGCGGTGAGAATCAGATCTGTGACGCCCATCAGCACAAGGCTCTTTTTAAACAGATTTTTGAGTTCGTCGTGATTTTTCGCGCCGTAATGATAGCCCACCACGGGCGCCACGCCGATGGAGTAGCCGAGGAAAATCGCCACGTAAATGAAGTTGACGTACATTAAAACGCCGTACGCCGAAACGCCGTTTTCGCCCGCCAGTTTCAGCAGCTGAAAATTGAACAGCATGCCCACCAGCGAAGAGGAAACGTTGCTGACGAATTCCGAAGAACCGTTCGTGCACGATTCTGAAAGCACTTTTCCGTAAAAACGCGTTTTGCAGAAATGCAGCAGACTTTTGTTTTTGCGGGCGAAATAAATTACGGGGATAATCGCGCCCGCCGCCTGCGAAAGAACGGTAGCCCACGCCGCGCCTTTTACGCCGAGCCCCAGCGCGCCCACCAGAAGCGCGTCGCCCGCCATGTTGCATACGCCCGAAATTACCGTAACGACGAAACCGAGATTCGGCTTTTCGGCGGTGATGAAAAACGTCTGGAACATGGTTTGCAGCATCCAGAACGGCACGCCGATGAGGTTGATGCGCGCGTATTGCACGCCGTACGCGTACAAATCGCCCTCGGCTTTCAGGAGCCTTGCCACTGAGGGCAGCACCGCGAAGCCGATCAGCGCGAGAACAACGCCGATACAAAACGTAAACGCTACCAGAAAGGTGAAATACGAACAGGCTTTTTCGTTTTCTCCCTCGCCGAACGTACGCGAAACGATGGCGCTGCCGCCCGCGCCCAGCATGAAGCCCACCGCGCCCATAATCATTAAAAAGGGCATAATCAGATTGATGGCGGCAAAGGGCGTTTTTCCCGCGAAATTAGAAACGAACAGCCCGTCCACAACGCCGTAAATCGACGTGAAAACCATCATACAGACGCTGGGGAACACGAATTTCAGCAGGGTACGATAATGAAAATGATCGGATAATTTTACCTGCAAGGTTTTTTCCTCCGGAAGATTTTTATATTTCATATAAAAAGCACCCATAAGATGCGGTAAAGCGTATTATAACAGACTTTACGGAAAAAAGCAAGCAAAAACGCACGCGGAAACGTGCGTTTAAGGTTATTTGCATGAAGTTGAGCGGTTTGGACGAACGTTTTGCGTATCCGCTCCGTTTACGGCGGCTTTTTTAAGGCGCGTCGCCGCCTTTATACGATTTTCGCGTTTTTAATGAGTTCTTCCGTCAGGCGTACCGTCTGCGCCGAGCTTTCGGGCGCCACGTACGTGACGGGCAGGTTGTTCCTCACGCAGCTTAAGAAGTAGGCAATTTCTTCCGTATAGGCGTTGTCGCCGGAAATGTTGATGCCGAGGTTCTTTTTTTCTTCGGCGCCCGCCGCGGCGGAAAGCCCTGCGACGGCCCCGTTTTCCGTAATCGTGCCCGCTTCGCTGCGGATATAGCCGTTTTCGAATACGGCAAGATAGTCCGCGCGGAAGGGGAACGTTTCGGCGTTGTACCACGCGCCCTCGCAGGTAACCGTGACGCCGTCGTATTGCAACGTGCTGAAAATGAAGGTGCTGTTATTCCGAATCGGGCGGTATACGGCGTTCATGCTTTTGGGCGCGCCCAGCAGAGAAAACGCGAAATCGAGGTCGTGCACCGAAAGGTCCAGCCCCACGCCGCCGCTTAATTTTTCGTTGCGCATCCAGTCCTCCCAGCTCCAGCGGGGGATAGAGGAAAGGCGTTTCATGTCCAGCCGCAGCAGTTTGCCGTTTCTGCCGCTTTCGACGGCTTTTTTAAGATACACGTACGGCGCCATGTAACGCACCACGTGCGCCGCCATGAATTTTTTGCCGCTCTTTTTTTCCGCCGCCAGCACGCGCGCCGCATCCGCTTCGCAAAGCGTCATCGGCTTTTCGCAAAGCACGTTGATTCCCTTTTCGAGGCACTTTACCGCCATGTCCGCGTGCATGTAGCTCGGCGTGCAGATATCAACCGCGTCCGGCGTTTCGTTTTGCAATAGTTCGTCAAGATTTGCGTAAACGCGGGGGGCAGCGGCGGAAGAAACGGATTTTTCCGCGGCGTGCTTTTCTATTTTTTCCTTTGCCATATCCGTGCGCACGTCGCACACGGCGATGATTTCTGCGCCCGGAATATCGTCGTAACAGCAATAATGGCAATAGCCCATGCCGCCGATACCGATTAAAGCCACTTTTAACGTTTTTTCGTTGTTTTCAGCCATGGATGATGTCCTCCAGAAATTTTTTGGCGT
>DLQW01000007.1:11518-27798 GCA_002474405.1 Christensenella sp. UBA7597 | reverse complement strand
CTGTACCTGTTGTTCGCCCGAAATTTCGCGTTCGATGGTAATCGCGCCGTCGTAGCCGTGTTCTTTCAGCTTCTTAATCAGCAGAGGGAAGTTCACTCTGCCGTCGCCGATGCGTTTTTCCGCGCCGAGCCGGTCGCCGTCGGTAGGGTATTCGCCGTCTTTCGCGTGCACGCCCATCACGTAGTCGCCGAATATGTCCAGCGCGTCGCAGGGGTTGCCTTTGCCGTATAAGAGGAGGTTGGCGGGATCGAGATTGACGCCGAGGTTTCCCGTGCCCACGCGTTCGATGGTACGGCGCAGCGTTACGGGCGTTTCCTGCCCCGTTTCGAATAAGAAATACTGCCCGTTTTCTTTGCAGTGCAGGGCGACTTCGCGTATGGCTTCCACCACGGCGGTATATTCGTCCGTTTTCTGATTTTCGGGCAGGAATCCCACGTGCGTAGCCACGTATTTCACGCCGATTTTTTTCGCGAAATCGGAGCCGTCTTTTAAATTCTGCACGCGGCGCGCGCGGTAGGCGACGGGCACCAGCCCGATGGTGTGGTAGCCGTCGATGAAATCCCACGTGGGGGAAACTTCCCAGCCGCACCAGAACGCGGAAATTTCCACGCCCGTTTCCTTTACGATTTCGCGGATGCCCGCCGCGTTTTCGTCGGTGAATTTGCTCATATCCCAGCAGCAGAGCTGGCAGGTGGGCAAGCCGTATTTCTTTACGTTTTCAAATGCGGTTTTCAGTTCGCCGAGCCCTTGCGTTTCGTGCGAAAAATTGACCATGGTGCCGAGTTTCATCATAATTTTCTCTCCTTGTTTTCGTTGTGTTTACGTGTTTGCCGTAAAATGTTTTTTGCCGTCCTCGTAAATCGCGCAGATCAGGCGGTGGGTTTTCAAAGCTTCTTCGCCCGTCAGTTCGGGGGCGCGCATTCCCGCCAGCGCTTCGTAAAATTTCGCGATTTGTTCCGCGTGGCGGAAGCCCCAGTAATCTTTGCCGCCTTCCACCGCCTGCGGATTTTTATCTTTTTCCACGCGTTCGGCGGGGGAGCCGTCCGCGTAGGTAATCAGCGCTTCGTCGTAGGAAAATACCGCCGTGCCGCGTTCGAACACCAGCCTGATTTCGATGGGTTCGTCCGTACAGAAGTTGTTCGTACAGAAGAAGCAGTATTTTACGCCGTTTTCGTATTCGATCAGCCCGTCCGCCGAATCTTCCACTTTCACGACGTTATGCCCGCGGTTCGCCATCGAAACGGAAACGCGCTTCACGGGCGAATCGACGATCCAGTTCACGAGGTCGATCGAATGAATCGCCTGATCGATCACCACGCCGCCGCCTTCTTTGTCCCATGTGCCTTTCCAGTCGCTTTCCGAATAATATTCGTCGCTTCTCGACCACGTAAGAAACGAAGAAGCGCAAAGAAGTTTTCCCAGCTTTCCGCCGCGGGCGCCTTCTTCGGCACGCATTTTCACCAGCTTGGAGGCGGCGTTGTAGCGGCACTGGAAAATCACGTGATAACGCACGCCTTTTTCTTTCGCCAGAGCCACCGTTTTTTCGGCGTCCGCAAGCGAAATCGTCATCGGTTTTTCGGTGAGTACGTTCACCCCGCGCGAAATCGCGTATTGCGCTGCGGGGGCGTGCAGATAGTGCGGCAGACAGATGTGTACCGCGTCCGGCTTCTCGGCGGTAATCATTTCTTCATAAGAAGTATACGCTTTGCAGCCGTATTTTTCCGCGGCGGCTTCTGCCCGTCCGGGGCGTATATCGCAACAGGCGACAAGCCGCGCAAGCGGCGAACGCGCGATGCCGTCGAAGTGCATTACGGAAATTCTGCCGCAGCCGACGACGGCGGCTTTAAATTGTTTTTTTGTGCCGCAGCCGGCGGCGTTTTCGTTTTTCATGGCTACATTATACTACGTAAAAAGCGCTTGCACAACCCCGAAAGTTGCAAAAACACTGTCATTTCTTACCGTATTTCGCAAGCGAGCGGTAGAAAGTTTTCTCGCTGACGTAGCCGCAGTCCAGCGCGAGGGAGAAGAGGGACGCGGCGGGATTTTTCGCTTTTAAGCGCAGTACTTCGGCGATGCGGCGGCGGTTGACGTATTCCCGTAAAGACATGCCCGTGAAATCGTTGAACAGCGCGGAAAAATAATTTTCGGCATACGAAAAGCGGGCGGCAAGCGAAGATAAGGTAATTTCTTCGCGGTAGTGCGCGTTCAGGTATCTGAGCACTTCCGAAAACGCGCGCGCCGTCTTGTTTTCCTTGCGTTCCTGCGAGGGGCAGAATTCGTACAGAAGCCCCGCGAACATATCGGAAAAGCCGCATTTCGTCTGTCGGTTGGCGGAAATATAGGGGGCGCAGGCGTCGAAATAACGCATGATTACGGCAAAATTCTCGGCGGAAACGGCGGGAAACGGCGGAAACGCGCGCGAGGAGAGCGCCTCGACGGAAAAGAGATTTTTATCGATGACGAGGGCGTACACCGCGGCTTTGCCAGCCGTGCGGTAGAAATGCGGAACGAACGAATCGACAAACGCGATTTCGCCCGCGTGCAGAAGGCGTTCCTGCGTGCCGACGTGCGCAAGGTAACTGCCCTCGCGTACGAGGATAAATTCCGGACTGTCGTGAAAGTGAGGAAAAGACTGCGGATGATCGCCGTCGGAAATATCGTAGCGGGCAAAATACAGATGTCCGTTTTCGTCGGCTGCTTTTTCGTAAAATTCCACTGCCTGCGTACCGTTCATAAAAAAGCTCCTGTTAAAAATTACGATTTTATTATACTATGCTTTTCAAAAAATGTAAAGGGAATTTCAAAACAAAAAAGCGCCGTGCGGAGCGGCGGCTCCGCGCGGCGGCGGTTACGGCGATTGTGCGCCGGTTTAATTTTGTCGTTCTTCCGTTTTTTCGCTTGCGCTTTTTTTCTTTTTGCCCGAAAAAATCAGCAGCAGCGTTAACATCAGCGGGAAAACCATGGCGAACAGAAATCCGATTTTTAAATTGTCGCCGAACAATCCCGATACGTATCCCGCCACGGAAGGTCCGCTTGTGCAGCCGATGTCGCCGCCGAGGGCGAGGAAGGAAAACATGGCGTTGCCGCCGTTTTTAATGCCTGCCGCCGCCAGCGAGTACGTGCCCGGCCACATCAGTCCCACCGAAAATCCGCAGAGCGCCATGCCGAACAGCGACAGTACCGCCGAGGGCGAAAACGCGATGATAAGGTAGGAAATCACGCACAGAACGCCACTCGCCGTCATGGCTTTTTTCAAATCGATTTTCTCGCCGAATTTGCCGTACAAAAGCCGCGAAACGCCCATGGTTACGCTAAACAGCGCCGGTCCGAACAAATCGCCCAGCGTTTTGGATACGCCAAGGCCTTTTTCGGCAAACGCGGAAGCCCACTGCGCCACGGCGGATTCCGCCGCGCCCGCGCCCAAGATGATAAAGAAGAAAAACCAGAACGATTTGCATTTTAAAAGACGGGGAACGCTCATGGACGGCGCGCCGTCTTCGGAGAGCGAGGCAAACGGCACGAACAGAAACAGAACGGCGTTCGCGGCGGGCAGAATCGCCCATACCAGCGTTAAAGCGCGCCAGTGCTGCGTGCCTGCCACGGCGAAAAACAGCGCGGAAAGCGAAATCACGCCCACGCTGCCCCAGCAGTAAAACGAATGCAGAAGGCTCATCGTTTTTGCCTTGTGCTTAGAGGGGCACGCTTCCACGATGGGGCTTACCACCACTTCCAGAAGTCCGCCGCCGATCGCGTAAAAGAGGACGGAAAGCAGCAAGCCGACAAACGGATCGGGCAGAACGCGCGGCAGAACGGTGAGAAGCACCAGCCCGACCGCCGCGAATACGTTTGCGAGAAACGCGCAGGCGCGGTAGCCGATTTTATCGACGAAAAACGCCGAGGCGAGGTCTACGCAAAGCTGCAGTAAAAAGTTGATGGTAATCAGCGCGGTGATTTTCGAAAGCGGTATGCCGTATTCGTTCTGAAACGTGATGAACAAAAGCGGCACGAACGTATTTACGATGCCCTGCACCACGTAGCCGCCGAACGAGGCGAAAAGGGTACTTTTAAAAGACTTGAATCTGCGCATTTTCGGATAAAAAACTCCTGATTTTCGTGTGATTTCAGGTTATTATAGCATAAAAGGAGTGAAAAATCAAGCCGAAAACAACGATTTCGGGGCGGATTTGCACGCGATTTCACCGATTTTTTGCGCTGTTTTTATGCTTTTTAACCGTTATTTGCTTTTCTAATCGCGAAAAAAATGCTATAATAGACGTATGAAACGCACTTATTTCAAAAAAACGAAAAAGCTGTTTACGGGGCTGAACGAAGAAAAAGCTTCGGGCTTGAGTTTTTCCGTGGCGATTGTGGCGCAGTACGTTTTTACGTTACTGTTTCTGATTGCGGCGCGGCTTTGCGGCGGATTGAAGGAGGGATACGAAAGCAAAGACTGGTTTTTGTATTTTTCTTATTTTATTCCGCAGGCGGCGTTCGCGGTTACCGCGTTCACGTATTTTTCGCGCACGGAGACAAGCGTGAAAGCGGTGGCGAAAAAGCCGCGGGCGATTTATTTCTGCATAGCGCTTACGTTGCAGCTGGGGCTGTTATCTCTTTCTTCGGTGAACGGGCTGTTTTTAAAATGGCTGGAAAGGTTCGGCTATACGCCCGCTTCGCCCGCCGTGCCTTCGATGAGCGGAGCGAAAATCATTCCTGCGCTGCTTTTCATCGCCGTGCTGCCCGCGTGCCTCGAAGAACTGTTTTTCCGCGGGATTGTGTTTCACGGCATGAAGAAATTCGGGAGCGTTGCCGCCGTGCTTGCAAGCGCCGCATTGTTTGCGCTGTATCATCAAAATCCCGCGCAGACGATTTATCAGTTTATCTGCGGGGCGTGTTTCGCGCTGATCGCTCTGCGCTCCGGCAGTATTCTGCCTACCGTGGTATCGCATTTCGTGAACAACGCGCTGATTCTGATTTTAGAGGCGTGCGGCATTTCAAGTTTTTCAATCGAAACGATGATTATTTTAGGCGTTTTATTTGCGATATGGGCAATATATTTGATTTTCTTCGATAAGAACATCGACGGGGCGGAGCCCGAAAAACGCGAAGAAATGCAGACGGTGGAAGCGGCGAAACCGAAAGCGGACGTGAAAGGGTTTGTGCTGTGCGCGCTGACGGGAATGGTTCTTTGCGCGATGAACTGGATAGCGGCGCTGCTGGCGTAAGGAGCGGAGAGAAATACGATGCAAAAAATACGCATTGTGGCGGTAGGAAAACTGAAAGAAAGTTTCTGGCGCGAAGCGGTGGCGGAATACGTAAAGCGGCTTTCGCGGTTTGCCGCCGTGGAGATTAAAGAACTTGCCGAGCGCGCGACGATAGAAGAGGAAGCGAAAGAAATTCTTGCCGCGTGCCGCGGGTATGTGATTGCGTTGGCGGTGGAGGGCGAAAAGCTTTCCAGCGAGGGGTTTGCCGCGCTTGTAAAGAAGCTGACGGACGAGGGGAAAGAGATTACGTTTTTAATCGGTTCTTCGTGCGGGCTGGCGGCGGAAGTGAAGCGGGCGGCGGATTTTAAACTTTCGTTTTCGGATATGACTTTGCCGCATCAGCTGATGCGGGTAGTGCTGTGCGAACAGGTGTACCGGGCGTTTATGATAAATGCCGGTTCCGTTTACCATAAATAACGGGGAGCGCGCCTGATAAACGGCGCAATACTTTGGCGTGCCGTTCTGCTTTTGAGCCGTTGTTCGTTTGCGAACTGCCCCTTTGTTTGAAAAATTTCGTGGGGCAATTTTTCAAACAAAAAAGAAAAGAAATCTTTTCTTCATCACCTCGCTATGTGAGGAGCAGACTGCCGAAGCTGCCTTAAAACGGCAGTTCGGCAAGAAAAGCCCCCAAGGGGAAGCTGCAAAGCGGCTATATTTTAACTGCCTGTTTGTTTAAAATTTCTTTATCGTAAAGGTAACTGCCCCTCACCACCTTGCTTCGCAAGGAGCCTCCCCCCAAGGGGAAGCCTTGACACAAGACACACATTTTTTAATATGCGCATATGTTGCGGGTATGGACGTATTTAAAGATGTGCAAAGCTTTTTCCGCTCTTCGCCCGGCGAAAAACGGGTGATAGGCAGAAGCCTTTTCGGCAGGGAAATTTATGCGATAAAACTCGGACACGGCGCGCCCGCGGGAATCGTTCAGTACGCGATGCACGGCAGAGAATTTATCACAAGCTATCTCGCGTTCGAACACTTCCGCCGCGGCGGCGTTTGCGGCAGCGTATGGTTTGTTCCGCTGGCAAACCCCGACGGCGCGATGCTTTCGGCGAAAGGGCTTGTTTCCGCGCCGAAAGAAAAGCGGGCGGAGCTGCTTGCTTTCAACGGCGGCAACAAAGATTTTTCGCTCTGGAAAGCCAACGGCAGAGGCGTGGATCTGAACGTGAACTTTGCGGCGGGCTGGGGGACGGGAAAAAGCAACGTGTTTGCGCCGGGCAGCGAAAATTACGTGGGAAAGGCGCCGTTTTCCGAACCCGAAACGCAGGCGCTGAAAGCGTTTACCGAAGAGGTAAAGCCCGATTACACCGTTTCGTTTCACACGAAGGGCGAAGAAATTTACTGGAGATTCCGTCAGAAAGGCATGCGCGCGTACCGCGATTACGCGTTGGCGAAGTCGCTTTCGTTTTCTACGGGGTATCCCCTCGGCGAGGCGGAGGGCAGCGCGGGCGGATACAAGGACTGGTGCATCGAAAAGGCGGGCATTCCCGCGTTTACGGTGGAAGCGGGGCGGGAAGAAGCGGCGCACCCGCTGGGTGCGGGAGAACTGAAAGACATCGTGCAAAAATGTAAAAACGCGATTGCGGATTTATCGTACTCGGTGAAGCGCGCGACGAGGTAGCGCGGAAAGAAAAAGCAGGACTATGAGCAAAAAGAGAAACAGGGAAGAAAAATTCATGCAGGCGGCGCTCCGTCAGGCGAAAAAAGGGCTGAAAGAGGGCGAAGTGCCCATCGGGGCGGTGGTTGTTTACGAAAACAAGGTGGTGGCGAAGGGATATAACCGCCGTTTGAAAAAGCAGCTTGCCAGCGCGCACGCGGAGATGATGGCGATTGACGGCGCGTGCCGGAAGTTTCATTCGTGGCGGCTGCCCGAAGGATGCGAACTGTACGTTACCTTAGAGCCGTGCCCGATGTGCATGGGGGCGGCGCTGAACGCGCGCGTGGACAGGCTGTATTTCGGCGCGAAGGAGCAGAAGGGGCATTCGCTGACGGGAGAACTTGCGGCGGCGAATCTTTTAAACCATACGACGGAAGTGCGCGGCGGGGTGCTGGAAGAGGAATGTTCGGGAATTCTGACGGAATTTTTCACCGCGTTGCGGGCGCGGCTGAAAGCGGAGAAAGAAGAAAGGGCGGAGCAACGGAAAAAACTTGCCGAAAACGAACAAATTTCACAAAATTGAGAAGAAAATCGTCAGCCGCCGTCAAATCGGTTGACGAAAGCGGCGAAATAATGTATGATATATAAAAAGAGGGAAGAACCGGGCTGTTTTTATGATTTGTTAAAAAACTTCGCGGGAGAATGCGAACGCGATCCGGCGGGAAAGCCGGCGGCGGGAGGATTTTTTTGCGGAGAGAAAAGAGGTAATATACAAAATGATAACTCACGGTAACGAAATCAAGTTGTTTTCGGGAAACTCGAACTTACCTTTGGCGCAAGCGATTGCGAAAAAGCTTAATACCGAGCTTGGCGGCATCGAAGTAACCACGTTTTCCGACGGCGAAATCAGCGTACACATCGAAGAAACGGTGCGCGGCAGAGATCTGTTCATTATTCAGTCCACCTGCTCGCCCGTGAACGATAACTTAATGGAACTGCTGATTATGATCGACGCGGCGAAACGCGCCAGCGCGGGACGTATCACGGCGGTGATTCCCTACTTCGGCTATGCGCGTCAGGACAGAAAAGCGCGTTCCAGAGACCCCATTACGGCGAAACTGGTGGCGAATCTGATTACGGCGGCGGGCGCCGACCGCGTTCTTACGATGGATTTGCACGCGGAACAGATTCAGGGATTCTTCGATATTCCCGTGGACAACCTTCTGGGCGGTCCCACGATTTACAATCATTTTGCGAAAGAGGGCAACATCGACGTTGTTGTGGCGCCCGATATGGGCAGCGTGAAGCGCGCGAGAAAAGTTGCCGAAAAATTCGGCGTGCCCATCGCCATCATCGATAAGCGCCGCCCCAAGGCGAACGTGATGGAAGTAATGAACATCATCGGCGACGTGAAAGGCAAGCGCTGCTTTATGGTGGACGATATGATCGATACCGCCGGCACCATCTGCCAGGGCGCGCAGGCTTTGAAAGACCTCGGCGCTACCGAAATTTATGCGGCGTGCACGCACGCGGTGCTTTCCGGTCCCGCGGTGGAACGGCTGGAAAAATCGCCGATTACGAAGCTTGTGATGCTGGACACCATTCATCTCCCCGAAGAGAAGATGAGAGAAAAATTCGAAGTGCTTTCCGTGGCGGATATTTTCGCGGCGGCAATCGAAAACGTGTACCTCGATAAACCGATGTCGAAACTGTACGACTGAGAGGATAAGAACGTTCGGTTTTTATCCGGCTGTAAAACGAAAGAGAATACGCCGTCGCCGTCTTTTATCTGCGCGCCGTCCGGGCGCGCATACCGGGGGCGGCGGTTGTTTTCTTTGAAGCGTTGGAGAAAGAAAAACGATGTATCTGATAGTGGGGCTGGGAAATCCCGAAAAGAAATACGAAAAGACGTTTCATAACATGGGCTTTATCGCGGCGGGAGACGCGGCGGAAAAGTTGGGCGTGAAATTTAAAAAGAAGGAGTGCGAAGCTTCGGTTGCCGAGGCGTTTATCGGCGGCGAAAAGGTGATTATCGCCCGCCCCGTTACGTATATGAATAATTCCGGGCGCGCGGTGAAGCAGCTGGCGGCAAAATACAAGGTGCCGCCCGAACACGTTGCCGTGATTTACGACGATTACGATTTGCCGAAAGGGAAAATCCGCATCCGCCCCGAAGGAAGCGCGGGCACGCACAACGGGATGCGCTCGGTGATCGGCGAGACGGGCTGGACGAACTTTCCGCGGATCAGGATAGGCATCCGCGACGCGGCGGTGAATATCCCCATCATCGATTACGTGCTTTCGGAAATCCGCAAGGACGATTACGATTTGTTTGCGGAAGCGTGCGGCAGGGCGGCGGACGCGGCGATTGCGTTTGCGGGCGGTACGAAGATTGAGGACGTGATGAATAAGTTTAACGGATAAGCGTGAGGATAGAGGAAAGACCTCGGCTGGGGCGCGCTTGGGGGCTTTTTATAAGGCTTTATACGATAATGTAACTGCCCCTTTGTTTGAAAAATTTCCAGTGGAAAATTTCAATCAAAAATGGGCTACGCCCCTCACCACCGCCCTAACGGGCAGAGCCTCCCCCCAAGGGGAAGCCGCGAAGCGGCTGAACATTTTTGCCGAAAAAAATGAAGTTCACTGAATTTTTTTTCAGGCAAGGGGAAGCCTTGACGTAAGGCTGAATTTAATTTGACCTCTATCGGCTCGCAAAGGCTCGCCACTTTACTTGCCGGGATTGCCTTGAAGCGGCAACCCGGCAAGGTTAAGCCCGAAGGGGAAAGCAAGATTTGTCGTTTCGTGCTCTCTACTTGCCGAGATTGCCTTCAAGCGGCAACTCGACAAGGCTAAACCCGAAGGGGAAAGCAAGGGATATAAAAAAGGCAATAAATAAAATTTGAATCGGTTTGTAACAATCCGTTATGAAACAGGCGAAGCCTGCCGGAAGGGAAGTCGGAATTAAGGCTGACAATTTTTGCCGAAAAACACATTAAAAGCAAACCTGTAAAATATAGGAAGAGTAAAAGATTGAAACAGGGATTTTTCAATGCCGCCAAAATCGGCGGCGATTACGAGAGATTTACGGAAGAAGTCCGTCGCGGTACGCCCGCGGCGGCTTTCGGCGTTTCTTCGGCGGTGAAATATCTGCTGGCTTCCGTCATCGGCTTGCCCGTTTTATACGTTACGGCGGACGCCGTTTCCGCGCGCGCGGCGGCGGAAAACATTTCCGTTTTGTCCGGGGAGAAAGCCGCGGTGATTACGGCGAAAGACGAGGTGCTTTCCTACCGCAAAGCGCTTTCGAAAGACGCGATGTTCCGGCGGATCGAGGGCGAATACGCGCTGAAAAACGGCTGCCGCGTTGTGGCGGCGGAGATTGACGCGCTGTTGCAGCTGTTCCCGAAAAAACTGCCCGTTCTGGTGCTGGAAGAGGGGAAAGAGGCGGATTTTTCGTCGTTGACTTCGCGGCTTGCGAATATGGGCTACACGCGCGTTTCCGAGGTGGAAAGCAAGGGCGCGTACGCGCTGCGCGGCGATATTTTAGACATTTTTCCCGTGGGCGAAGAGAATCCGGTGCGTGTGGATTTCTTCGGCGACGAAGTGGAAAAAATCAAGCCGTACGATATGGAAACGGGCAATCGGCTGGAGCCGAAAACCCGTCTGACGATTCTGCCCGCCGCCGATTGCTTTATCGCAAAAGACGAAATCGCGGGCGTGAAAGAGGTGCTGCGGGAAAGTCTGGCGGAGTTTACGACGCGCGAGAGTTACGTGCGGGCGAACACGATTGTTTCGGAACTGCTTTCGGGACTGGAGCAGGCGGAAGAGGACGGGAAAACGCGCGGCGACGAAGCGCTTTCCGCCGAGGAATTTTTGTTGCCGCTGCTTGGAAACAGCGGTTCGATATTCGATTTGCTGCCCGGAAACGCGGTGATCGTGTTTGACGAAAGCAAGACGCTGCGGGATAAGTGCGAGGCGATTTACAAGGAGTTCGAAGAGAGGTTTTCCCGACTGAAAGCGGGCGGGGAAGTTTTAAGCTTTTCGCACGGGCAGCTGATGGAAAAGCAGGCGTTTTACGACGGGCTGAAAAAATTCCGTCTCGCGGCGGTGCAGACGTTTACGGGAAATCCGTTTTTCTTTACGCCGTTGAAAATTTTCAATTTCCGCGTAACGCCCGTAAGCCGGTATCTGAACGCGGCGCCGCAGCTGATCACCGATTTGAAAAACTGGCTGAAAGGCGGGTATCGCGCGGTGCTGTTCTGCGGGAACGAAAACCGGCTGGCGAAGATGAGCGAAACGCTTTCGGACGCGTACGTACCCACGGAGCCGACCGCCGATTTCGACGCGCTGCACGCGGTGGGGCTGACGAGCGAGACGCTGGATAAAGGCTTTATTCTGCACGAGGCGAAGTTTGTGGCGATAGGCACGGGCGATTTGTACACGAAGCCCGTGGAGCAGAAGCGGGTGAAGCGCCGCCGCGGCGATTTGTTTACGGCGCCCGAAGTGGGCGACTACGCGGTGCACGAAACGCATGGCGTGGGGCGCGTGATCGGCACGAAAAAGATAGAGACGACCGACGGCACGAAAGAATACGTCGCCCTCGAATACAAGGACGGCGACACGCTGTACGTGCCCGTGGAGAATATGGACTCGCTTTCGAAATACGTGGGCGGGGACAAACCGCCGCTGAGCAAGATAGGCGGGGCGGAATTCGAACGGGTGAAGGCGCGCGTGAAAGCCTCCATCAAGAAAATGGCGTTCGACCTGAAAGCGCTGTATGCGGCGCGCGCGGAAAACCGCGGCTATGCGTTCCCCGAAAATCAGGCGTTCATGAGCGAATTCGAAGAGGCTTTTCCCTACGAGCTGACGCCCGACCAGGCGGACAGCGTGGCGGAAATCAAGGCGGATATGTGCAGCGGAAAGGTGATGGACCGTCTGCTGTGCGGCGACGTGGGATTCGGAAAAACCGAAGTGGCGTTCCGCGCGGCGTATCTGTGCATACTGGGCGGCAAACAGGCGGCGCTGATGTGCCCCGGCACGGTGCTTTGCAATCAGCATTACGATACCGCGCTGAAACGCTTCGAACCGTTCGGGGTGAAAATCGCCGTGCTCAACCGTTTCGCTACGCCGAAAGAAACGAAAGCCACGCTGGACGGGCTGGCGGACGGTTCCATAGACTTCGTGATAGGTACGCACAGACTGTTGTCGGCGGACGTGAAATTCAAAGATCTGGGGCTGCTGATTCTGGACGAGGAACAGCGATTCGGCGTGGAGCACAAGGAAAAAATCAAACATCTGCGCAACAATATCGACTGCCTGACGATGACGGCGACGCCCATTCCGAGAACGCTGCATATGTCTCTGACCGGAATACGGGACATTTCGACGATACGCACGGCGCCGCGAGAGCGACTTCCGGTACAGACGTATGTGGCGGAAGAGACGGAAACGCTGATCCGCGACGCGTGCATACGGGAATTATCGCGGGACGGGCAGGTGTTTATTTTGTACAACCGCGTGGAAAGTATTTATACGTTTGCGGCGAAAGTGGCGGCGATCGTGCCCGAAGCGAGAATTTCGGTGGCGCACGGGAGAATGGACAAGACCGTGCTGGAAAACAACGTGTACGATTTTTATTCCGGCAAAAGCAACGTGCTTGTTACCACCACGATTATCGAAAACGGCATCGACCTGCCGAACGCGAACACGCTGATCGTCATCGATTCCGAACGGCTGGGCATTTCGCAGCTGTATCAGCTGCGGGGGAGAGTGGGGCGCGGCTCGCGCCTTGCGCACGCGTACTTTACATATAAGGCGGAGCGGGTGATGACGGAGAACGCCGCCGAGCGGCTGAAAGCCATTATGCAGTTTACCGAGCTGGGCAGCGGCTACAAGCTGGCGATGCGGGATCTGGAAATCCGCGGCGCGGGGAACGTGCTGGGCGCGGAGCAGCACGGGCATATGGATAAAGTGGGCTACGAGCTGTACGCGAAACTTTTAAAAGAGGAACTGACGGGCGAGACGGAAGAGGAAGTGGAGCTGGACGTGCGCACGGACGCGTATATTCCCGAAAAATACGTGGAATCTTCGGCGGGCAGGCTGGATACGTACAAGCAGATTGCGGAGATACGTTCGGTTGCCGATTACAAGCGCGTGTATTCTTCGCTGAAAGAAGTGTACGGCGACCCGCCCGCGGCGGTGGTGAACCTTCTGGTGATTGCGGCGATGAAGGCGTACGCTTCGCGGCTGGGCGTGAAAAAAATCTGCGCGGCGAAAAAGTTCGGTTCGCTGGAATTTTCGGGTATGGAAAAGCTGGGCGCGCCGGGCGTGCAGGCGGCGATGGAAAAATACGCGGGAAGAATCAGACTGAACATGTCGGTGGCGCCCGTGATAGAATTCGCGATTGCGGGGCAGCCGGTGGAAGTAATGGCGGAGATGACGAAATTTCTGAAATTTGCTTCGCAGGGCGGCTGACGGAGAAAAAACGGGGCGTTGCCGCCGCGGCGGAGCGGGCGGGACGGAAAAAAATCGGGAATTTTACGTGATTTTCATCCGATTGCAACGAAATTTTATTAAAAAACGGTTGCATTTTGCGCCGAAAGAGGTTATAATAGAAACTGACTATAAATACGTCTTTGCGATTTTTCGCGCGTTTTACGGCGGAAAAAAGCGGAGGCGAAGTTTCAACGCCATACGGAGTGAAAAAATGAACTCTAAAAAACAATTTGGAAAAACGGTGAGAAATACGGCTGCGGCGCTTTTGTGCCTTGCGTTTGCGGGGACTGCCGCGGGGTGCGATTCCCTGATAGGAACGGACAACGAAGCGGATATGTCGCGCGTGATCGCCGAAGTGAACATCACGAAAGAAAAAGATTTCGCCGAAGGCGGAAAGTATGCCGCGTATAAAGACGTGGTGGGCGAAAGCAACGGCAAAATTTACAAGCGCGATCTGGTTTCGGCTTTTCTTTCTTCCGGCTATTCTTCGGTGCAGAACGGCGCCACGTACAAAGATACGTTCAACAAGCTGGTGGAAACGCTGGTGACGCGGAAAATTACCGTGCAGTATTCGATGGCGTATTTCCTGGACACGGACGAATTTTCGGTGCAGGGGTACAACGATTACATCGCGGCGCAGAAAGACGAGCTGAAAGACGTGGAAGAAGAAAAGCGCGCGCAGATTTTAACGCTGAAATACTTCCTGACGGACGGCGGAACCGCCGCCGAGGACGACAACGAATACGACCGCGCGGTGTACTCTTTGAAGAAAGCCGTGAATTCCTCGCTGGATTCTTCGGAAACTTCGTTTATGCGTTCTTCGGACGATACGTCTTCGGACGAGATTACGGGTGCGGACAGCGCGCGTACGCTGCCGACCGGAATCAACACTGAAAAGGACGATTATTACACGGAAAATTACGACATTTACACGGGGTATAACACGCCCGATTCGTGCGGGGAATACGAAAAACAGAAAAACTCCACGAGATATTCGCGCCGCGCCGCGTACAATCAGTTTATCACGAATCTTGTTTCGAACGGACTGATTTCGAGCGAGACGACGGAAACGACGGATTTCATGACGCTGGATTATTTTTACGTAGAGCTTTTATCGCAGCTGGAACAATCGATGATTTCGAAGTTTTCGGACGCGGTGGACGAAAAGGCGGGCGCTTCGCTGACGGCGGATAAGGTGAAGAAGCTGTATGAAGAAGAACTTGCCGCGCAGAAGAAGAAATACGACGAATCGCTGAGCGATTTCGAATCGGACATCGGTTCGCTTTCGGCGACGAAATTCGTGCTTTACGCGCCCGAAAAGGCGGCGAGCGAGGAAGGAAAATATCGCTACGGCTACGTGTACAACATTCTGCTGCCTTTCTCGGCGACGGATACGCAGCGCATTTCCGCTTACAAGAACGACGCGGACAAGGCGACGACGGACGAGGAAAAGGCGGCGCGTATGGAAACGTACTACGCGGAGCGCGCGAAGGCGGCGGATAAGATTATCGCCAAAGATCAGCGCACCGGCTGGTTCTCGAACGACGACGCTTCGAACTATGCGGAAGAGAAGGACGGCAAGTGGTACTTCTTCAATAAATACACGGGCAACACGAAGCGTTACGAAACGGCGACGCATTACGCTTCTTCGATTGCGTTCGACGGCAGCGTGGATACTTCGGCGGACGGGAAAATCAAGAGCGTGAACGTGAACAAGGACAAGACGATTCTGCCGTTCGTGAACAACGTGCTGGAAACGATGCTGGGGGTAACGACTCCCGCGACGGCGCTTGCCACGTACAAGAGAACGCCTTCGGCAAACGCGAAGAACGATTTCGACTGGCAGGATTTCATGCTGCTGAAAGGAAAGGCGGACGTGGGAACGGGCGTTGACCTCGGAACGTATTTCGCGGATACGGAATCGAAGCAGTATAAGGCGGTAACGGCGGTGAACGAGCTTGTGTTTGCGTACGGCACCGACCCCGGTATGCTGAACAGCTATATCGGCTATACGGTAACGCCCACGTGCGACGAAACGTTCGTGAAAGAATTCGCGTATGCGGCGAAGGAAGCCGTGGCGGGCGGCGTAGGCACGTATACCGTGTGCCTTACCGATTACGGCTGGCACATCATGTATTGCAACTACGTGTACGAAGCGGGCAACGTGTACGGCACGGCGGATGAGATTTTCTCGGAAGCGAATATGGAAAACGGCGAATATAAAGAAGATACGTTCGCGAGATATTTCTACGACTCCGTGAAATCGAAACTGGACGAAAGCAGCACGATTGTGCAGGAAAGAATGCTTGCCGATTACAACACGGAAAACGCCGTAACCAAGTACACGGCGCGGTATCAGGATTTGCTGGATATGGACAGCAGTAACTGACGAAAATAAAATTCTGCATCGAAAACGCTTTCCGGAAATTTCCGGAAAGCGTTTTTCTTCGGGCGTTGTTCCAAGGCGCTTCCGATTGTTTTTTTGAAATGGCGGGCGGCGGCTTGCGTGCGGTTTTGAAGAGGACGGTTCGGGAAAACGTCGGGCGGCGGGGCAGAGCCGCTTTTGATTGTTTTTTTCGGACACGGCGTCGTTTTTCGGGGCGGGATTGCGGGAGAAAAACGGATGGAAAGGAAAGTATAAATTTTGTCATTCGGGGTATACTGAATACAAATGATACTGCGAGGCGGGGATATATGTCCCATCAAAGGCGAATACAAAATAGTGGATTATAACGGAAAGCTGCACGGCAGGGCGTTTGCGGACGCGGGGTATACCATGCCGAAGCTGTCGGGAAATCTGGTGTACGAATATTCGTAAAGAAAATTGAATATTGAACAGGGAAATGCCGCGCTGAAACTACGCGGCATTGAGTTTGGTTTTTTTGGAGGAGGTGGAACTGTGGCGAAAAATAGAACGGCGGCGCAAGGGG
>DLQW01000007.1:5937-11486 GCA_002474405.1 Christensenella sp. UBA7597 | reverse complement strand
AGATGGAACTGCCCCTCATCACCGCCGCTATGCGGCAGAGCAAGCCGCCGTGTTTGCCGTAGGGCGGCAAACACGGCAAGAAAAGCCCCTCAAGGGAAGGCCTTTGAAATAGGCTGACAATTTTTGCCGAAAAAAATGAAGTTTGCTGAATTTTTTTCAGGCAAGAGGGGTAGCCTTGAATAAGGAATTATATAAAATGAAAAAGCCGGCGGGAAAACTTCCCGTCGGCTGAAATTTTAAAGTGAAAATCCGCCTGTGCCGCACCCCGAAAAGGTGAAACCCGCTTTCTCGCAGGTGGGTGCTCTGTCGGTCGGCTTCGGGCTTTCCGTTTTGCTCAACAGCCGTCTACGCGGGTTGAAACAGACCTTGCCTATCCGCCCGAACGCAAGCTCCCGTATAATAATTGTGGATTACGTTTTTCCGGACTCCGTACACCGCAGACTTCCCGTATATTATAAGGGATTTTCGGCGGGATGTCAAGAAAACGGCGGAGAAAATGAAAGGAAAATCGGATTTTTTTCGAAATCGGCGGAAAATTGCGCGCGCGGAAGAAAATTTTGAGATTAGTTTTCGTATATCCGCCGAAAGTATTTGCTTTTTTTCGATAAAAACATTAAAATAGAAGAGTATAAATGCGCCGTTTTCTGTTTTTTGCAAAAAACGGTAGTTTCAGGAGAAAATTTTTTATGGCTGTTACGGGTGAAATCAAAAAAACGACGGTGGAGTTTTCCGACTTCGGAAAGTACGAAAACCAAATCGTTACCATTAAAGGCACGGTGCACAACATACGCATGATGTCCGACTTTGCGTTCGTGATTCTGCGTACGGCGCGCGAGACGGTGCAGTGCGTGTATTCCGAAGAGTTTTCTTCGTACCGCATGCCGCCGGAACTGAAAGAGGAATGCGCCGTGAAGGTTACGGGCAAAGTTGTGGCGGGCGAGACGCGCGAGGGGACGAAGCGCTATGAGTTGCAGATTCACGACGTGGAAATTTTATCGCACCCCGCGGCGATTTCGCCGGTGGTGATTACGAAAAAACAGGTGCAGTGCGATTTGAACACGAATCTCGATTACCGCCCCGTAACGCTGCGCAACCCCCGCGAACGCGCGATTTTCAAATTGCAGGAAGGCATTCAGCGCGGCTTCCGCGAATTTTTAACGTTGCAGAATTTTACCGAGGTGCACACGCCGAAGATTAATTTTGCGGGCGCCGAGGGCGGCACGAACGTTTTCAAGCTGGATTACTTCGGAAAGCAGGTGTATCTGGCGCAGTCGCCGCAGCTGTACAAGCAGGCGCTTGTGGGCGTTTACGAACGGGTGTTTGAAATCGCGCCCGTGTTCCGCGCGGAACATCACGATACTTCGCGCCACCTGAACGAATATATTTCGATGGATTTCGAAATGGGCTTCATCGATTCGTTTGAGGACATCATGAATATGGAAACGGGCGCGCTGAAATACATCATGAATCTGTTGAAAACGGAATACGCGAACGAAGTGGCGCTGCTGCATGCGGATATTCCCGAAATCACAGAGATTCCCGTGATTAAATTCATGGACGCGAAGCAGGTGATTATGAAGCAGTTCAAGTATCAGCCGACCGACATGAAAGACTTCGACCCGGCGGAAGAAGAGATGCTTGGAAAATACGCGAAAAAGAAATTCAATTCCGATTTCATTTTCGTTACGCATTATCCTTCGAAGAAGCGCCCGTTCTATACGATGGACGACCCGGAGGACCCCGAATACACGCTTTCGTTCGATTTGCTGTTCCGCGGGCTGGAAATTACTTCCGGCGGGCAGCGCGTGCACGATTACAACGAGCAGGTGGAGAAGATGAAGCGGCTGGGCATGGACCCCGCGCAGTTTGAAACCTACCTGATGCTGCATAAATACGGCGCGCCCCCTCACGGCGGACTGGGACTGGGGCTGGAACGGCTGACGATGCACCTGTTGGGATTTAAAAACGTGCGCGAAGCGACGATGTTCCCCCGCGATATTAACCGCGTTACGCCGTAAAAAACGGCGTTGCGGACAGGCAGAACGCGGACTTGAAACAGGGGAGAGCGCGGCGACGGGCGCGCGGGAAGAGGTGAAAAAAGTAATTAAAGTGAAAGATCTTTGCTGCGCGCTGTGCTGCGAGCGGCTTTCGGAGGCGCTGGAACTGAAAGACGGCGTGCTGAAGGCGAGCGCGGACAAGAAGAAAAACGCGGTGTTTGTGGAAACGCTTTCTTCCGTGAGCGACGAATTTTTGCGCGCCGCGGTGGAAAAAGAGGGCTTCGAAGTGCTCTCCGTGGAAAGGCGCAGGGGATTGTTTTGCTGAAAAAATCCCGACGGCGGGAAGCGCGGCGCCGATGACGGCGCGCTACGGTGCGTTTCACATAAAAAATCAGAAAAACGCTTTGGAGAAAAGAGTATGGCAGGCTACAAAAAAGTAGACACATCGCTGAATTTCGCGGAACGCGAAAAAGAAGTGGTGAAATTCTGGAACGAAAATCACGTGTTTGAAGAAAGCGTGAAAAAGAACGAGGGCAAGGAAGAATTTTCCTTTTACGACGGTCCGCCCACGGCAAACGGCAAGCCGCATATCGGGCATATTTTAACGCGCGTGATGAAAGATATCATTCCGCGCTACCGGACGATGAAGGGCAAGCACGTTTTAAGAAAGGCGGGCTGGGATACGCACGGGCTGCCCGTGGAACTGGAAGTGGAGAAAAAACTCGGCTTCGACCACAAAACGGAAATCGAGGCGTACGGCATCGAGCCGTTTATAAAAGAGTGCAAAAAGTCCGTATGGAAGTACACGGAAGAGTGGAAGGAAATGTCCGACCGCGTAGGGTACTGGTGCGATATGGACAACCCTTACGTAACGTATCACGACGATTACATCGAATCGGAGTGGTGGGCGCTGAAAACGATGCACGAGAAGGGGCTTTTGTACAAGGGGCATAAGATTGTGCCTTACTGCCCGCGTTGCGGCACGGCGCTTTCTTCGCACGAAGTGGCGCAGGGCTATAAGGACGTGAAGCAGAAAACCGCGTTCGTGAAATTCAGAGTGAAGGGCGAAAAGAATGCGTATATTCTCGCCTGGACGACGACGCCCTGGACGTTGCCTTCGAACGTGGCGCTTTGCATGCACCCCGATTACGAATACGTGCGCGTGAAAATGAACGAAAACGGCGAGGAATACATTCTTGCCGAAGGGCTTCTGACGGCGACTCTGGGCGCGGCGGAAGGCGTTACGGACGCGGACGGAAACGTTTCGGGCGGCTATAAAATCATCGGCAAAAAGAAGGGCAGCGAATACGAACATACGGCGTACGAACCGTTGTATCCGTTCGGCAAAGACGTGTTTAAATTCCGCGAAGAGGCGTACTACGTGGTGAACGATACGTACGTAACTTTAACGGACGGCACGGGCGTGGTGCACATCGCTCCCGCGTTCGGCGAGGACGACTACCGCGTAGGCAGAAAGTACAATCTGCCCGTGGTGCAGCTCATCGACGAAGAGGGCAAATTCCCCGCGGGCTGCGGGTTCCTTACGGGACTGCACGCGCAGGAGGCGGACGAGAAAGTGCTTGCCGACCTGAAAGAGACGGGAAAACTGCTGAAATCGGTGGAAATTCTGCACTCCTATCCGTTCTGCTGGCGGTGCGATACGCCGCTCATCTACTATGCGCGTTCCAGCTGGTTTATCAAAGTAACGGCGGTGAAAGACAGACTGATTGCCGCGAACCGTTCGGTGAACTGGATGCCGGAGACGATTAAGGAAGGGCGCATGGGCAACTTCCTGGAAAACGTAATCGACTGGGGCTTATCGCGCGACAGATACTGGGGCACGCCGCTGCCCGTATGGGTATGCGAAGATTGCGGAGAAATTACCGTAATCGGTTCGAAAGCGGAACTGAAAGAAAAATGCGGGGTGAAAGGCGACATCGAGCTGCATCGCCCGTATCTTGACAACCTTACCTGCAAATGCGGCAAGTGCGGCGGGAAGATGAAACGCACGCCGGAAGTGATCGACTGCTGGTTCGATTCCGGTTCGATGCCGTTCGCGCAGTATCATTATCCGTTTGAAAACGCGGATTTGTTCCATGAAACGTTCCCCGCGGACTTCATTTCGGAAGCGGTGGATCAGACGCGCGGCTGGTTCTATACTCTGCTGGTGATTTCCACGATTCTGTTCGACCGCGCGCCGTTTAAAAACTGCATTGTTTTGGGACACGTGAACGACAAAAACGGCGTGAAGATGAGCAAGCACAAGGGCAACGTGGTGGACCCGTTCTCCGTGCTGGATAAGCAGGGGGCGGACGCGGTGCGCTGGTATTTCTATACCTCTTCGGCGCCCTGGATTCCCTCGCGTTTCTACCCCGAAGCGGTGAGCGAATCGCAGCGGAAATTTATGGGCACGCTGTGGAACACGTATGCGTTCTTCTGCCTGTACGCGGACATCGACAAATACGACCCTTCGAAGTTCGATCTGAAAAAATGCAAGCTTTCGCTGATGGACAAGTGGGTGCTTTCAAAGCTGAACACGCTTGTGAAAACGGTGGACAAAGGGCTTGAAAATTACGAAATTACGGAGAGCGCGCGGGCGATTCAGGAATTTACAGACGAACTTTCCAACTGGTACGTGCGCCGCGGCAGAGAACGCTACTGGGGCAGCGAAATGACGGAGGACAAAGCCGCCGCGTACACCACGCTGTGGCACGTATTGTACACGCTTTCGCTGATAGC
The DNA here is from genome assembly GCA_002474405.1 of Christensenella sp. UBA7597. Taxonomy (GTDB): domain Bacteria; phylum Bacillota; class Clostridia; order Christensenellales; family Borkfalkiaceae; genus Scatosoma. The sequence continues at coordinate 6,750 of DLQW01000007.1, read as the reverse complement.
GGCGCCGTTTACGCCGTTCATCGCGGAGGAAATGTACCAAAATCTCGTGCCGAATTTCTTTAAGAACGCGCCGGAATCCGTGCATCTTTGCTCCTTCCCCGAAGCGGACGAAAAGGCGATAGACAAAGAACTGGAAGCGGGCATGGAAGCGGCGATGAACGTGGTGAACCTCGGAAGAGCCGCGCGCAACGGCGGAAACGTGAAAAACCGTCAGCCGCTTGCGAAAATGTTTGTGGTTACGCCCGGAAACGTTACGCTTTCGGACGGACTGAAAAAAATCGTGCTGGACGAACTGAACGTGAAGGAGTACGACGAGGCGAACGACGCGGACGAATTCATTTCGTATAAACTGAAGCCGCAGCTGAAAACGCTGGGACCGAAGTACGGCAAGAAGCTGGGCGTAATTTCGGCGTTCCTTGCGAAGTGCGACGGAAAAAAGGCGAAAGAGGTGGTGGACGCCGTGAGAAACGGCGGAACGTATACCTTGGAAAGCGATAAGGAAATCGTGCTGGGCGAAGAAGATCTGCAGATTTTTACGGAGAGCAAATCGGGCTACGTTTCCGCGTGCGACAAGGGATATACGGTGGCGCTGGATACCTTCCTGACGCCGGAACTCATCCGCGAGGGGTACGAAAGAGAAATCGTATCGAAGATACAATCGCTGAGAAAGGAAGCGGGCTTCGAAGTAACCGACCGCATTTACGTGTATTATACGGCGGCGGACGGCATGGCGAAGAGCGTGCTTGCCGAAGGGAAGTTTGCTTCCGACGTGCTGGCGGCGGCGGTGAAAGAATCGTCGGGCGAGAGCGGTTA
>DLQW01000007.1:276-5910 GCA_002474405.1 Christensenella sp. UBA7597 | reverse complement strand
GATATTAACGGCGAAAAAGCGACGTTGACTTTGGTGAAAGCGGAATGAAAATCGCGCGGGACTGGAAAGATTATTCCGTAATCGCCACGGGCGACGGATATAAGCTGGAGCGGTGGAAAGACGTGTATCTGCTGCGCCCCGATCCGCAGGCGATATGGCACGCGCAGACGGATATGTTTGCGTATCCGAAGCTGAACGCGTACTATAAGCGCAGCGAGAAAGGGGGCGGCGGCTGGACGATTTTAAAGCCGTTTCCGCCGGAGTGGAATATCTCGTACGAAAAACTCGGTCTGACGTTTAAAATCAAGCCGATGGGGTTCAAGCACACGGGGCTTTTCCCCGAACAGGCGGTGAACTGGGAGACGATGCACGAACTGATTTCGCGGCGGAAAGCGGCGGGAAAGGACGTGAAAGTTTTAAATCTGTTTGCCTATACGGGCGGCGCGACGGTTGCTTGCGCGAAAGCGGGGGCGAGCGTTACGCACGTGGACGCGGCGAAAGGCATGGTGGAGCGCGCGGGCGAAAACGTGCACCTTTCCGGCATAGAAACGGGCGTGCGGTATATCGTGGACGACTGCTTCAAGTTTGTGCAGCGGGAAATCCGCCGCGGGAACAAATACGACGCGATTATCATGGACCCGCCCTCGTACGGGAGAGGTCCGAACGGAGAAATGTGGAAAATCGAAACGGATTTATACGATTTCGTGGCGTTGTGCGCGAAGGTGCTTTCGGACGATCCGCTGTTTTTCCTCATCAATTCTTACACCACGGGGTTGCAGCCGATGGTGCTTGACAACATATTGCAATTAACGCTCGGCGCGGCGCTGGGAAAAGAAAAATTCGGCGCGGGTAAAACGGACGCGTACGAAGTGGGCGTCGCCACGGAGGAGGGGATTTCTCTGCCCTGCGGCGCGGGAGGTATTTACGTATATGGCGGAAGATAAAATCGGCTCGGAAACTTGGAAAAACGCGGAAGTCGCGGGCGCGGAAGAAACGACGGCGGGCGCGGCGGTTGCCGCGGGAACGGACGAAGCGGAAAAGCAGGCGTCGGAAGCGGAAAAAATCGCCGCGGAAAAGGGCTTGCATATCTTATACGAGGACAATCATATCATCGTGGCGCTGAAGCCGCAGATGCTGGGTTGCTGTCCGGACGAGAGCAAGGACGACAATCTGTTCGACAAAATCAAAGAGTACGTTAAAGAGGCGTATAAAAAGAGCGGCAACGTGTACCTCGGACTGGTGCACCGCCTGGACAGACCCACGGGCGGCGTGATGGTGTACGCGAAAACTTCGAAGGCGGCGGCGCGGCTTTCCGAGGGCATGCAGAAAGGCGATTTCGAAAAGAAATATCTTGCGGTGCTTGTGGGCGAAGTGGAAGGCGAGCGGGGCACGCTGACGAATTATCTGAGAAAAAATACCGTGAACAACATGGTGTATATCTGCACTCCCTCGGAGGACGGGGCGAAGTATGCGGAGCTGGATTATAAAGTGCTTGACGTGAAAAACAAGCTGACGCTGGCGGAAATTCGCCTGCATACGGGCAGGACGCATCAGATACGCGTGCAGACGGCGGGGATTTCTCACCCCGTGTACGGGGACATGCGCTACGGCGGCGCGACGGCGAAAAAAGGAAAGCTGGCGCTGTTTGCGTATTCGCTTTCGTTCACGCATCCCGTTACGAAAGAACGGCTGAAGTTTGTGGCGCTTCCGCCCGACGAACTGCCGTGGAAAAATTTCGACGTGGAAAATCTTGCTGGGCTGAAAGAGAAAAACGCGTAAGACGCGGGAAATCCGGCAAAGTTAGGTTTCGTCCGATTAAAAAAAGATGAAAAAAGGGCGAAAACATACAGAAAAAACGCGTTTTTCGCTAAATTGATATTATACAATGGACTTGCCAGTAAACGGTGAGCCCATTTTTTTATTGCTCGCAAGTAGGTTTACCTTAACTGGTAAGCCTATTTTTTTATATTCAAAACGAGGAGGTACGATATGGCAACGAAGAACACGAAGAAAATGCGCGGCGACAAAATTCAAATCGGCGTATGGATAAACAAAGACACCTACGCAACCGCAACGGCAATCGCAAAAGCGCAAGAGTTGACGTTCAGCGACATTTTAAGAATCGCGCTTAAAGAGTATATCGCAAATCACAACGATTAAAAACGGAGGCAATAAAAATGAACACTCAGACGGTAAAGCAATTCGGAATTTTCAAAGAAGATTTAAGGCGGGCAATGGTAAAACAAACACTCGGACTGCCGCTCACAGGGCGTGAGAACTCTCTTATTACGTTGTTCGGTCAGAGCGCAACATACGAAAAAGAGGATAAACCTGCATTTGTAGACAAGTATTTGAAACCGCTTGTAGTGGCGTTGGGTATTGGTGTTGTAAACGTTGTCTATCGAAAAACCAGCGAACACGACGAAATTGTAACGCTTATTTACGAGAACGGCTATACGACAGACGTAAACGTTACGGCAGATTCTCTTTCGGCAATCGTTCGCGACGTAATGGTGGGGCTTTAAGGCGGCTATGGATAAAAGATACAAAATTACGGTATTTCTGAGTGGACGGACAAACAATTTTTCAAATCAAAACGCGGACGGTTCGTATACTTTTGCACCGCTTGGAAACGCAAGAACGACTGAAAAATCGGCAATCGCCGCAGTAAAGCGTATATGCGCGTTAGGCGGCTGCAAGGTCGAATCAATCAAAGCAGTAGAGAAAAACGAGGTAGGTCAATGAAAGAGGCGAGAATTACAAAACTTGTAACCTATAAAACAAATTATACGCACCCTGCGTTTTATTTGGAGGCTATTTATAATCACTTGCAATATTCCACGTTTGAGGAACTGAAAGAAAAAATGGCGAACTGGCTCAATCGCTACAATAATCGCCCGCATTCCTCGCTCAGAAATCGTGAGGGAAAGCGCGTATGGCTCACACCGCTGCAAAAGCGTGCCGAACTTACGGAAGATTATAAGCAAAACGGGTTTAAGGACGAAAACGATAATGAGTTTAGAATCCGTTTTCTGAAAAAAGCGGCGTAACTGCTGCAACTGAATAAAAAACGACCTCCACGGCGGTGGAGGGTTTTGTCGTAGGCTTTTAAGCGATATGTTTGACTTTTTTCTTCGGAAAAGGTATAATTAAGAGGCTTAAAGGCTTTTTCATTGTACTTTTTTCGGTGCTTTTGGCACTTTCTAAAAAAAATTTCAAAAATTTTCAAAAAACTACTGAAAAATGTTTGACAAATCTCACGTTTTTCGCTAAATGCGATTGACAAAACGCGCGCGAGGGTGTAAAATAGTATAAAGGACTTGTAAAATAGTCTTTTTAAGCCGTTAAACGGTTTTTGCGGGAAGGACGGGAAACAAGCGCCGCATACGCGGACAAGCACCCCAGAAAAACGAAAAACCGGAGCGGCGGGATAAAAATTTTTTGCGAAGGATTCACCTTACAATGAACAAGAAGTTAAAACGGCTGAATATTTTTCTGGCGGGCGCGGCGTGCTGCGTTTCGCTCGGTTTCGGGCTCGCTACCGCGGGCGTGTTTACGGCGTCGGCGGCAACGTATGCGCCGTCTTCGATTTTTACGAGAAGCGGCGGCGTAACGGTAACGGCGGATAAGACGGACGCGAAAAAGCTTGCGTTTACCTTTACGGACGCGGACGATAAAGTGGCGTACAACCGCGATATGGCGTGGAAATGGTTCGAAGCGGACGAAACGGACGCGACGAAGGGCGTTGCGAAGTATCTGACGGCGGAATTTTCGCTGGAAGATTCTAACTACAAATCGTTTACCGTAACGCTGGAAACGGCTTCTTTAACCGCGACGGAAAAGAACAAGGTAACGAATACGATTGTGTTCACTCGTTCGGGCGACGCGATTTTTGCGAATCTGAACGGCGCGGACGGCGGAGAAGTCGCGGTGTGCACGGGAACGACGGACATTGCGCTGACGATTACCGACGAGGGCGTAACGGACGCGGGCGATTTCAAGGTACTGGCGAACGGCGTCGAAATCGGAACGATGAAGAACATCGGTTCGAATTACGCGGGATATGTGAGCGGCGACGACGGAAGAGTGCCGCTGGCGTTTACGGCGGAACTGAACGAGGGCGCGGAAGAGACCGTCTGCATTTTCAAATCGCTGAACGGACAGTCGTTTGAACTGAACGACGATAAGGAAATCGAAGATACGGCGACGCCCGTGCTGGTGATCGACGACGATACGTACGTGCCTGCGATGGGCGAAGCGTTCAGTCTGGAAACGAAAACGATAGACGTGCTGGACAGAAGTTCTTCGGTGAAGAGTACGGCGGAATATTATCAGTGGACGCCCGTAAGCGCTTCCGCGGAATACAAATCGCTGGACAACGTGAAAATTCTGGAATTGCCGTACAAGAAAGACGACGATACGACGGCGACGGTGTACGACGAGGAAGGCTGCGAATATATTTCGGTGAAATACACGCTTGCCGATTCCACGCACACGAAGGGCGCCGAGGATGAGGACAAGAAAGCGGCTACGGCGTATGCGGCGTGGTATCTGAAAGACGTGCAGGTGAAGCAGCTGAAAGACGAGGCGAATACGCAGCTTTCGCTGATTGCCGTGAAGGACGACGAGGAAGCGCCCGTATATGCGGGCGGAAAGCTTTCGGACACGGAAAACAATTTTGCGAAAGAATATCAGAAGAGCGTGGACGAAAAGACGGAGGATCTGGAAGCGGGCAGCGGCGAATCGTTCTATCTGCCTTCGCCCGAAAAATTGTTCGAAGATAATTCCACCGGCTACAAGTCGATGAAGTATACGCTTTGCTACAAGTTACCGAAGAGCACTTCCGCATCGAACACTTCGAACGTTTCGATCAGCAGCCTGAAACTTTCGCTGGATAACCCCGGTGTGTACGAATTCAAGCTGTTTGCCACCGATCGTACGGGGAACGTTACGAAATCGGTGAAAGACGGAGAAACGGAAGCGGAAGAAATTACCACAGATAATATCTGGGAGCATGACGAACTGCCTACGTTCTCGTTTACGATTACGAAGCAGAAGAAAATTTATATCGACGACGGCACGAAGAGTTCGCGTTCGGATACGGGGCTGATCGGCGTGAAATATTCGGACGTATCGTTTACGGTGAAAGGCGGAACGGCGGCGAACAGCGAATACGGCTTGTATTATTTCGACCTTGCGTATTTCAACGAACTGTTTTCCGGAAAGTTCAGACTGAGCACGAGCGATCTGACGTCGCTGACGTCGGTGGACCTTTCGGGCGCGGCAACCGTAGAACAGGCGGCGGAAAGATATGTAGCCGCGCTGGCGCAGAAGCTGGATTCCACGGGGAACGAGCTGAAAGCGGAAGATTTTACGAAGGCTTCCGCGGACGGAAGAGTGGTGCTGCGCAAGATCGAGGAATACCGCGACAAGGTGAGCGAAGAGAACGCGCCTTCCAACAAGTACGAATGGGATGCGAGCGCGAAATCGTTTATGCCTGTGGAAAGCGGCAATTATATTGTGTTCGGCGTGTTTAAAGATACTACGCCGGGCGGCGGATATGCCGTGGGATACAAGTCGATTGCGGTAACCGACAAGGAAGATATTAACCCCGGCGAATCGGAGTGGCTGAAA
>DLQW01000007.1:0-231 GCA_002474405.1 Christensenella sp. UBA7597 | reverse complement strand
TGGCTGAAAAATAACCTTGTTTCCGTGATACTGTTCTCGATTGCGGGCGTGATGCTGATTCTGATTATCGTGCTGCTGTTTGTGAAACCTTCCGACGAAACGCTTGAGGACGTGGGGGCGGAAAAGATGGAAAAAGCGAAAAAAGCTTCGAAAAAAGAGAAAAAAGCTGAATAAATTTCGGTAAAATAAAAAAAACGGTCGTGGACGGTGCTGATATGCACCCCAAAAGTT
>DLQW01000065.1:3160-7111 GCA_002474405.1 Christensenella sp. UBA7597 | reverse complement strand
CGAAGTGTCCGATGCAGCAATCACAATCGACGGAGAAATTTCCGAAGAGGAGTACGCGGGCAAAAAATGGTATTCCTGCGGCTACGCGGAAGATACCGAAAATCTCTACGCGCATCACGAAATCACCGCGTTTCCCTCCGCAACGGGCGTGTACATCGCGGGCAGATCGTACGATAACAACATTAAAAACAGCGATTCGTTCGGCTCTTTCGCGCCCGATTACAACACCGGCTGGGAACTGTATTTCTTCTGCCTGAACAAGGGCGCCGATCAGAACGAGGCGCAACCCACCGTCATCCGCGAACAGCTGATGATCGACGTGAACGGCAACGTGGTGTTCGCCACCGGGCTCCGCGGCGAAAGCGCCGTGAAAGTGGACGGCGTAATCAACAGCGGCGAAACTACGGGCGCTTCGTTCGAAGTGTTTATCCCGTATACCGAGCTGAACGTAGACGTATCGGGCGGAATTCCCGATTATGTGAATATTCTTCCCGAATACCGCGGCTTCCTTCCCGGTTCCGCCACCGTAACGGTCATGCGCCTGTTGCAATTCCCGTGGATTTATACGCCGGCGTATTACAGATTCGGCGTCGACGGTTACGAATCGGCGGACGCGGATAACGCGATCGTCGGCGATCAGAAGAGCGGTTTTGCAAAGTCCGCCAACTGGGATGTTTCCCGCGAAAGCGAAAGAATCGTGGAAAGCAAGGGCGCGCAATGGCAATATATCTATTTTAAAAACATTTACGCTTCGAATTTCATCGCCACCGCCGAAGTATCGCTCAAAGGCGTTCTCGCCTCGTGCGACGATAATCCGAAAGCGGGGCTGATGATTATGGATACGGCGCAGAAAGTGTACGGCATGCTTATCACCGGGAAATATCTCGGCGCCGACGGCACGATGAACGGCATCCGCGTGGAATCGCTCGCGTCCGCCACGTGGTCGATTTCTCAGCTGCTCGACGAACGCCTTGCCGAACCCGTTTCGTCCGTGAAACTCACCGTCGTGAAACGGGGCGCGCAAATCAGCCTGTACGTGCGCGGCGCGCTTGTTTCCACGGCGAATTTAACCGATTTCACTTCCGATTGTTACGTAGGATTTTATTCCCAGTGCGCCGACGCGGTGTATTCCGCCTACCGCGCGGACGCCTTTTCCACGGAAGCCGAACTTAACGTACTTGCCGCAGAGTACGGAGTAAAAATATAATTTATAATCTTATGGAGGATGTATGAGAAAGACGAGAAAAACGAGTATCGCGGCTCTTATCTTAACGGCGATTCTGTCGCTGTTCGCCTTTGTCGCTTGCGGCAAAGAAGAAAAAGAGCTCACAGTCAGCAGCGAAAGCGTAACGGTAAAAGCGGGCGCTTCTATCACCGTTACGGCAACGCTGGAAGGGGCTTCTTCTTACGAATGGAGCTCCGATAAAACGGAAATAGCCACCGTAGACGGCGGCGTGATCACGGGCGTAACGCAGGGCAACTGCAACGTTACCGTAAAAGCCGAAGCGGACGGGCAGACGTACGAAAAAACCATTCCCGTTACGGTATCGGAAGGCGATCCCGTGGCGTATACCGTGGAATATTACGTGCAGCAGAACGATTTCACGTTTGCCGCCGATAAAACCGAAAGCGCCGAAGCGCCGTTCGGCTCGCAGGTGAAAATCACTCCCGCGGAAAAAACGGGCTACGTAATCGATTCCGAAAAGAGCGTTCTTGCGGGCAAAGCCGCCGAAGGGCTTGTTCTTAAAGTATACTACGCGTTCGAAACCAACCGTATCGCCGTAACCAGAGCGGACGGCACCACGTCGCAGTATTACGTTTATAAGCAGGCGGGCAAGGTTCTTGACGCGAACAACGCCGAAATTACCGATTTTTCCGTATTCGCGCTTACGCCGGATACGCAGACGGACTTCTATTTCTTCGATGCGAACGGCAAAGCTTTCCGTCGCTCGCTCACGAAACAGGACTTTTTATCGTTCGATAACCAGACGATGATTACGGAACGCGCCAGCAAAGACGCCGTGTTCAACACCGTAACCAACACGCAGAACGTCCGCGCGAGAAATTCCTCGTACACCGTAGACTTCACCGATCAGTGGAGCTCGGAAACCGCGGCATACATCTACCGTCTTGAAACGGTATCTCTTTCCGATATCTTCTACTATTCCGCGAAAATCAGAAACTTTGCGGACGGGCTGGATACCGATATCAGCGCCGGCTTTACCTTTGCGGATGTAAAAGACGGCACGAAGAACGCCCAGTTCTATATCGGCGGCAACGGCAGCAACCGTATTTTAACGCAGAACAATTCGTACGCGTGGGAAGCGGGGCAGAGCACCAGAGAGGTTACGTCGGATGCGTTTGCGGCAACCAACGGCGACGAAAATCTTCTCGAACTCTTCTATTCGAACGGCAACTTCGTATTTTATCTCAACGGCACGTATCTTGCCACCGTAAAAACTGCGGAAATTACGGGCAAGGGCAATCAGGCGGGCTTATTCGGTTCCGCCGACGAACTTCTCGTAGGGCTGGCGCAGTGGAGATTCAATCATTCGGCGCAGTTCAACGAAGTAACTCTTCTTACGGGCAACGAAGCGCAGGCGAAATTCGACGGCGTTTCGGCGGCGCTCCTTGCCGAACCCGAACTTCGCGCGGGCGATAAAGTCGTTCCCGTCATCGGCACGCCTTACGGCAACGTTACGGAAGGCATCGAATGGTCTGCGAACGATGCGGAAATCGCCGCGTTCGAAGACGGCAAACTCGTCCTGAAAAAATACGGCAATCTCGAAGTTTCGGCTTCGTTCTCCTATCTCGGCAGCACCTGCAACGTCAGCGCCGATTTCGTGGTATACGATACGCCCTGGAGCGATTCCCGCAATGCAAGACGTTACGCCGATAACAGAATCGAAACCACCGCAAGCGGCTGGTCGGGCGCATGGGCGTACCTCGGCAACGGCGGCACAGATTTCTACATGGAAACGTTCGTTTCTTCCGCCGATCTCACTACGTCGGTAGGGCTTACGGCAAAAGCTTCGGGCGGCGCAAGCGTTCAGTTCTACCTCACGTTCTGGAACATCGTTTTCAATGCGAATCACGCGTGGGAAGCGAATGCGTCCACCAAAACCGTGTTCAGTCTCGAAAGACCTATCGCCGATCTTCGTCTGTTGAAAACGGGCGGCGTAACCGTCGCGTTCGCGCATAAAGACGGCGTGTTCCGCATCTTCTACGAAGGTTTCGAAGTCTGCTCCGTTACCGATGAAGAAGCGTACGGCATGCAGGCAGGCGACGGCTTCAGCGTAGGTGTCGCCAGCTGGAACAACTCCGTGAAAGCGGTGTTCAATAATTACGGATATACGTTCGATTCCGCCGAAGTGCAGGCAAAAATCGATGCAAGCGTAAAAACTTCCGCGCTTGCGTATGCGAAGTACAATAAAAACAACGGAAGCATCGAAACTTCCATCGACGGCTGGCGCGGCGCGTATGCGCTTCTTGACGGCAGCGGCAACAACTTCTATGCGGAAACCACGATTACTTCTTCCGATGCGGGAACCAGCGCCGGCTTCACCGTTATGGGTAAGGACGACGCCAGCATTCAGATTTACGTAACTTACTGGAATATCGTCGTCAACGCAAATTATCAGTGGGCTACCGGCGCAAGCACTACCGTATATTCGATTGCCGAGGGCAGCTTCTTGTTCCTTACCGACGGTTTCCGTCTCGGCGTTTCGCATATCGACGGCGTGTTCCGTATCTATTACGAGGGCTTCGAAGTGTATTCGTTTGCGGATGACGAGGCGGAAACGTACGGCATGCAGGCGGGCGAAAACGGCTTCCGTGTAGGCGTTGCCAACTGGAACAGCGCGCAGGCGACGTTCACCGATTATTCGGTAACGTTCCGCGAAGACGAAATCCGCACAAACGTAAACGCTGCCGTAAAAGTATCTTCCTCGT
>DLQW01000065.1:0-3138 GCA_002474405.1 Christensenella sp. UBA7597 | reverse complement strand
CTTCCTCGTTCCATGCGGAACTGAAAAACGGCGGTATCGAAACCTCCATCGGCGGCTGGCGCGGCGCGTACGCCGTACTGAAAGACAGCGGCGAAAACTTCTTCTTCGAAACGTCGTTCGACGCTTTAAGCGAAAACGAATCCGTCGGCTTCACGGTGGCAGGCAGCAACGGAGTAACCGTTCAGGTATACTTCACGTACAATTCGATCGTCGTAAACAGCGGCTATCAGTGGTCGGAGGGCGCAAGCAAAACCATCTACACGGGCGCGCCTTATTTCAATTTCGTATCCCCGCACACCAAGAAAATCGCTCTTGCGCATAACAACGGCGTGTTCCATCTGTATTACGAGGGCTTTGAAATCAGATCTTTCACCGATGCGGAGGCATACTCCATTCAGTCGGCGGGCGGGCTGAAAGTGGGCGTTGCAACGTGGAACAACGAAGCGAACAAAGTGCGCTTCACGAATTATGCCGTAACGTTCGACGCGGCGGAAATCGCCGAAAAAATGGGCGCGTACGTAGCAATGGATACGATTTATAAAGCTGTCCGCAATACGGACGGTTCCATCGAAACGGTCAGCCGTGGCGACTGGAGCGGCGCTTACGCGGTATTCGGCGAAAGCGGCAACGCCTTCTCTATCGAAACACGGGTAACTTATCCCGATACGGCGGTATCCGCGGGCTTCACCGTGGTGGGCGCCAACGGTTCCATTCAGTTCTATGTTTCTTACGGCACAGTGCAGTTAAACTGCAACTACCAGTGGAGCACCGAGACGAATAAAGAGATTTATAAGGGTACCGATATGCTTCTGCAAGAGGGCGGCACCGTTCTGAAACTGGAATACGCCGACGGATCGTTCAGCTTCCGGTGCAACGGAACGTTGCTTGCAACCGTAACCGCTGAGGGCGCGTTCGGCATTCAGCCTGCGGAAACGGGCTTCAAAGCGGGCGTGGCAAGCTGGAACAACACTTCCGCCATTCGTTTCTCCGATATCAGGTACACGGTTTCGTCCGCAAACAGTTAATGTAAAGCGTTTGCCTGCAATCCGCAAAAGCAGGTTGCAGGCAAAAAAAGCGCCGCGCACGGAAGCGCGGCGGAACGGCGGGGCGGATTTAATCGATATTCATCAGTTTTTGTTTTTTGCGGCTTCGGTATTCGCTCGGAGTCAGCCCGTAATATCGTTTGAACGCCGCCGTAAACGCAAGCGGCATCATGCCCACGCCTGCGGCAACGTCGGATACGGAACTGTCGGTCGTTTTCAGCAGAATCGCCGCGTTCGACATTCTCAGTCCGATCAGATACGCCGAGGGCGACATCCCCGTGTTTTTCTTGAACAGTTCGGAAAAATAAGACGTATTTATAAAGAGATGTTCGCAAACTTCCGCAACGGTCAGTCCGTACTTATAATTTTCGTTCATGAACGCGATGGCGTTCGTAATAAAGGGCGGATAAGTAGCGTGTTTGCTTTTCAGCTCGGAATTTTGTATAACGTAATCGAAAATGAAGTACATTTCGGATAAAATTTTGTACGAGCAATCGCGTTTATCCGAATAGAGGTTCTGAAACACGCTGATAAACGCTTTTTTCAGAACGGAATCTTTAAATACGCAAACGGGATTTTCTTTATTTAATCCGCAATTTGAAAGGATTTCGTCGGAGGCTTTTCCCACAAAAGAAATCCAGTAGTATTCATAGGGAAATTTCTTGTCGGCGCTGTATTTGCACATCGTGTTTGCGGGCAGGTAAAACAAGGTGTTCCGCGTAAGTTTCCATTCGCGGTTGCCTATCTGCAAAACGCCTTCGCCGTCGATGATGAATTGCAGCACGTGATAATTGTTCGCGTGCGGACCGAACGAATGCTGCGCTTTCTTCTGGTATCCGGAATTGATTACGAAGATGTCGGAATCGTTGTAAAAATTATTGAAAACGGTAATATTTCCAACGTTTCCCGCCGCCTTTTTCTCTTCCGTATTGTCGATGGTTTCTTTTTTGTAACCGTTTTTATAAACGGGCGACGATTTTTCTTCGTTCATGGCTCTTCATTCCTCCCCGGCAGCTTTTCCCGCCTGCGGCGTTCTCACTTGGTATTATAAACTTTATGTTGATTTTTGTCAAGAAAAACGCGGCGCCGCGCACGGTTATGCCTAATCTTTTCAAACGTGTGAATCAGGTATTGTATTATGATTTCTTATAACGCAGACAACAAAATATTCAGATTGACGTGCGCTTCGGCGGGCTATGCTTTCCGCGTGGACGAGTACGGCTTTCTGCGGCATCTGTATTTCGGCGAAAAGCTGGACGAGCGCGAAACGCTGTCGTTCGCTTTCCGCGATGAGGACAGGGGCTTTTCCGGCAATTTCGGCGACGCGAAAAACCGCACCGCCAGCCTCGATACCGTCCTGAACGAATGTCCCGTTGCGGAGCTCGGCGATAATCGCATGCCGATGCTGCTGATTAAAACGGCGGAAGGCTGCACCCGTACGGATTTCAGGTATCGTTCGCACGAAATTTCCGCCAAAAAAATCGCACCTTGCGGCTTGCCTCATCTCCGCGGCGGAAGCACGTTGAAAGTTACCCTTTACGATGCGGAACATTCGCTCGCGCTGAATTTGTATTACACCGCGTACGACGACGAAAACGCCGTCGTCAGGCGCGCGGAGCTGATCAACGAGGGGGATGTGCCCGTCGTAATCAGACGCTTGTATTCGTTCAGTCTGGATATGCCGGAAAGCGACTTCGAAAGTCTGCGCCTGTACGGCAGACCGTGTGCCGAACGCACGCCCGTATGGGCGGCATGCCCGCCGGGCGTAACGCAGATTTCTTCGGGGCTCAGGGGCACGTCCTCGCATTATCTCAATCCGTTTTTCGCGCTCAGAAGAAAGGAAACCACGGAAACGAACGGCGAAGCATACGGCTTCGCGCTGGTGTACAGCGGAGAGTTTTCTTTTTCGGCGGAAGTATCCCACTACGGCATGCTCAGGGTGCAGGGCGGCATCAACGAAACGGGTTTCGAATGGGTGCTGGACGGCGGCGAAACGTTTATTTCGCCGGAAGCGGTGCTTGTTTATTCGGCTTCGGGTACGGGCGGCATGTCGCGTACGTTCCATTCGCTGTACCAAAAATACCTGCTGCGCGAA
>DLQW01000006.1:8828-9834 GCA_002474405.1 Christensenella sp. UBA7597 | reverse complement strand
GGCGTGGTGCTCACCGCGCTTGCCGAAGCGCTCGCCGCGCCGCTTTCGAAACTGTTCGTGGGCTACGACGCCGAATTGTACGAGCTTACGAAGCACGCGTTTTACGTTTACTGCCTCTGCTTCGTGTTCACGGGCGTGAATATTTTCGGTTCCGGATTCTTCACCGCGCTTTCCAACGGCAAAGTTTCCGCGATTATTTCGTTTTTGCGCACCGTGGTGTTTCAGGTGGCGGCGGTACTGCTTCTGCCGCAAATCACGGGCGGCGTCGGCGGCGTGTGGTGGTCGGTAGTGGCGGCGGAAGTGCTTTCTTTCGCCGTTACCGTGTTCTGCTTCCTGCGCTACCGCAAAAAATACGATTACGTTTAACCGACGATTATGAAACGAAAAACCGACAAAACTTCACCTCTGCCCCCCGTATCCGGGGGCAACGTCTCTTTAACGCCCGTCGCGCGCGTGCAAAGCGATTTCAAAGAAAAATTCGGCGTGCCCCGCCAGAGCGGCAGAGCGGAAACGATTGCCGACGCGGTGCTGCTGCCGCCGTTCAACGTGCGGGAAAGCGTGCGCGGCATCGAACAATTTTCGCATCTGTGGCTGATTTTCGGGTTCTCCCTGAACCCCTCGTTCGGCGCGGAACCTACCGCGGAAAGCTTTTCTCCGCTCGTGCGCCCGCCGCGGCTGGGCGGCAACGAAAAAGTAGGCGTATTCGCAAGCCGCTCCCCCTTCCGCCCCAACGGATTGGGACTTTCCTGCGTGAAACTTTTAAAGGTGATTTACCCGGAAAGCGGCGGCGTGATTCTGCGCGTTTGCGGCGCCGACCTCGTGGACGGCACCCCCGTGTACGACGTAAAGCCCTACCTGCCCGCGGCGGACAAAATCGAAACGGCGACGGGCGGATATTCCGACGAGCACGCGCACGATGGTCTGCGGGTAGAATTTCCCGCTCCGCTGCTTGAAAAAATCCCCGTGCAAAAGCGCAAAGGACTGCTGTCCTGTCTGGCGGACGATC
>DLQW01000006.1:0-8807 GCA_002474405.1 Christensenella sp. UBA7597 | reverse complement strand
GCCTACCAGAGCGATCCCGCGCGCGTATACGGCATGAAATTCGCCGATTTCAACGTGCGTTTCACCATCAGCGGCGATACGCTTACGGTGTGCTCCGTGGAAAAAATCGGATAAACAATCGGATAAACATTCCGAAAAAAGGCTTCCCCGCGGGAAGCCTTTTCAAATACGTTTCAAATATTTTCCGAATTAAAATTTCCGTCGCCGTACGCCACGGCGGCATTTTTTCGGCGGCACTCAACGGCAGAATTTTTCCAAAACGTTTCCGCAACGGCTTTTTTACAGCGGAAAATATCCGTCGCAGCCGCCGAGGAGAGCGATTTCCGCTCTGCCGTTTAAAAAATCGTTCAGCGCCGCGCGCAGTTCTTCGCTTTCCGAAGCGCGCACCTGCAATGTGAATTCCGCTTTCGCCGCGTACTCCGCCGAAAGCGGCGCGATTTCCCGACGCGCCAGAAATTTTTTCACGCCCTCGGCTGCGGAATACTCCACGGCTACCCGCCACGTTTCGCACGGCAGAATTTCACACAGCGCCGCGCTTTCCAGCTGCTCTTTTGCGCACGCGGCATAGGCGCGCGTCAGCCCGCCCGCGCCCAGTTTGATTCCGCCGAAATACCGCACCACCGCCACCGCCGCGTTCACAAGGCTACGCACGCGCAGAGCTTCCAGAATAGGCATGCCCGCCGTGCCCTGCGGCTCGCCGTTATCCGAAAACCGCTGCAGATTCCCCTGCTTATCGGCAATGTAGGCATAACAGATATGCGTGGCAAACGGGTGCTCGTCTTTCAACGCCGCAAGAAACGCCTTCGCCTCTTCCTCGTTTTCAACCCGCGCCGAATACGTGATAAACCTCGATTTTTCGATGACTTTTTCCGTCGGTTCGCTGTGTAAAATAGTAATCGTCCGCCGCATACCCCGCACCTTTTTTAAAATTTCTTTACAAAAAAGCCGACTGTTCCGCCGGCTTTTTCCGCAGGCTTTCCGCGCCCGTCCGCTTTATTTCACAATCACTTTCACGCGCACTTTCTTGCCTTTCTGCAAAACGAATTCGCTTCCCGGCACGGGCATGTTCTCGTCGGTAACTTTTTCCTCGTTCACCGCAACGCCGCCCTGCGCGATCAGTCTGCGCGCTTCGCCCTTCGATTTGCACACGCCGCAAAGCACCATGGCGTCCACCACCGTCTGCGCGCCTTCGGCAACCTTTTCAAGCAGTTCTCCCTCGCCGCCCGCAAACGCCGCTTTCGCCTGCTGCCGCGCCGTTTCCGCCTTTTCTTCGCCGTGCACTTCCTTCGTCAGCTCGTAGGCAAGCACCTCTTTCGCGTGGTTGATGCGCTCGTCTTTGTAGCGGCACAATTCTTCGATTTCTTCCACCGGCAGATACGTTAAAAGTTTCAGGCACTTTTCCACGTCCGCGTCGTCGATGTTCCGCCAGTACTGATAAAATTCGTACGGAGACGTTTTGTTTTCGTCCAGCCACACGGCGCCCTTCGCCGTCTTGCCCATCTTCTTGCCGTCCGAAGTGGTTAAAAGCGTAAAAGTCATCGCATAGGCGGGCTTTCTCTCTTTGATGCGGATTAAATTCGCCCCCGCCAGAATGTTGCTCCACTGGTCGTCGCCGCCCAGTTCCAGCGAACAATTATACTTGCGGTTCAGCACCAGAAAGTCGTACGCCTGCATCAGCATGTAGTTGAATTCCAGAAAGGAAAGCCCGCGTTCCAGCCGCTGCTTGAAGCACTCCGCCGTAAGCATCTTGTTCACGGAGAAATGCGCGCCGATTTCGCGCAGGAAGTCCACATAGTTCAAATTCAATAGCCAGTCGGCGTTGTTCACCACAATCGCGCCGTTTTCCCCCTCGAAATCGATGAAGCGCGCCATCTGCTTTTTAAAACACGCCACGTTGTGTTCCACCGTCTCGCGCGTCATCATCTGCCGCATGTCCGTGCGCCCGGAAGGGTCGCCCACCATGCCCGTGCCGCCGCCGATTAAAATAATCGGCTTGTGCCCCGCCTGCTGCATGTGGTGCATGGCGATCAGCGTTAAAAAGTGCCCCACGTGCAGCGAATCCGCCGTGGGATCGAACCCGATATAAAACGGCACGCTCTCCTTGCCGAGTTTTTCGTACAGCTCGTCCTCGAACACCGTCTGTTTGATGAAGCCGCGCTTTCTGAGTGTATCCATGATATTTTCAGCCATTGCAATCTCTCCTTGTCTGCGATTCTGATGTAAATTCCGTATAAAAAAACGGCTTGCGCATAAGCAAACCGTTACGAGGCGATTTTTGTTCTGCGGTATACCTTGTTTCCGGGCAACCGCCGCCGACACGATTTTTTCTTACGCGCTTAAATCCGCTCACCGTCGCAATAATAGTAAGCGTAGATGTAATACATACCGTTTTCGCATAAGAAAGTTTTCATAGCTAAAGTTTACTCTATTTTTCGCCGCGTGTCAAGCAAAAAGTAATCGTAACGGCAGAGAATTTCGCCCGCGGCAAGAAAATTTTTACATTTTACAATTTTTTCCGCCCCTATCATACCGCCGCCCGCCGTCGCTTTTCCGCGGCGAACAATTCCGAAAGGCTCCGCTCTCCGCTTATACGCACGCCGCTTCGCATGCAGCCGCCGCCCGCGCGTTTTTGCCGCAGTCAAACAAATCGCACGCGAACAGCCGCGCCCAAGCTTCCGCCTCGCTCTCTTCGCGGATGTTGCGCAGAATTCTGTAATTCAGCTCGTTTTCCCGCGCCGAATCGCTTCCCGCGCGTTTTTTCGCTTCCGCCGCCCGCCGCGCCGCGTTCTCCGCCCGCACGATCGAATTTTTCATTGCTTCCAAGCCGTACATCATATCCGTTTTTCCTCCGCAGTCGCGCAAAAATCAATTTTTTTTGCCGTCCGACCATATTTTTATGCTTTTCGACTCTATTTTATCACAAAAAACTTGACATACGCCTGCGCTTTTTATAAAATAATTAGTGAAAATTAAAAAAAATTTTTACGGAGGCACCCTATGAAATTCGACATTGCCACGGATATGCTTTTCGAACTTCTGAATCACCGCAAACTGACGGCGCAATATTTCGCGCAAAAATACAAAATTTCCGTCCGCACGGTGTTCCGCTATGTAGACGTGCTTTCGCTGAACGTTCCCGTGGAAACGCAGTCCGGGCGGACGGGCGGCATTTATATTTCGGACGCCTACAAACTGCCCGTCGGCTTGCTTTCGAAAGAGGAATACGAAGCGGCGGACGAAGCGCTGGAAGCCATGTATTCGCAGCTGCCCGAAGAACGCTTTTTAAACGTGCGCAAAAAGCTCGCCGCGCAAAGAAAAACCGACGAAAAGCAGCTTTTCTTTTCGGGGGAGGCGAATTATCTTTTAATCGACAGCGGCTCGTGGGGAGATTCGAAATCGCTTTCCGAAAAAATCCGCCTGTTCGAAAACGCGGCGAAAAACTGCGAAGTCATCGAAATCGACTACGTTTCGCGCGAGGGCGAGCGCACGGTGCGTAAAACCGAGCCGCATATTTTAATTTACAAACAGAACGTCTGGTACGTATACGCGTTCTGCCGCAAACAGCAGGCGTTCCGCCTCTTCCGCATCGGGCGGGTGTATTCCGCGTTTTTAACGGGCGAAACGTTTACCCGCCGCGAAATCACGCGCGACGATATTCCGCTGCACTACTGGGATTCCCCCGTCAGCGCGCCCGTAAAACTGGAAGTGAAAAAATCCGCCTATGCCGACGTGCAGGATTGGCTCGGCTGCGAAAATCTGCGCCCGCTTTGCGAAAACGCCGAAGCAAAGAACACTGCAGCCGGCGGCGCGAAAAACGGCGCGGAAAGCGAAGCGGAAAACGCAACGAACGCCCCTGACGGAACGCGCGAAGAAACATGGATTGCCGAAACCACGTTGCCCGTAGACGACGTGCTGGCAAAAAAAATACTCAGCCTCGGCGCGGGCGTAAAAGTGCTGGAACCCGCGGAACTGCAAAAAAAGACGGCGGAACTTGCCGCCGCCGTCGCCGAAGTTTATTCGTAAAACCGAAGTTTATCCGTAAAATTGTCGCCGCGTTTTCCTTATTTTCTTCGCGCGGGCGCACGCACAGGCACGTGAACGCACGCAGGCGGGCACACTTTAAAAGCGGTTACTATGTTTTCCGCCGGTTATTTAATCAGGTCGCCCTCTTCGCGGATGAACCTTTTAATCGCCGCAAACGATTCGTCCGAAATCACGTGTTCGATGCGGCACGCGTCCTCCGCGGCGATTTCTTCGGGCACGCCCAGTCTTTCGAACAAATCGGAAAGCACGGTGTGACGTTCGTAAATTTTATCCGCCACGGCTCGCCCGGATTCGGTCAGCGTGATAAACCCGTTTTCGTCCACGTTGATAAAGCCGCCCTCTTTCAGATGCTTCATCGCGCGGGAAATGCTCGGCTTTGAAAATCCGCGGTACTCCCCGATGTCGATCGAACGCACGTTTCCTATCTCGCGCGATAAACGCAAGATACATTCGAGATACATTTCCCCCGATTCCTGTAACTGCATAATTTCTCCCTGCGGCACGAAAAACTTTGCGTTTCCGCGCCTGTTTTTTAAAGTATAACATACTTTTTTTTATTTTACAACAAAAAACCGTTCGTTTTCACCATTTTTCCCTTATGAAAAAATTTTTTTACTTTTTTTCACAAATCCCTCGTTTTTCTCTTGACAAACCTATCACATTCGCATATAATAGATAATGGTTAGCGAGGGCTAACCGATAGATATACCGTCGGGTTAGCAAAAAGCAACCTAAAACGCGGCAAACGAAAGTACAGGAGCGAAAAAAGAAATGATGCCTTTATTGATGGCGAACGCAGGCGAAGAAAACATTATCAAAAAAATCGGCGGATTGCCCGAAATGAAAAAGCACCTTTCCGACCTCGGCTTCGTGGTGGGCGGCACCGTTACGGTGGTAACCTCCATGGCGGGCAACGTGATTGTAAACGTAAAAGATACGCGCGTGGCGCTTGCCAAAGAAATGGCGCAGAAAATTTACATATAATCGCGCCCTGCGGCAGCGCCGCTTTGCAAAATCGGAAAAAATAAAAAAATGTATAAGGAGAAAACACAATGCAGACGTTGAAAGAAAGCAAAATCGGCTCGACGCTCAAAGTAGCGAAAATCGAAGGCGAAGGCGCAATCAAACGGCGGATTATGGATATGGGCATCACGAAAGGCACCGTGCTCACCATCAGAAAGGTAGCCCCCCTCGGCGATCCCATTCAGATCACGCTTCGCGATTACGAACTCTCTCTTCGTAAAGCAGACGCCGAAAAGATTCTTGTGGAAGAAGTGCAGGCGTAAGCGCTTTTCAAAAACCAAATTCGAAAATCATTAAAAAATTAAAACGGAGGCACCTATATGGATTTAAGAATTGCTCTCGCGGGCAATCCCAACAGCGGTAAAACCACGTTGTTCAACGCCCTCACCGGCTCGAACCAATTCGTGGGTAACTGGCCGGGGGTTACCGTGGAAAAGAAAGAAGGCAAGCTGAAAAAACATGACGGCGTTACGGTGGTAGACCTTCCCGGCATTTATTCGCTTTCCCCCTACACCCTCGAAGAAGTGGTTGCGCGTAACTACCTCATCGACGAAAAGCCGGACGTAATTTTAAACATCGTCGACGGCTCGAACCTCGAAAGAAACCTGTATCTTACCACGCAGCTGATGGAAGCGGGCTTGCCCGTCGTCATCGCCATCAACATGATGGACGTCGTAAGAAAAGCGGGCGATAAAATCAACATCGACGAACTTTCCCGTCAGCTCGGCTGCAAAGTGGTGGAAATTTCCGCCCTGAAAAACGAAGGCATCATGGAAGCGGCGGAAGCGGCGATCGCTGCGGCGAAAGCAGGCAAAACCGTTCCCCATCACACCTATTCGGGCGTTGTGGAACACGCCATCGCGCACATCGAAGAAGCGGCGGTACATAACCTGCCCGAAAACGAGCAGCGCTGGTACGCGGTAAAACTCTTCGAACGCGACGAAAAAGCGCGCGCGAAACTCAACCTGCCTCAGGAAACGCTCGATCATATCGAAACGGACATCGTCGCGGCGGAAAAAGAACTGGACGACGACGCGGAAAGCATCATCACCAACGAGCGTTACGTATTCGTCGGCGAAGTCATCAAAGCCTGCTATAAAAAGAAGAGCAAGGTAAAAATGACCACGTCCGATAAAATCGACCGCGTTTTAACGCACCGCATCTGGGCGCTTCCCATTTTCGCGGTGATTATGTTCCTTGTATACTTCATTTCCGTAACCACGGTGGGCGGCTGGGCTACCGACTGGGTGAACGACGGCGTGTTCGGCGACGGCTTCCACCTTCTCGGCATCGGTCAGAGCAAATACGAAGCGGCTTCCGAAGATTTCGGCGGCGCCGACGAAGTGCTTTCCGCTTACATAGACTTTGCGAAAGAAAAAGGCTACGATACCGAATCCTTAGAAGCGGCTATCGATACCGAAAGCGAAGATTTCGATGCGGAAGCGGCAAAAACGGCGGTTGCGAAATTCGTAGAAGACGTGAAAACGCTTGACGGCTATGCGGAAATCACCTACACCGTAACCGACGAAGAAACGCTTGTGGAAAGCGAAAAAACCGCTTACTACAACGTTACCACGAAAGACTCCCCCTATTCCCTTACCATGGTAAACGGCATTCTCGTCGAATACGAGTTTGCGGAACCCGATCCCGCCGACTACGGCGTATGGGTGATGGGTATTCCCGCACTTGCCACCGAAGGGCTTGAAAAAGCGGGTTGCGCGCCCTGGCTGGAAAGCCTTCTTGTAGACGGCATCATCGGCGGCGTAGGCGCGGTGCTCGGCTTCGTTCCTCAGATTTTCGTTCTGTTCATCTTCCTTGCCTTCCTCGAAGGCTGCGGCTACATGGCGCGTATCGCGTTCGTGCTGGACAGAATCTTCCGTAAATTCGGCTTATCCGGCAAATCGTTCATTCCTATGCTGATCGGCACGGGCTGCGGTATTCCCGGCATCATGGCTTCGCGTACGATTGAAAGCGAGCGCGACAGACGTATGACGATTATGACGACGACGTTCATCCCCTGCGGCGCGAAAGTACCGTTCATCGCGATGATCGCGGGCGTTATCTTCGGCGGCGCATGGTGGGTTGCTCCCTCCGCGTACTTCCTCGGTATGGGCGCCATCATTATTTCCGGTATCATTCTTAAAAAGACGAAAGCCTTCGCGGGCGATCCCGCTCCGTTCGTTATGGAGCTTCCCGCATACCACCTTCCCTCTGTGAAGAACGTGCTTCGCAGCATGTGGGAAAGAGGCTGGTCTTTCATCAAGAAAGCGGGTACGATCATTCTGCTTTCCACCGTGGTTATCTGGTTCCTGAGCCGCTTCGGCTGGGCTGAAGGCTCGTTCGGACTTCTCGACGAAGAAGCCATCGACGGCAGCATCCTTGCCAAGATCGGCAACGCGCTGAAATGGATTTTCGCGCCTATCGGCTTCGGCAACTGGCAAGCAACCGTGGCTTCGGTTACGGGACTTGTGGCAAAGGAAAACATCGTTGCCACGATGGGTATTCTTTACGGCGATTCCGCAGGCATCGCGGAAGCGTTCACGAAGATCAGCGGCTATTCGTTCCTTATCTTCAACCTGCTTTGCGCACCCTGCTTCGCGGCTATCGGCGCAATCAAGCGTGAAATGAACAACCCGAAATGGACGTGGGGCGCCATCGGCTATCAGTGCGGATTCGCGTACGTAATCTCGTTCATCTTCTACAACGTGTTCTCAATGTTCAATCATAACGCGGTAGGCGGCTTCGTAGGCGTGCTTACGTTCATCCTTGCTCTGGCTTTGATTGCCGGCATCGTGTACCTGCTGGTTCGCCCCTATAAAGAAGCGGAACACCTTGAACAAAAGGTAAAAGTAACGAAATAATTCCTGCTTTTCCCCCTCTCCCCGAATCCGCAACTTTCGGGGAGAGGATTTCTTTATCGGCAAAAACGAACCGCCGTCCCCTTGCTTTCCCCTTTGGGGAGAGTGGCGAACGACAGTGAGCCGAGAGAGGTCAATTCAGATTTCTGCCTTAAATTGAGGCTTTCCCTTGCCTGAAAAAAAATTCAGCGAACTTCATTTTTTTCGGCAAAAATTGTCAGCCGCTACGCGGCTTCCCCTTGGGGGGAGGCTCCTTTTGAAGCAAGGTGGTGAGGGGTGCCGTTATCCACAACACGGCAAGTAAAGCGGCGCGAAGCTCCCGTACTCGCTTTCCCCTTTGGGAACCCTTGTCGAATTGCCGTTTTAAGGCAATCTCGGCAAGTAGAGTGGCGAGCAGCTCCCGTACTTGCTTTCCCCTTTGGGGAGAGTGGCGAGCATAAGCGAGCCGAGAGAGGTCTGTTTAAAACTTATATCATTTCCCCCTATGTCTGCAAAAAATTTATTTTTTCAAACCGTTTAAATCGCCGAAAAAATACTTACAATAATCTGAGGAGGTGCCTTTTATGTGGCAATGGATTCAGAACAATCTGGCAACAATCATAATCTCCGTGGTTTTATTCGCGGCGCTTGCGGCAATCGCCGTAAAACTGATTAAAGATAAAAAACAGGGCAAATCCTCCTGCGGCGCGGGCTGCAAGAGCTGCGCGCTGTGCGGTAAATGCCACGGCGGCTGCGCTTCTCCCGAAGATCAAAAGAAGATGATGGAAGAGGCGAAACAACGCCTTGTGGCAAAAGAAGCGGCGCGGCAGGCAGCCAAAGCCGCCGCAGCGGCACAACAAGAGGCGCAACAAACGGCACCCGCCGCAACGGATTTCCCCGCAT
>DLQW01000072.1 GCA_002474405.1 Christensenella sp. UBA7597 | reverse complement strand
ACGCCCCTCATCACCGCCACTACGTGGCAGAGCTTCCCCCCAAGGGGAAGCCTATGAAATAGGCTGACCATTTTTGCCGAAAAAATGAAGTTTACTGAATTTTTTTCAGGCAAGGGGAAGGCTTAAAACAAGGCGGGATTAGTCGGCGCCGTCGAGTTTTGCCGCTTCGTCGCTGTTTTCGTACGCTTCGTATTCTTTGCAGAATTCCGCAAAGACTTCGTCCATCAGCGCGTCGTCCTCAAGCGGCTGCAGTTCGGCGTTTTCGTCCTCGCCGGAAAGGCGGTAAATCACCACCTCTTCTTCCTCTTCTTCCGTTTCCGGTTCCGCTTTCTGGAAGAAACAATACGTTTCCCCTTTGTACGGCAACGTGGCGATATGGTAATATTCCACTTCGTTTCCTTCGTCGTCCGTCAGGGTGATGATGTGTTCTTCTTCGTTTTCTTCGAATTGCTCTTCTTTTTTCATAATTTTTTCCTCTTTCTTCTTTTTTAACAGATACGTTTCCAGAATATACGAAGCCGCGATGGAATCGATGGTTTTCTTCTTATCCCTGCGCCCCACGCCCGCCGCGATCTGCGTTTCTTTCGCCGCCTGCGTGGTGTAGCGTTCGTCCTCTTCGAATACGGGCAACGCCGTTTCTTTTTTTAAAATTTCGATAAACCTGCGCGTGCGCGCCGTCTGCGCGCTTTCCGTGCCGTCCGCATTGACGGGCAAGCCGCACACGATTTCCTGCGCGCCCTTTTCTTCGGCGATTTTCGCAACCGCCGAGACGTCCTCGGAAAGCCGCCCCGTGCGCACGTACGTATCGCACGGCACCGCGTATTCGCCGAACGGATCGGAAATCGCCACGCCGATTCTTTTATTGCCTATATCGAATGCCGCTATGCGTTTTGTAACCATTTGATTCAGTATAACATAAAAAGCGGCGTTTGTCTACCGTTTCGCCGCTTCTTTGCCGATTTTCACCGTTTTTTTATTCTTTTTTCGAATCTTTCTTCTTGCTTTTCTTTTTATCGCTCTCTTCGCCCGTTGCGGTTTCGCCGCCTTGTTGCGATTGTTGCGCGCCCGCCTGCGGTTCCTGCGCGGCGTTTTTCGCGTCGTCGCACTTTTTCAGCATGGCGGAAAGTTTTTCATCCACCATAGAGCCGACTTTTTCCTTGAGTTCGTCCTCGCCTTTTTTTACGAGCGTGCGCATCTTCGCGTTGTTGGACACGACCAACGCGCCCGCGATTCCGCCTACGAGCGCCCCGATTAAAAATTTTTCCATAACTTTTCCATTCCTCCCTGTAACCGCCCGGTTTCTTCCGGGCTTGCCGTAAGTATGCGCGTTATGAAAAAATTTATGCGTACTTTCACCCGTACGGCTTAATTTTCGCGGAACTGGTAGCGGTACAGCTTCGCGTACAAGCCGTTGCCCGCGGCGAGCGTTTCGTGCGTGCCGCGCTCGGTGATGTTGCCGTTTTCCACCACCAGAATTTCGTCCGCGTTTTTCACGGTGGAAAGCCGGTGCGCCACCACGAACGTGGTTCTGCCTTTCGAAAGTTCGTTCAGCGCCGACTGAATCTGCATTTCCGTGGCGTTATCGAGCGCGCTGGTGGCTTCGTCCAGCACGAGAATGGGCGGGTTTTTCAGAAACGCCCGCGCGATGGAAACTCGCTGTTTCTGTCCGCCCGAAAGCTTCACGCCGCGTTCGCCCACCTCGGTATCGTAGCCGTGCGGCAGACTTTCCACGAAATCGTGCACGTTGGCGCGTTTCGCCGCCGAAATAATTTCTTCTTCTGTGGCGTTTTCGGTGCCGTAGGCGATGTTATCGCGGATGGTGCCCGAAAACAGGAACACGTCCTGCGCGACCACGGCAATGTTTTTGCGGAGATCGTGCGCGGAGACGTCGTTGATATCGGTGCCGCCGATGGTGATTTTGCCGCCGTCGCGCATGTAAAAGCGCGGCAACAGGTGGCAGATGGTGGTTTTTCCGCCGCCCGACGGACCGACGAACGCAATCGTCTGCCCTTTTTTCGCCGTGAACGAAACGCCTTTGAGCACCGCTTCGCCCGCGGCTTGTTCCGTTTCTTCCGCCTCCGCCGTCTTTTCTTCGTCCTCGTCCGGTTCCTCTTTGGTTTTATAGGAAAACGAAACGTTTTCGTAGCAGACGTCGCCGTTTAAATCGGCTTTCACGGGGTGTTCCGGTTCGTATTCGGAGGGGGTATCCATGAGATCGCAGAAGCGCCGGAAGCCCGTGGCGCCCTCGTCGATTTGTTCGAACATGGCGATCAGCGTGCGCAACGGCGAAAGCAGCATATTGATATACAGAATATACGCCGTTAAATCCGCCACGGTGATTTTGCCGAAGTAGCAGAACAGGGAACCGGAAACAAGCGCGAGCAGGTACAGAAAATCATTGAACGCGGACATGCCGCACTGGAACACGCCCATCGCCTTGTACATTTCCGCGCGGGCGCGCTTGAATTCGCCGTTGGCTTTATCGAATTTTTTATCTTCGTTTTCTTCGGCGTCGTACGCTTTCGTTACGCGCACGCCGGAAACGGACGATTCAAGCTCGGAATTGAGCACGGCGATTTTTTTTCTGGATTTCGCGCTGGCTTTCGACATGTTGTGGCGCGCTTTGACGGCAAAAAACACCATGAAAGGCACGTAGATAACGATCATCAGCGCGAGAATCGGATTCAGCGTGTACACCATGACGATGGCGCCGACGATGGAAAGCAGCGAATTGAACACGTCCTCCGGGGCGTGGTGCGCCAGTTCGGAAACTTCGAACAAATCGTTGACGATGCGGGACATGACTCCGCCCGTTTTATGCGAATCGAAGTAGGAAAACGAAAGCGTTTCCACGTGGCGGAAAAGTTCGCGGCGCATATCGCCCTGAATTTTTACGCCCAGCACGTGCCCGAAATAGGTTACGATATACGTGAGAATGCTCTTTAAAATGTAGATGAGCGCAAGTACCGCTGCCCACACGATAATGAGTTTTAAATTGCGGTTGGGCACGAAATTATCCATGACTTCGCGCGCCACCATCGGGTAGAACATATTGCACGCCGCGATGACGAACGAGCAGAACAAATCGAATACGAATCCTTTTTTATACGGCTTGTAGTACGAGAAAAAGCGTTTGACAAGCCCTTTTTTCTTTTTTTGTTTTTCCATAATTTTTTCGCTTTTCGACTCGGGTTATATTGCCCGGGTTGATTTAAATTTACGCGGCGGCAAAACAACGCTCACGCACTGAACGGGGTGCAAACCCCGGGGTTAAGGGCTGCGCCCTTACCTTACCACTTGCCCTCGCCGCCGTATTTTTCGTAAAATTCCTTGCGGAAATCGAGAACGTAGTCGCCTAAAATCGCCTCGCGCAAGCCGTGCATCAGTTTGTGCAGGAACGTGATGTTGTGCAGCGACAAAAGCATGGCGCCGAACATTTCGCCCGTGTTGACGAGGTGGCGGAGATACGCCTTCGTGTAGTGCTTGCAGCAGTAGCAATCGCACTCGGAATCGAGCGGGGTGAAGTCCTCTTTGTATCTGCCGTTGCGCACCACCACTCTGCCGTGAGAGGTGATTGCCGTGCCGTTGCGCGCGATGCGCGTGGCAAGAACGCAGTCGAACATATCCACGCCGCGGATCGTGCCTTCGATGAGGCAATCGGGCGAGCCCACGCCCATCAGGTAACGGGGAACGTCGCCGGGCATTTTATCCTGCAGAAAATCGAGGACGTCGTACATGATTTCTTTCGGTTCGCCTACCGAAAGTCCGCCGATGGCGATGCCGTGCGTTACGAACGGTTCGCAGCGTTTCAGGCTTTCGGCGCGCAGATCTTTGAACACGTTGCCCTGTATGATGGGAAAGAGCGCCTGCTGCTTTCTGCCGCTTGCTTCGTGCGCTTTGTAGCAGCGTTCCAGCCAGTTGCCCGTGCGGAGCATCGCCGCTTTCGCCTGATCGTACGTGAAGCCGTATTCGCTGCACTGATCGAACGCCATGATGATGTCAGCGCCGAGGTTTTCTTCTACCTGCATTGCCTTTTCGGGCGTGAAAAAGTGTTTGCTGCCGTCCACGTTCGAGGAAAATTCCACGCCCGCGTCGGTGATTTTGTTGAGTTTGGCAAGCGAAAATACCTGAAAGCCGCCGCTGTCCGTGAGAATCGGGCGATCCCAGTTCATGAATTTGTGCAAGCCGCCCGCCTTTTTTATCAGCTCATCGCCGGGGCGCATATACAGGTGGTAGGTATTGGATAAAATAATCTGCGAGCCCGCCTCTTTCAGATCGCGCGGGAATACCCCTTTCACCGTTGCCTGCGTGCCTACGGGCATGTACACGGGCGTTTCTATATCGCCGTGCGGCGTATGCAATACCCCCGCGCGCGCGCCCGTTTTCGAATCGGTTTTAATCAGTTCGTAAGAAAAAAATTCGTCGTTCATATTGCGAAAATACTCCGTTTGTTGCTTTGCAGGTTTTTATTATAGCATTTTTTTGCCGCAAAATCAACCTTTTTGCTTCGGTTTTCCGCCGTTTCGGAACGTTTTCGGACGTTATACGCCGTTTTTGAAAAACGATACGGGGTGAACGGTGTGTTCGGCTTTGATATCGGCGCCGCTCAGCCGCTTATCTTTTAAAACGATCGCCTGCCGGATGACGGCGTTGCCGTATTTTTCGCGCAGTTTATCCACCGCCGCATCCAGCCGCTTTTTCTTTTCGGCATCGCCGCACGATTCGCCGTCGATCAAGCCGAAAAAATCCGTCTGCGTTTCGCCGAATTTCAGATCGTACACGCTGACGCCCACGCTGCGCACGCTCTCCTGCCACGGGTATACCGCGGCGAAAAGTTCGAACGACTTTTTGGCTACGTCCGGCGCGTGCGAGGTTGCGCGCGGCAGCTTCCCCTGTTTACGATAAACGACGAGCGCGGACGAGCGCGCGCTTATCGAAACTCCGCCGCCGCGGGCGCCCGCTTCGCGGAGCCTTGAACATACTGCGTCGGAAAGCAGCGCGAGCACGGCTTTTACGTCCTCCGGCGTTTCGAAATCGCGGCAGGCGGTGAGAGAATTGCCGACGGATCTGATGTTCCGCTCCTCCTCCACGTTGAGCACGGGGGAATCGTCGGCGCCGTTGGCAAAGGCGCGCAGCACCGCGCCGCGTTTGCCCAGTTTGTTTTTTAAATGCGCTTCGTCGGCGTTTGCGAGGTCGCCGATGGTTTTTATGCCGAGCCGTTGCAGCTGCTTTTTTGTGGCGGCGCCCACGTATAACAAATCCGCCGCGGGGAGCTTCCACACCGTTTCGCGGTAGTTTTCCGGCGTGATTTCGGTTACCGCGTCCGGCTTTTTCATATCCGAGCCGAGCTTGGCGAAAATTTTGTTATAACTGACGCCCACGCTGACCGTTAAGCCGAGCTCTTCTTTGACGCGGCGGCGGATGATTTCGGCGATTTGCACGCCGCTGCCGAACAGGCGACGGCTTGCCGTTACGTCAAGCCAGCACTCGTCGATGCCGAACGCCTCGATGCGGTCGGTATAGTCCTCGTAAATGCGCCGCACTTTTTTGGAATAACGGAGATATTCGGGAAAATCGGCGGGGATTTCCACAAGCGACGAGCCGCATTTCTGCCGCGCTTCCCAACAGACGTCGCCCGTTTTTACGCCCGCCGCTTTTGCCGCGGCGTTTTTGGCGAGCACCACGCCGTGGCGCTCTTCTTTCGCGCCCGTAACCACCACGGGCTTATCGCGGATTTCGGGGCGGCGGAGGCACTCCACCGAGGCGTAGAAATTATTTAGATCGCTGTGCAATATGACGCGCGTAGCCATACGCGCAGTATGCGCGATTTTGAATGAAAAAATGAAAGACGGCTGTAATGAAACAGTCGTCTTTTTTTCTGCCGGCTCAGTAAGCCGCGTTTTTATTTTTTGCAGTTGGCTTTAAGCGTTTCAAGATTTTCGCGGATTTCTTTGGGAAGTTTATCGCCGAAGTTATCGTCGTAATACTTCTCGATTTCTTCCGCTTCCGCCGCCCAGCGTTCTTTATCCACGTACAGCAGCTTATCCAGCGTTTCTTCCGTAACGTCCGTGTTCTTCACGTTGATATCTTTCGCATAAGGAACATAGCCGATCGCCGTTTCCTGTGCGTCCGCTTTGCCTTCGCAACGATCCAAAATCCAGTCGAGCACGCGCATATTGTCGCCGAAACCGGGCCACATGAAGTTGCCGTTTTCGTCCTGACGGAACCAGTTTACGTTGAAGATTTTGGGCTGCTTATCTTTTTCGACTTTCGCGCCCATATCGATCCAGTGCCGGAAGTACTGATCTACCGAGTAGCCCATGAAAGGCTTCATCGCCATAGGATCGTGGCGAAGAACGCCTACCGCGCCCGTGGCAGCCGCCGTCGTTTCCGAGGACATGATGGTGCCTACGAACGTGCCGTGGTTCCAGTCTCTCGACTGATATACCAACGGAGTGGTGGTAGCTCTTCTGCCGCCGAAGATAATCGCGGAAAGAGGTACGCCCGTCTTGGAATTGAAGTTTTCCGAAAGGCAAGGGCAGTTGACTGCCGGAGCCGTAAAACGGGAGTTGGGATGCGCCGCAGGGTGCTTGCCGTCCGCGTTCATATCGGGCGTCCAAGGGTTGCCCTTCCAGTCGATAAGGTGCGCGGGAGCTTCTTTCGTAAGTTTTTCCCACCAAACGGTGCCATCTTCGGGGTTATACGCAACGTTCGTGAAAATCGTGCCTTTCTTCGTAGCGGCAAGCGCGTTGGGGTTGGAATGTTCGTTGGTGCCGGGAGCTACGCCGAAGAAACCGTTTTCGGGGTTCGCCGCCCAGAGTCTGCCGTCTTCGCCCACTCTGATCCACGCGATGTCGTCGCCGACCGTCTTGATTTCGTAGCCCGCTTTTCTGTATTCTTCGGGCGGAATCAGCATGGCAAGGTTGGTTTTGCCGCAGGCGGAAGGGAACGCAGCCGCAACGTACTTCATCTCTTTATCCTGAGGACGCTTGCAGCCGAGGATGAGCATGTGCTCCGCCATCCAGCCCTCGTTCTTGCCGAGGTAGGTAGCGATACGAAGCGCGAAGCATTTCTTGCCGAGAAGAACGTTTCCGCCGTAAGCCGAGTTGACGGATACGATGGTATCGTCTTCGGGAAAGTGCATGATATATCTCTTTTCGGGATCGACGTCGCACTTGCAGTGGAAGCCTTTCACGAAATCGCCGTTTTCGCCGAGCTGTTCGTAGCAATCAACGCCGACGCGCGTCATGATTTCCATGTTGAGAACAACGTAGATGGAATCGGTTACTTCGATGCCGATTTTGGAGAACGGCGAACCTACGACGCCCATCGAATAGGGAATAACGTACATCGTTCTGCCCTTCATCTTGCCGCGGGCGATTTCGCCTACCAGCTTATACGCCTTCTGCGGATCCATCCATTTTACGATGGAATGAGGCATAGCGTCTTCTTCTTTTCTGGAGCAGATGAACGTACGATCTTCCACGCGGGCTACGTCGTTTTCTGCGGTTCTGTGCAGATAGCAATCGGGCAGAAGCTTTTCGTTCAGCTTGATCATTTCGCCCGTAGCCACCGCTTCGGCGCGGAGTGCGTCGCGCTGCGCTTCGCTGCCGTCGATCCACACGATTTTATCGGGCTGGGCAAGCTCTGCGCTGTCTTTCACGAATTGCAATACTTTCTTGTTTTTCGTAAGGTTGGTTTTTACTTCGAACATTGCGGTATATCTCCTTAAGATTTTTCTTTTTTTTGTAATTTTTTTTCGGGCGAAGCGGATTTTCTGCCTGCTTTGCCGCCTGATTTTTGAAGAAACCCTTTTTCTTTCGATTATAATTATACCACAAAATTTCACCGGTGTAAACAGTTTGAACATAAAAATTTACATGAAAAAACCGTGAATTTTTCTTTTTCACGGCTTCCGCTGCCCGTTTCGGGCTATTTATGATTCTTTATATTTGCTTTTATATACGCACATATCGTTTGTTATATCGCGCGCTATATCCCGGCGTTATACCCCGGCAGTCGTTGTTTTCTGCCTGTTTTTCGACGGATTGCCCCCTTTCGCGCCGCGGGTTCAGACGGGGATGCCGAAAATCGCGCCGCTTTCCGCTTCCTTTTCCAGCGCGGCGGCATAAAAATCCCAGAGTTGATTTTGCGTGCGTTTGCCGAACAGCCGCGCTATCCCGCGTCCGCGCGCGCTTGCACGCCATAATTTTTTGTACTTCTTTTTCAAATCGGGGAAGATATATTCTCCGCCCGCGAACGCCACCACGGAAACGCTTTCCGCGCCGGAGAGCACGCGCAGTTCGAAGCGGTCCGCGCCCTTTTTAAAGCGATGGATGTACACGCACGAAGAATCGGAGCCTTTATCGTATGTATATTCGTAGGTAAACCCGTATTTCTGCGGCACTTTCAGGGCGTTTTCCGCCGCCGCCCATACGTTTGTTTTTTCCATAAAAACTTATCCACCGCCCGTTTTTGTTTTTTCGCAGGTTATCCACCGTAATCGCGCGCTTTCCACCGTATTTTTCGGGTTATCCACAAGGTTTATTTTAAAAATGTGGATACCCCGCCCGATTTCCGGAAATTATTTTTTGCAAAAAGCAAAATTTTGTTCGCTTTTCGTGTGGAAATGTGGATAACTTTTAAGGAAGCTGCCATGCGGCTTCCGTGCCGAGCCCCTCTTTCGCGCGGTCGATGGCTTTCAGAAGCCACGTTAAAAGCGGGTTGTTGTCGCGCAGCGTATGCACGAAGAACGTTTCGTCGATGGCGGCTTGCACTTTCGGGACGAAAGAAAGCGTTTCGGGCAGTACGGAAAGCACCGCGAGCACGGCGAGAATAAGAATCCCCGCTTTCAGAAAGCCGACCGCCGCGCCGAGCAGCGTGTTTACCGCGCCCACGGCTTTGATGCTGTTGGCGATTTTCGTAAGGACGCGCGCGATGAGCCCCAAAAGAAGCTTGCAGAGCACGAACACGGCGATGCCGCCCACGACGTACCAGAAATTTTCGCCGAATTTCTGATACACGCCGAACATTTCGTTCAGCAGGTTTGCCGCGGGCACGGCAAGATAATATGCCGCCGCCAGCGAAAGCACGGTGGAACAAAGCCCGATCACCGAAGCGATGGCGCCCTTTTTTGCGCCGATCATGGTAAATATCAGCAGCGCCGCCGCGCAGATGATGTCGGGCACGTATTGTCCGCCGCCCGCAAGCAACGCCGCGGAAAAATTCAGTTGAGCCGCGCCGGATAACCGCATATCGATTTTTCTCCTTTTCCCTTCCGGAAAGAAATTTTTCACGTTTTGCGATACAAGTATAACACGAACGGAAAAATTTTTCAAGCTTTTTCGCGCGGTTTGCCGTTTAGCGGATAAATTTTACGGCAATAATCGCGGTTGTACGTTTTGCCGGGCGCCGCACGGCGCTTTCGGGCGCAATCGTTTTCCGGCGCGAAGATTTCCGGATACAAGGAGCAACAGGATGGAATACACGTTTCATATATTCAATAAACTGGCGGCGGACGGCGTGAGCGCCGCGGCGGAAAAATTTCTGGACGGGGAAATGCCCGTAATCGTGTGCGTGGGGAGCGATCTTGCCATCGGCGATTCGCTGGGGCCCGTGTGCGGATCGATGCTACAATACAAAACGCGCGGGCTGCCCGTGTTTGTGTACGGAACGCTACCCTCGCCCGTTACGGCGAAAGAAATCCCCTACCTCCGCTCGTTTTTAAAAGACACGCACGCGGGAAAGAAAATTCTGGCGGTGGACGCCGCCGTGGGAGGCGCGGGAGACGTGGGGCTGGTGAAAATAAACGACAACGCGCTGCTGCCCGGCGCGGGCGCGAACAAGAAGCTGGGCGCGATAGGCGATATTTCCGTGATGGGAATCGTGGCGGAAAAATCGGTGAATAATTTCGGGCTGTTGAATTCCACGCGGTTTCACCTTGTGTATTCGATGGCGGAAATTATTTCGGAGGGGCTTGCCGCGGTGCTGTGGGAAATTTACGGGAACAAAAAAAGCGCGGGCGGAATATAATGATTGAGGCAAAGATTATAAAAAGAACCGATTCGTTAGCGAAACTGCCCCTCACCACCTTGCTTCGCAAGGAGCAGGCTGCCGAAGCTGCCGTAAAACGGCAGTTCGGCAAGAAAAGCCCCCAAGTGGAAGCCACGAAGCGGCTGACCATTTTTGCCGAAAAAATGAAGTTCACTGAATTTTTTTCAGGCAAGGGGAAGCCTGAATCGAAGGCGAAAAAATTTTTTACGGAAAATTTTGCAAATCCCCCCGAAAAACGCTTGCAATTCTTTTTCGGATATGGTATAGTATATAAGCTTTTGATGCAAACGGAAGTTTAGCTCAGCCGGGAGAGCATCTGCCTTACAAGCAGAGGGTCATAGGTTCGATCCCTATAACTTCCACCATCGGTGCGGATTTTTCCTTTATATGCGGGAATAGCTCAGTGGTAGAGCGTCACCTTGCCAAGGTGAATGTCGCGGGTTCGAGTCTCGTTTCCCGCTCCAACGAAAAATCCGCACCGGATTTTTTTTAATCTGAATATCCGGCGTCATAGCCAAGCGGTAAGGCAAAGGTCTGCAAAACCTTTATGCCCCGGTTCAAATCCGGGTGGCGCCTCCAAGCCCTTGAAAGCCTTGCTTTCAAGGGCGTTTATTTTATCGTTTTTTTGATTGCATTTTTATCTTATATCATTTCATTTTACGGGGGTAGTGTATGAAAAACGACGTTTTCGACGTCTCTTTCGATCCTGCGACGGGCGGAATTTCCTGCCTGCGTTTAAACGACGATCCGCATGCGATGAACTGGGTGAAACCTCCCCTTTCGTTCGGCGAGCCCGTCTTTTCGCACAATCTTAAATTTTATCCGGACGGCAAAGATTTTACCGAAGGCGTTTCCCGCGATTTTATTTTGGATCATTTCGAAGAAAACGAAACCGGCGCCGTTGCCGTATACCATACCGAACAGAACCAGACGCGCCCGCGGACGGCGGAAGCCGCGGAAACGTTTGCCGAACTTACGGCGCGCACGGAGTATTCGTTTGACGAAAGCGGAAATCTCTTTGTGAAAACCGCGATTAAAAACGTTTCGCGCTGGCAGAAGTTCTTTCTTGAAGGCGACCTCGGCGTGCATTTCAATTTCTACGACGATTATTACGACGCCGCCACGTGCATGACTTCCCGCTGTACGGCGCACCTTTGGTGCGGCGAAGATTCTTCGTGGGTATGCGCCCTGAAAATGGGCGAAAGCGATAAGAATCTGGGGCTTGTTTTCACGCAGGGCGGAGCGACTTCTTATTCGCAAAACGGCTGCAAGAGCAACGACCGCGGTTATTTTACGGCGAATCTCGACGTTAAAACATTGCGCCCCGGCGAGGAATACGTTTTTGCGTATGTGCTGTTCCCCCACGCGGGCAAAGCGGATTTCATGCGTAAAATCGCTACTTTCCCCCATTGCGCGGCGATTACGGCGGATAATTTCACGTATTTTACGGGCGAACGGGTGCATATCACCGTCGAAAACGCGGCGGGCGGCGAAATTGCGGCGGAAACCAACCTGCTCTTGATTTCTTGCGAACGGCGCGGAAATCGGACGGAATTTGTATTTACTGCGGACACGCCCGGCGAGCATAAAATTTCGTTTACTTACGGCGCGGACGGCGAAAACAAGACGTTTGCGAAAGTGTTTGTTTCCGAGCCGATAGAAACGGTGCTTGCGCGGCGGCTGGAATTTATCGTGGAAAAACAGCAGTACAACGAGGCGGGGAACGCTCTGGACGGCGCGTTTTTGTGCTATGACGCGGAGAGCGGCAGGCAGTACTACGACGAACAGTTTTCCGATATGAACGCGCAGCGCGAGCGGCTGGGCATGACGATTATGCTTGCGCGGTATCTGCAAACGCACGAAAACGGGAAATTTTTATCGGCTTTGAAAAAGGCGGCGGCGTTCGTGCGGCGCGAAGTGTACGACGAAAAGACGGGCGAAGTGTTTAATTTCGCCGATAAGTACAGCTCGTGGCTGCGGCTGTATAACTTTCCGTGGGTTTCGCTGCTGCTGGCGGAAACGTATCCCGTGCTGGGCGATAAAACATTGCTTTACGACGCGTATAAAATTATGGCGGCGTACTACGAGCGGGGCGGAGAGAATTTTTACCCCAACGGCATTTTCGTGCGCGATTTGATTGAGACGTTCAAGGCGAACGGGCTTGAGAAAGAAAGCGAAAAATTGCGGAAGCGGTTTCTTGCGCACGTGGAAAAAATCGTGGCGCGCGGCGTGAATTACCCCAAACACGAGGTGAATTACGAACAGACGATCGTAACGCCCGCGGTATCGTTTATTTTCGACGCGTATCTTTTGACGAAAGACGAACGGTATCTGCGCGAAATTCAGCCGCACCTTGCCGCGCTGGAACGCTTCGACGGCGTCCAGCCGCATTATATGCTGAATAATATCGCGGTGCGCTACTGGGACGATTACTGGTTCGGGCTGATTCATACGTTCGGCGATACTCTGCCGCACTACTGGAGTTCTCTGAGTTCGATAGACTACATAAAATACGCGGAAGCGACGGGAGACGACGAACTTCTGAAACGCGGGGTGTGCGGACTTCGGAATTGTTTGTGTCTGTTTATGCGCGACGGCACGGCAAGCTGCGCGAGGCTGTATCCGCTTGAAGTGAACGGCGTGCGCGGAGAAAGGTTCGATCCCCTCTGCAACGACCAGGATTTCGCGCTGTTTTTCGCGTACAAGTATTTGCCGGAAAAATAAGTTTGCCGGAAGATACCACACAAGCCGCGGGTTTTGTTCAAAAACCCGCGGCTTGTGTGCTGTTGTGTATTTTATGTATTTTCGTGATACGCGATTGCGTTTTTTATTACAGCGCTTCGTTTCCGCCGAGGACGCCGAAAAATTTAATGAGAAAGTACAGATACCCGTCCTGCTCGTTGGCGAAATAATCGTAAAATTCGCAGCGCGTGCCGTTGCAGGTGAGCGGGTACAGATACGACGTGGAAGCGGAACCGTCCGCCCGGAACAGACTGAGCACGTTTCTCGCCCCGCGGACGGCGCGTTTGCGATAGGTTTCGTCGCCCGAAATGCGGGCGTAATGCAAAAACGCGTCGGACGTGTGCACGGAAGCGGAGTGCGGCAGCGTATCGCCGTAAATCATGCACTTGCCGAACCAGTAGCCGTCCCAGTGGCGCATGGAAATTTCGTTGAGATAATGCGACGGCTGATCGCCGTTGAACCGTTCGAGCACGCGCACGTGCCTGCGACATTCTTCCACCAGCTTTTTATCGCCTGTAAGCATATAATACTGCGCCAGCATCATGACGGCGGGCGTTACGATGGTCTGTTCGTAACGCACTTCGTGTTCCGGGTAATTCGTGCCGTTTTTCACGATGTTTTCCACATGCGTTTTGTAATACGCCTGAATTTCCGCCGCCTCTGCCGTCATGCCAGCCTGCCGCAGCACGGTTACCGTTTCGAAAAGAGAAAGTCCGTTGGGATAGAAATTTTCTCCGCCT
Organism: Christensenella sp. UBA7597; assembly: GCA_002474405.1. Taxonomy (GTDB): domain Bacteria; phylum Bacillota; class Clostridia; order Christensenellales; family Borkfalkiaceae; genus Scatosoma. The sequence goes on along the minus strand of DLQW01000072.1, from coordinate 5,249 downwards.
ACGGAATAGTACACGCGCAGCAGGCGCACCATTCTTTCGAGGAACGCTTTATCGCCCGTGGCTTTATACATTTCCATCATGAAAACGGACATCCACGGCGCGTTGTACAGCCGCTTCGCCTTCGGATTTTTGCCCGCCGCGTTGTATACGGCGCCGCTCTCTTCATCGAAAAATTCGCGCCGCACAAAACCATAATATCGCATGAGGCTTTCGCGCGCCGCGCGATCGTCCGGGCGGTACTGCAGATATTTCGCCACCAGCAACCCCATGACGAGGCGTTCGCGGCTGGCGTTGTAATCGGGAAACAGCTCGTCGTATACAAGGCACTTATCCTGATTATCGTAAATCATATACGCGCCGTCCAGCGGATCGCCCGCGGAAGAAAACTGCTGTTTTTCTATAATGAATTTCACGCGGTTTTCAATCAGCCTGTCAAGCGGAATCTGCACGAAAAATTCGGCTTTCGCGCGCTTGCCCGCCGCTTCGACGGCAAAGACATACTCCCCCGTGGCTTCGGGAACGTACGTTACGTACGTTCTGCCGTTCTTTGTTTCCGTACGCAACGGTTCCGACTTACCTGTATTTTTCAACGCGTTTGTTGCCGGATTTATTGCCGCGTTTTCCGTCTGCGCGCCCCGTGTTCCGCCCGGAGCGCCCTGTGTTCCGCCTCCGAAATTTTGCGCCGCGGCAAAGGAAAGCAGGCGTACTTTCGCATCGGGGCGGTTTACGGTAAACTCTATGTTTTCGCCCTGAATCAGCGTATAATTTTCCGCTTCGACGACGGGCACGTTTTTTTTGGAAAGAAGGGCTTTGAACGAATCGTTTCCGTAAGGATAAAACCGCATTTCGAAAGCGATTGCCGTGCTTTCGCCCTTTTTTAAATGAAACGGCGGCAGGTACAGAATAAAATCGCCGCGATCGTTGGAAATCTGCGAAAGATCGCGCTCTACCCCGTAGGAATCGATTGCGCCTTCGGTGAGAATCAACGCCAGCGAACGGGGATATTCGCCCATTTTCACCGCGTTTATATAGCTTGTTTCGCCGCCGCACCAGATGTGCGCCGTGCAATGCCGCTTCATGCACACGCTTGCCGCTTCGTAACTATCGTTCAGCGTAATGTAAATGCCCGCCGCCCCGCGCGAGAAAAACACGTCGTCCGCCGTGGCGTTTTCGAACACGTAACGTTCTTTATACGTACTGCCCGCCGTGCGGGTAACGGTGATTTTTAAATGCTTTGTTGCATAGACGGACTGCATTTCCAAGGCTTCTTCGCCGCCGTTTTCCGCATTGGCGGGAAGGTTGCGCACAACGCAGCTTTGCAGCGTGCCCCGATAAATTTCGCCGAACGTACGCGCGCCTTCCACCCAGTTCATTCCGTCGGCGTCAAGCGGATCGGCAAACAGCTTCAAGCCGCCCGTGGCTTCGTCAAACGATGCGATATAATTGTTTTTTACGATGTTTTTCATGCTGTTTTCCCCTCTGATTTTTTATATGCCTGAGACGGTTTCAACGGTTTTATTATAAACGAACGGGAAGGGAAAAGCAATGGAATTTGTAACGAAAAAAATGTAATTTACAACGAAAAAAGTTTTTGGCAAAATGTTGCGGCGCGGGCGGGAAAATCATTGACATTTCTTTTTGCGTTTGCTATAATTAACAGTAGCGATGCAAAGCTGCGCCCGTGTGGTGGAATAGGCAGACGCAAGGGACTTAAAATCCCTTGGGTTGAAAAAATGTGAATTTCACGTTTGAAACTACCACAAAAATGTTTGAAAGAATCAATTTTAATGCCGCTGTGGTGGAATAGGCAGACGCAAGGGACTTAAAATCCCTCGTTCGAAAGAACGTACCGGTTCAAGTCCGGTCAGCGGCACCAAACAAGAATAAAACGAACCCGAGAGAAAATCTTGAGTTCGTTTTATTTTATACAAGAGATTATTTCGGACTTAAAATCAAACGTTAAATAACATTTCAACGTTCAACCGAGTGTTTCAAACACTCGGTTTTTCTATGCTGTTTTGCCGTCCTATTTATCGCCTTTCGCTCGTGGTTGTAGCACAGTGAAAAGCGTAAGTCAACGGCAAAAATTTTTACCGAAAACTTTGAAATTACTGATTATAACGTAAAATTTTTTGCTGGTCGTTGACTTCCGTCATTGCGACTTTAACTCACATTGTTATTGCGACTTTTCCCGGTGCTACCCCCGTTTTTGCCGAAAGGCGAAGTAAATCGGAGGTAAAATACAATGAAAGAAGTAAACAAAGGCATTTTGGATAACGATATGGTTATCTCGGCAGAAAACATACAGAAAATGGGCGAAGTTATCGCCTTGACCTGTATTAAAACAGTAATCGTCCGTGCGGGCAAAGACTTAAATCATCTTTATGTCAGACTTATAGACGATATCAATCACTGCAAAAATAGCACAAGACCGTTTTCAAACGCATACGACATTGCTCAAGAGGCAATGTTATTTTTATGTGAGCATATCGGTAAGAAACTCGGCGACGATTATATTACAAAATACGGAAAGACGATAACAATCAGAAGTGCTTGCTTTCGTCATACGGACAGATACTTGGAGAAACAATATACAAGACATATAATCAACACAATAAGCCTTGACGAGCGAATTACGAGCGAGTCTGTAAAAACACTCGATGACGAGCAGAAAAACGATTATACAGCCGTTGACTGGCTTATAGCGAAGATGAAACTGACTGCCGCGGAATACGAAACGTTATGCGCATATATGGCAGGACTTACTTATCTCGAAGTAACACGTCTTTTGAATGTAAATCGCACGACGATTTGGCGCAGAAGAATGAGCCTGCAAAGATTTTTGTGAGAAATATCGAAAAAACATTTCGACGAACAGAAACTCCGTGAGAAAAATACACAAGTCAGGTGTTTTTTCTGCTTAGAAGAAACATTTCATCGAAAAATTTCGTTAATCAGATTGTGCAGATAGAAAAAGTCAACAATGATAACGACCCCAAAGTAAAGATTTTTTTGTCGTACAATGGCAAGAAGTGGCGCACTACGAAATAACTTCTTAAGTTATGGAATAGTGCGTCTTTTTCGAAAATTATAAAATCTGTGTGAAATTGTTCTTGAAACACCCCCACGACTATTTGAAAATTCTCTAAGCAGTGAGAGGCAAAAAAGCTACGTATCGGAAAAAGTTTGTGAAAGATGCGAAATGACCGCCACGTTTTTAATTCTCGTGTAGTTGGATAAGTGAGGGGTAATTTCAAGCGGTCCTCCCTCTGCATATTTCAAATAAAACAAAAGGAACAAACAATGCAACATTAAAAAAACGCGAAAAGTAATACGGGGCGATTCGCCGTAGCGGGTCAGCGAGCGAACGCCCCGCTTTTCGCAAAAGTTTTGAAAGCGATTTTTATAACCTGCTATCAGGTTAGTGAAGTAAGGTTGAGTTTTGGCGCAGCGCGTAAGCTTGTTTCGGCGCGGCAACGCCGCGACGACTTGTATTTATACAAGCTTACGCGCTGCGCTCAAACAGTATAAAATTGTAAAAATATTTGCTATTTTTTCGATAGAAAAATTAAGCCGTTTTTACGGTAATAAAATTTAAAATAAGAAGGTGAAACGACAAAAAGTGACAAACAAAGAGCTAAAAAAGGTATTGGACGGAATCAGACGGATTCCAAACGAATCCGAACGCGAAAAGATAATGCAAATTGTATTGAAGGCTGCGGCTGAAAGCATTACCCTGGAAACGCTGAAACAAGTTACAAACACAAAGCAGTGCAAAAATTCAGACAATGCCTCCCGCGAAAAATTAAAATTTTCAAAAGCAGAAATCGAAAATCTGCCCCCGGCTTTACAAAATTTGTTGGAAAAATGCGGCAGAAGCGTGGCTTGCAGAACAACGAAACACGGCTTATATCAGGCTCGTTTTCGCCGAAACGGATACAACGTAGAAATTGCCGACAAGAATTTTTCCGCGTTGAAAGAAAAGTTTCTGCAAAAATTGATTGCCGCCGATAATAAAAAAAGACAGTCCGATTTTCCGCTTTTTAAAGATTATGCGGAAGATTGGCTGTCCGTGAAAAGACGAGTGGTGAAAGATAGTACATATGCCGGTTACGCATTGCAGCTGCGACGGAAACTGATTCCCGCATTCGGCGATTTGCCTTTGAATAAAATCCAGCGTTCGGATCTACAAAATTATTTATTTTCGTTTTCCGACGCGGGGAAGCATCGCACTGCACACAAGTTAAAAACTATGCTTTCGGCAATCTTCGCTACCGCCGCGGAAGATTTCCCTGCACTTTTAAATCCGATGCGCAAAATCGTTTTAGAACGATATTCCGCGAAAAAAGGCAAAGCCTTTACCATGCAGGAAGAAAGAAAAATCATAGAATTTTGCTTATTGCGGCAAGAAAAAAACGAATACGCAGACAAGACTTGCGGCGCGATTTTGTTACTGCTGTATACGGGTATGAGAATCGGCGAACTTTCTTCGGCTGCTTTCGACGGCACGTACATTACTTGCGTTTCCGAAAAAACGAGAAAGGGAAAAACCGACGTTTTGCGGAAAATTCCCCTTTCTCCGATGCTGAAAAAAGTATGGTATCTGATTGATTTTAAAAAAGCAATTTCGGCGAGTGCGGAAAGTATCCGACGTACGTTAAAACTGATATTTCAAGGCAGGCATCCGCACGAACTCAGGTATACGTTTATCACTCGCGCGAAAGAGTGCGGTTGTAACGCGGAAGCCGTGATGTTATGGGCAGGGCATTGCCGAGATACCGATGTAAGCGCAAGCCGCGTTGATCGCGGTTACACTACCTTTTCCGACGAGTTTTTAGTAAGTGAAATGCGAAAGTTTGCGTATTGATTTTTTTATTACACAGAAAACGCACCCACTTGCGTCCCTATAATTTTTTAAACTCACTGTTTATCTAATATTTTTATACAGCGGGCCGTAGGCGGCACAGGCGCGGTAGTCCTGCCCTTCTTTGTCCATTCCGAACGCGTTCCATGCCGCGGGGCGGTAAATGTCTTTTTCGTCTACGTTGTGCATACACACGGGGATTCTCAGCATCGAACACATCGTGATCAAATCCGCGCCGATATGTCCGTAAGAAATCGCACCGTGGTTCGCCCCCCAGTTATTCATTACGTCGTACGCGCTCTTGAATGCGCCCTTGCCCGTTACTCGCGGCGTAAACCAAGTGCAAGGCCACGTGTAGTCCGTACGCTTCCACAGTTTATCCGTT
>DLQW01000014.1:15973-29005 GCA_002474405.1 Christensenella sp. UBA7597 | reverse complement strand
TCTTTCCCCGTTATCCTCTTCTTTTCCCCTGTTTTCAAACGTGGTTATCTTTTATCCGCGGCGTTTCTTTCCGCGTTTTCCTTTGCCTCGCGCATGATTTTCCGCGCGTTCTTCACCCGTTCTTCCGTCGGCGGCTCCACGCCCTCCAGCGGATACGGCAAGCCCATTTTTTCGTATTTCGATTTGCCCAGCGTATGATAAGGCAGAATCTGCACTTTTTCTACCGTACCGAGCCCCCAGGCGAACTCGCCGATTTTTTTCAAAGTTTCGTCGGAATCGGTATAGCCCGGCACAAGCACGTGGCGAATCCACATTTTGTTGCCCCGCGCCGCCGCAAAACGGGCGAACAACGTAATATTTTCGTTGCCGCGCCCCGTTAAAACTTTGTGCGCCCCGCTTTCGATATGCTTGATATCCAGCAGAATCAGGTCCGTTTTTTCCAGCAGCGCTCCGATGGTTTTCGTTTTCGCTTCGTCCGCGGCGTCGAACGCGCACCCCGAAGTATCCAGCGCCGTATGAATGCCGCGCTCTTTCAGCAGCGAGAACAATTCCGTTACGAATTCCGCCTGCATCAGAGGCTCGCCGCCCGATACCGTTACCCCGCCCGAAGCGATGTATTTTTCGTACTTTAAAATCTCGTCCAGCACCTGCCGCGGTTCGTACGCCGTCCCCAACCGCTTTCCGCCGTCCGTAAATTCGCGCGTATCGGGATTATGACAATACAAACAGCGCATCGGACAGCCCTGCAGAAACACAACGAAGCGGATGCCCGGTCCGTCGCTCGTACCGAACGATTCGAAAGAATGAACATAACCTTTCAACGCGCCTCGCCTCCTTTCCGCTTTTTTACCGCCCGCAAAGCCCTATGTTGTTGCAAGCCGGAATTATTATACACTATCTTGTATGCGCTTGTCAAGCGCGCGAGGCAACCCGAAGCGACAAAAAAAATGCAACGAAAAATTCCGGCAGAAAATTTTTTCCGCCGGAACAAATCGCCAATCTTTATTTTTTACGGAAAACTCCGCGCTTTTACGACGCGCGCGCAAATAAAAAATACAGCGTTTTTCCGTGCAGCATCGTAACCACTTCGATTTCGTCGTTTCTGCGCGAAAACACGCGGCGGGGCGCGTGTTTCTTCGTTTTATCGATAAACGCAATCGTTTCGCCGTTCACCTCGTAATCGCCCGCGCTTTTACGCGTCTTTCCGTTTTTCATTTCCACCGCAAGCACGTAGGTGCCGTCGTTTTTCAGTTCGAGCGTCGCGCCCGAAATATATTCCGATAAATCGCGTTCGCCGTACTTTATTTCTTTGCACGCGTACGTGCCCGCGTACGGGTTCGAAATTTCTTTCAGGTCGGATTTTTTTGCGTTCCCCAGCAGAAACGGCATAAAAATACACGCGGAAACCAGCAGAATTCTGTAAAAAAAGCCCTTATTTTTCATACTTTCAGTATGTAAAACAGCCGTTTTTTTATGTATTTTATGCCTTTTTTATGCGTTTTTACCGCGTTTTCCTGCTATAAATATCGTCGGTTATGCCTGTTTTTTACTTTTTTTACGATAAAAAACACCGCCAACGCCACAAAAACGCCGCTGATTCCGCCCGCAAAATCAATCATCGCGTCGAACACGGAAGGACCTCTGCCGTCCACGAAAATCTGTATGCACTCATCCGCCGCCCCGCCCGCAAGCGTTGTTCCCGCCGCGAGAAAAGCGCAGATTGCCGTCGCTTTTTTTCTTGCGGAAAAATATGTATCATACATAAAAAACGCAAGAAAACCGAGCAGCGCGAATTCGGAAAAATGAGCCGCTTTACGGATGAAGCGATGCGAAACGAAAATTTCCCCTTTTCCGAAGAAAAAATCGACGATTTTCTGCACGGCGTCGCGCACTTTGCCGCTCGTCGCGCCGCTTTGCTGCGCCGTAGCCAGCGAATTCGAAAAAATCCAGCCCAGATACAGCAGCGTAAAAAGCGTTGTGAAAACGCGCGGGAGAATCATCCTTTTTTTGCCGTTCTCTTTTTCCGCCATCGTTTACCTGTAACGGTTAAAAAATTTTTTTACGGGCGTTGCCGCCGCGCATTTCACCGGGCGATCTTCCGTAACGCATTTCATAATCTGCCCGATTTCTTCCAGCCGATCGGCATACCCCGCCTGCGCGATCGCCTCTTCCGCGCGCTTTAAATCGGGCGCGCGATCGGTTACGTTGTGGCAATCGGAGCCGAGGCAATGCACAAGATTATGTTTCAGCGCCGCAAACACGAAGCCGCTTGAATCTTTATCGCAGAACGCCGAGGCGTTTACCTGCAGCAAACACCCCATTTCCGCCAGACGAAGCAGCGCTTCGGGATTTTTTCTGAGCTGCGGATAGCGGCAGATATGCGCGATAACCGGGGTAAGTTCAGTTTCGTCCATAAAATACCGGAGCCGCGTAAGCAGCGAGCCCGACCACTTTTCGCCGAACGGCAGTTCCACCAGCGCGTAACGCGTATCGCCTATGGCAAGCTTTCGGCACTCCGCGTTGACGGACAGCGTATCGGAAAAATGAATTTCGGCGCCGAGCGTGAAAAAAAACTCCCCCGCCGCAACGGCAAGCAGTTTTTCGTACGCGGCGGCGCGGCGGCGCACGAAATCCTGCGGAGAGTAGAATTTTCCGTAATAATGCGGCGTAAGCACGATTTCGTTTACGCCCTGTTCTTTTTCTTTCTCCAGCATCGCGGCGGAAACGGAAACGTCTTTCGCGCCGTCGTCGATGCCGGGAAGTATATGCGTATGAAAATCGATCATTTTCCCTTTTCCCCTTTTCCGGCGGTTTTCCGCCGCGTTTTATTTCAGATCGAACGCCATCGCCGTAATATCGTCGCCGAATTTTCCGCCGCAGAACACGGTGAGCGCGTTCTTTAATTTCCCGATAAAATCTTCCGCGCAGGCAGACTGCATCAGCACGCTTTCCGCGCGTTCGATGCCGAAGCGCTCGCCCGCCGTGTTGGCGCATTCCGTAACGCCGTCCGATAACAGCACCAAAAGATCGCCCGCTTCGTAAGGCATGGTTTTTTCCGCATACCTGTAATCGGCAATCCAGTTGGAAACGGGCGGCGCGGGATCTTCGATTTCGTTGATGCCGTACCCCCTGCCGCTTTTGAGAAGAATGGGCGCGTTGTGCCCCGCCAGCACGTACGAAAGCGTATGCGTGGCTTTATCCATGCACACCGCCGCCACCGTGATGTACGAGCGTTCGTCCGGGTTTAATTCCACGAATTTATCGCGCAGAGAAGATACCGCTTTCGCCACCGATTGTTCCTTGCGGTTAAATCCCGCGCGGATAAACGCGGAAAGCATGCCGGCGGAAATTCCTTTGCCCGATACGTCCGAAAGAACGCCGTACACTTTGCCGTTCAGCTCGTACACGTCCGGCAGATCGCCGCCGATATCGAGGCAGGGAATATACATATACGAATACGGCACGCCGCCCGTCTGCTTGCCCGCGGGCAACAATCGCTGCTGCATTCTTTTTGCCGTGAGCATTTCCCGCGCGATTTCCGTCTGCATCGCGCCGTCGGTTAAGCCGAGAAACAGCCGCTTCCCGCGTTTTTTTCCGCGCGGCGCTTCGCCGTCTACGGGTAAAATACGGATTCTCGTGCCGATGGTTTCCGTGCGGTTTCCCTTATTTACGGTAACGGAAATCACGTCCGATTGTTCCGCGTTTTCCTGCGCGGCGCGCGCCATCACGCGGTGCAGCGTACAATACCCGCACTCCGCCTTTTCTCCGCAGGACGATTGTTTTTTCCCGCCGCGCCCGGCGTAAACGGGGCAGGAAAGATACGCGTCGAGAAAAGCGCCGTTTTTAATGTTTTCTCCCGCTTTTTTGGCATAATCGGGCGAGGCGAAAGCGCGCGCGAACGAGGCGTTGGCATATAAAATACGCAAGTCTTCCCCGAATACGAACACCCCCGCGGGGATTTTTCCGAGTATTTTTTTATACGTGGAATTTTTCATAACCCCTCCGCCCGTTGTTTTTAACGTTTTTAAACGCTCTCTTCCGCCTGCGGCAGATACATTTTCAGCCCGGATTTGATCTGCGCGTCGAAATCGAGATCGTCGTACAGTTCGCCGTCCAGCTGAACGGTGGCACCGCCCGGAATTTCGAAGCGGACGCTTTTGCAGCGGAAATGCGTTGTTTTTTTGTATTCCAGAATTTTTCCTTTGAGAAGCTTGATAAACGCGCCGATGACTTTCGGTCCGCGGATCATCTCCACGAAGCACACGTCGATCAGCCCGTCGCCCGCCACCGCCGCGGGACAGATTTTAATGCCGCCGCCGATTTGCGAACCGTTGCACGCCACCGCTAAAAACGCGCGGTGTTTTTCGCTTTTGCCTTCGCTTTCGATGATGATATCGTTGCCCTTGAAATGCAGGATGCTCTGAATCAGGCAACGCATGTATTTGAGTTTGCCGTGAATTTTCTGCGTTTTATTGTAGCGTTTCAGAACGTCTACGTCGATGCCCAGTCCGCCCACGTTCATGCAGCGCACGCCGCCCACTTCCAGATAGTCCATATCTTTCGGCGTGCCGTTCAGAATGATTTCCGAAGCCTTTTTCGGGTCGGCGGGAAGCTTCACCGAAGCGGCGAAATCGTTTCCCGTGCCCGCGGGAATCAGCCCGATATTCACCGAAGAAATATCGTCCAGCGCGTTCAGAACGGCGTGCATCGTACCGTCGCCGCCCACTACGATTACGTTGCGGCGCGCCTCGCCCTCTTTCAGCGGCGCGGAAAGTTCGCGTATGGTGGCGCGTAAAATCTGTTTCGACGTCATTTCGTGAATAACGTATTCCTCTTCCTGTTCGTCGAACAAATCGGCGACGGCGCGCGCGGCGCGCAGCGTTTTATGCTTTCCCGCATCGGGATTTACGATAAGATGATACAAGGCATTTTTCCTTCTTCTTTTGTCCGCGAAAAAAAACTCGCCTATTCATTATATAACATTTAAAAAAAATTTGCAATTTATTTTTTCGTTTGATATAATGATATTGTAAAATTTTTTTGTTTTTTTGAGAGGTTTTTCGTGTTAATGCGTGATTTTGTGCCAAAGCCGCTGTTTTCGCTTGCCGCGGCGCTGAAAAAAGAAACGGGTAAGCCGCTGTATCTTATCGGCGGAAAAGTGCGGGATTTTCTGGCGGGATTTTCCATGGCTTCTTCCGATTTCGATATATGCGCGCCCGTGCCTGCGGAAATTTTCATGAAAACGGCGCTTGCCGCGGGCTTCCGCTCCGACGCCGCTTATGCGCGGACGGGAACGGTGAAAATTTCGCTGCGGCAAAACGGCGACGACGGCAAAAACGATATGAAAACGGAAGCGGAATATGCGGCTTTCCGTTCGGATAAATACGTTCGCGGCATCCATACCCCCGCCGAAACGTTTTTCACCGAGGATATTCTTCTTGACGCGCGGCGGCGGGATTTCACCTGCAACGCCGTATATTACGATATTTTCGCCGATACGTTCGTCGATCCGCTCGGCGGCATGAAAGACATCCGGAACAAGCTGCTGCGCACCGTGGACGCGCCCGGAAAAGTATTCGGCGAGGACGGACTGCGCCTGCTGCGCCTTGCGCGGTTTGCGGGCGCCACGGGCTTTACGCCCGATTCGGAAACGCTTGAAGGCGCGAAACAAAACGCGGCGCTGATTGCCGACGTTTCTCCGGAACGCATTTTCGCGGAACTGAAACAAATTCTGTGTTCCGAACAAAAATATGGCAACGCGGACGGAATTTATCAGGCGCTCAGAATTCTTGACGAAACGCGCGTGCTGGACGGAATTTTCCCCGCTCTCGCGGCAGGCAGAAATCTGAAACAGCGCGCCGATTTTCACGACCACGACGTTCTGGAACACTCGCTCCGCGCGGCGGCGTATTCGGCGCGCGCCAACGCGCTTGCAGACGTTTCGCCCGACGTACCCGTGCCTTTCGACGTCCGTCTGGCGGCGCTTCTGCACGATATCGGAAAGCCGGCGGCATACTTCCGCGACGGAAAATTTTCCGATCACCCGAACGTCGGCGCCGTACTTGCCCGCGAAGCGCTGGAAAAACTGAAAGCGCCCGTAAAAACGATAAAGCTCGTCGAAGCGCTGACGAAGTACCATATGTACGATTACGACCTTTGCACGAAAGAAAACAAACTGCGGAAATTCATCGTGCTGCACTACGATATTTTCAAGGAACTGCTTTTAGTGAAGCAGGCGGATTTTTCCGCCTGCAAAGACGATTTCTCCCCTGCGCCGGGCGTAACGCGGCTGAAAAATCTTGCGGATAAAATGCGGGCGGAAGGCGCGCCGTTCACCCTGAAAGAACTTGCCGTGCGCGGCAACGAAATCGCGCCGCTTCTGCCCTCTTCGCGCTATGTGGGCGCCACGCTGGAAGCCTTGCTTTTACACTGCGCCGTTACCCCCGCGGACAATACGAAAGAACGGCTTTTGCGCCTTGCTCCGTCGCTTGCGAGCGTCGGCGGAAAAAGCTGAAACGCACGCCTTTAACGCGCCTTTGCGTTTCTTCGGCAAAACGGGCGCAAACGGTTGCATTTTCCGCGCGCGTTTGTTATAATATATACAGGTAACTTCGTTCCCGCGCGCGTTTCTTTGCGGCGCGGGCGTTGCCCGAAAACGGAAATCACTACAAAAATCAACTCCGGGAGGAGAACATATCATGGCGGATGCGGAAAAGAAAACCAAGCGGGAAAAGCTGCTGGAAAAAGAAGAGAAAAAGCGCGAAAAACGCATTATGAAAGAAAAAAGCAAGCAGTACGACGGCGGCTTCATGGCGCGTTGCGTGGCGTTGCTCCTTGGCGTCGTTCTCGGCGTCGTGGGCACGATAGGCGGCGCGGCGGGCGCGGGCTATTACCTTGTTTCGCATAAATCCATCAAGGAAGTAGCCGACATCGCGGGCGGCGATAAATTCGACCTCGACAAATATCTTTCCGCCGAATATTCCGAAAAAACGCTGCTGGAATTTTTCAAAGAGCTCGGCGACATCACTTCGAAACTGAAAGGCGCGGAAGCTTCGATTTCCACGCTTGCGGAAATCTCCCCTTACGTTTCGGATATTGCGGATAAACTTGCCGATAAACTTTCGGAACTGGGGCTGGACGTAGACACGGACGCGCTGAAAACGACTCCCTTTAATCGGCTGAGCGAATTTTTACAGGAAACCGTGCAGAACACAAGGCTGGGAACGCTGATCGGCGCGAAGCCGGACGGAACGATTATGGGGCTTCTGTGCTACGGCGAAGAAGGCGTGAATTATACGCTGGACGAGGATGGAAACATTATCTGGATAGGCGATTCGCACGAGCTGAGCGTGAAAGATTTTATGGATAACGGCGCCACGTCCGACGTGTTCAATCGTCTTTCGCTGAAAGCCGTGATGGAAACGAACGGAAGCGTGAACACAAGCGACCCGATAACGCGGGTGCTGGTGTACGGCACGAAAGACGTGGATTATACCGCGGTTACGGGCGCGGACGGCGAAGAAACGATCGTAATGCTGCCGCTTGCCTACGATTACGACGAAAGCACGGGCGTTTTAACCGACGACCACGACAAAGAAGTAACGAATTATTATTCTTACGACGCCGCGACGAAAGTCATCGCGTTGTTCGGTAGCGAAACTCCGGCGGAGGGAGATACCCCCTCTTCGTACTTGTACGAAACGGACGGAAAGTGGTACGCATACGCGACGGAAGCCGATCTTGCGGCGGCGGTTGCGGGAGAAGCTTCGGCGGCGGAAAAGCGGATTTTACATAAAGCCACAACGCTCGGCGACGTGCTGAAAGGCGATTTTATGGGCATGGTGGAAGGCGTGGAACTGGCTTCGCTGTTAAACGTTACGGCGGATTCGGAAGGCACGCTGCTTGCCCTTGCGTACGGCAACGAAGGCGAAGATTTCCGCATCGAAACGGACGCGGCGGGCAACAAAAACATCGTGATGCAAAACGGCGCGAAGCCGCGCACGATTAAAGATTTACGCGACGGAAACGTGAAATTCGAAGATCTGGAACTGGGCGGCATTCTGAAAATCAAACCGCACGACGGTTCCAACGAAACGATGCTGAACCTTGCTTACGGCGAAGAAGGCAAGCACTATACTTACGACGATTCCGCCGAAAAAATCACCTGGCTGAACAAGCGGTATATCGAAAAGACGGACGGCGCGGAAACCGCGCTTTACGACGCGGACGGAAAGAAAATAGACGGCGCGACGAAAAACGGCGGCGAATGGACGTTTACGCAGGACGGCGTTACCTATACCGCGAAAAAGGCGGGAACGCTCGGCTTGCATACGTTCTATGCGTATAAAGACGGCGAAACGGCGCCCGTTACCTATAAGGCGCGCACGATTGCGGATTTGAAAAATTTACAGACGACGGAGCTCGTCAGCGGTTCTTCTTTAGAAAGTCTTTTGGGCGTCGGCGCGGATACGGACGGCGTGATGCGTTCGATCGCCTACGGCAAACAGGGCGTTACGTACAGAATCGAAGAGACGACGGACGGAGACGGTAACGTTACGAAAACGATCGTCATGCTGCCCGTTATGTACACTTTCGACGGCTCGGACTGGAAAGACGAAAGCGGCGCGATTGTTACCCCCGTTTCCTCCGACGGCAACACGTACGAATTTTTATTTTCCGAGGACGGCGTTTTCGGATACGTTTACGCCGAAAACGTAACCGCGGCGGGAAGCTATCCCCTTTGCGACGCGTTCGGCGCGGCGCTTACGCATAAAAAGCGTTCGATCAATTCGCTGAAAGCGGATAACGCCACGGAAGTGTTCAACGAAATCGAACTTCGGGCGATTATTCCCGAAAACACAGGCGACAGCATCAATTTGTATCTTCTGTACGGAAAAGCGGGCATCGATTACGAAATCGACGCCGAAGGCAACGTAAAAATGCTGAACGGCGCCGTGCCGAAAACCATCGGCGCGCTGCGTGAAAAAGGCGAAAATTCCATCTTCTCGAAGCTGCGCAGAGATCTTACGATCGGGCAGATGCTCGGCAACGTGGACGACAACAAGATTCTGAAAAATCTGAAAGATTCCACGCTCGATTCTCTCGGCGACGATATCAACCGCCTGACCGTGGGCAGCATCTTCGAGGACGCGGACAGCAACAAAATTTTAAGACCGCTGAAAAATTCCACGTTCGACACGCTGAACGACGATATTAAAAATCTGAAAATCACGGACGTGTTCGAAGACGATATTTATTATAAAGACGCGGACGGCAATTTTACGGATAAAAACGGAAACATCGTATCGGACGAAAACAAGGTGATGCGCGGCGAATGGAATTACCTTCTCCGCGACCCTTCCGACCCGACGAAAACGCCCGATTCGTACACCGTGGTGAATATGGGCGCGCTGACGAGCAACATGACGGAAAACATCAAAAATTCCAGCGTGTACAAACTGAACGAAGATTTCGACCTTGAAATCGATACCTCCGCAACCTCGTTTTTAAACCTTGCGTTAAGCAGCACGAATCTGCAAACGCTAGTAACCGCAGGAAAGATGGAAAGCGCGAGAAAAGACGAACTTGCGGGAAAGCGCGTGGGCGATCTGACGATTAAAGAATTGTTCGATTATATCCCCACGCTGATGTCCTCTTTCCCCGGCGTATAAAAAAACGGCGGAAAAGCGGGAGAAAACAGAAGAAAACGCCCGAAAAACGTTTGACTTAATCTTTGAAAAATTGTATAATATTATAGGTTTTGTGCAAAAGCCTGTTTTTGCGTTGAAACGGGCGGCGGAAAACCGAATACAACCTTGCGTATCTTTTTTAAGGTACGCCGAATAAGACCGGGAGGTGAAACAAATATGGCTAAATACGAGATGCTCTATCTGATCGCGAACGACCTGACGGACGAAGCGAAAACCGCTGAAATCGAAAAATACGAAAATATCGTTAAATCGATGGGCGGCGCAATCGTTTCCACCGACAAGTGGGGTACGAAGAAGCTGGCTTATCCTATCGCGTACAAGAACGAAGCTTACTACGTTCTGATGACGTTTGAAGCGGGCGCCGAAGTAGTGAAAGAGCTTGACCGTGTTGCGGGTATTTCCGCAAACGTTATGCGCCGCATCATTACGAAGCTTTAAGGAGAGAAAAATGAATAAAGTTTTTCTTATAGGTAACTTGACGCGCGACCCCGAACTTACCTCTACTCCTTCGGGAGTTTCCGTGTGCCACTTTGCGATTGCCGTGAACAGAAATTATTCCAACACGGACGGAGAGCGGCAGACCGATTTCTTTAATTGCACGGCATGGAGAGTACTTGCGGAACGTATCGCGCAGTATGCGAAAAAGGGCAAAAAAGTTGCCGTGGGCGGAAGCATTCAGCTTCGCACTTACGAAGATAATCAGGGCGTAAAACGCAACGCCGTGGATATCATCGTACAGGATTGCGAATTTTTATCGCCCAAGGACGACAACGGCGGATCGTTCGATTCCGCTCCCGCCCCCGCCAAGAGCAAACCCGTCCTTCAGATGATGGACGACGACGGCTCGGACATCCCCTTTTAAGCGTTCGGGGATAAACAAATTCAGTTAAGGAGTTTTTATTATGGAAGAAAAAACTGCCGTTAAAAAGAGTTTCAAGAAAATGCCCCGCAAAAAGGTGTGCGCTTTCTGTCAGGAAAAAATCGACCAGATCGATTATAAGGACGTAAACCGTTTGAAGAAATACATTTCCGAAGGCGGCAAAATCCTGCCCCGCAGAATGAGCGGCACGTGCGCGGCGCATCAGAGACTTCTCGCTACCGCAATCAAGCGCGCGAGAATCGCGGCTCTTCTCCCCTTCAAAGGAGAGTAAGGCATCGGCGGATTTCCCGCGGGAATCCGTTCGGAAACAAAAGCAAAAAGCCATCGGTTGTTCCGGTGGCTTTATTTTTTTATCTTTTATTTTGCCTCGTTTCCCCTATCTTTACAGATTACGTAAGATGCGTAAAAAAGCCGTAGCCGCATTTCATCGCAAATGCCGGGAAAACTCCTATTCTGCCGAACGGCTCCGCCCGGACGGACGTTTCGCTATTTGTTTTTTAAAGCGCTAAAAAAATGTCGGATTCGCCTCTTTTTCTTCGAGACAAATCCGACATCGTGTGGCGCAGAGAAAGGGATTTGAACCATCCAAGAAAACATTCAATCCCTTATATATAAAGGCTTTCAGGGTTTGTTCGCCAATCGTTCACCAAAAATATATTGTTGCCGCGCCATTTGTTTTAATATAACTTCCGGCATAATACGTGCTTGATATTTTTTATTTTTTGAAAGCCTTTAAACCCGCGTATTACAGCCATTTTCCTAACCATTTTACCGCCAATCGGCGTTTATATAGATACTAAAATTTAACTGATATAACCGAAATTGCAACCTGTTTTTCGCCCCGCCGTTTGGCGGGGTTTCTTATAATGAAAAAACGCTCCCGTAGATAATTACGAGAGCGTTTTTGCTTTTGCAGTCAACTGCAATTTTTCAGTTTTCAATCTCTGTCGTCATCAAGCAACAGAAAGATACAAAATAAAATTCCGAGTATCATTTTTTAATTCTCCCAGACTTTCAGTCTTTTTTTCAGCACGGACAAATATTTTTTCATATACTTTTCCTGTTTCCGCAAAAGCTTTCGGGATAGCTTCGACAGTCGATGAAAATTCGGATTGTGCTCCGTAAACAACGAAAGCTTTAAAAGCTTTTCCTCCAACGCTCTCGCTTCTTCAACCACTCTGTTTTTTGCATCGTTCATTTTTACACCTCCGTTTTCAACGCAGCGACACCGTAAGACAAGTTTCCTCCGCTTCGTTCCGTCTTTTTTTCTGTAACCGTCAAAGGCAATATGCCGCAAGGGTTGTTTTTGCACCATTCAATACAAGCGGAAGCTTCGCTTGCACGCAAACGGTTACGCTGTGTTTCCATCTGCGCTATGTTCCAGCCGAAGGTGGCTTTGAACGCTACGTTGATTAAAATCGTAATAACCTTAATCACCGCCACAAACACAGCCTCTTTCGACAGATTCAGAAACACGTCCGAAAACAAACGACCGATAAAAAGCGATGATAAAACCGTAGTTACAAACGATTTTGCCGTGTTCAGTTTGTTGGCGCGTTCTGCGTTGTACATTTCGGACGGCGATTTATTCGCGGAAAGATCGGCGTTATACGACGTAATGAAATTCGGATCGTATTCCTTGATTCTTATCCGGTTGCATCTCCGCACGGCTTTTGCCTGAGCGCCGCTCAATTCTTTACGCCTCACGCAGGCAACCAAATGCCAGAACCCGCAACCGAGATACTTTTTCTCGTACTCTTCCAGCGTAAGTCCTACCAACAATAACTGATGCCGGCGATAATTCCGGATTGCTTCGATGGTATAATTTTCGCAGTATTCCGAAACCCGCGGAAAATATTCCGACGTGCACAATCTTTCGATGCTTTTATTTGCGTTATCGCTGGCTGCTTTGTATTCGTCGGTTTTACGCCCTTTACCGATGGCGTAGCGTTTGATTAAAGAACCTATCGAAAACGTTCCCGCGGCAAGCCACACCACCTCCACCGTGATTTCCTGCACGCTGATTTCAGCATTCGGCTTTACCGTAACGAAATACGAGGCAATCATTGCAATAAAAATAACTACCGTGATTGCCAGCGTAAACACGTCCACGAACGCGCCGCTCTTTTTCTGCTTGATAATAGGCGAATAAATAATCGTCTGTCCGCTCGTCTTTTCTTCCGGGATTTTCTCAATCATACGCTATCACCTCCGCTTTCTGTGATTTGCACCTGTCCGCAATATTTCCAAAGCTCGTCAAAATCCTTTGAAATTTTAAACAGAATCGCGCCGAGCGTGTTGCCGATTGCAGCCACGGCAAAAACAAGCGTAAGCGCTTTGATTGTTTCTGCCGTCATTGAATTCACGAGAGCCATAAGCCCGAAGAGTATCCAACAAATCACTGCGGCGTTCGGCGATTTCACAAGCTTGATAATCGCTTTA
>DLQW01000014.1:0-15918 GCA_002474405.1 Christensenella sp. UBA7597 | reverse complement strand
ACACGCCCGAAAGCGTACTTTCGGCGTTTTTGAATACAACGATATTCGGAAGCTTGACGATAGCGGCAATCAGCGGCGGAAGAATACACAACGCCATCGCCGCCCAGTACAAAACAAATTTCGCTTTAAAATACCATTCTTTGTTATGCTTTATTTTCTTCATCGTCGGCTTTCTCCTTTGCCGTTTCCGCCGGCTCGCCGTCGATTTCTTTCACCGCACGGTTAAATTCCCGTTTCACGCTTTCTTTGCTTGCCGCACCGATATTAAAGCGTTCCACGAACGACGAAAGACCGCTTAAAAGATATGTAAACCCGCTTTTCAAAGATTTCATATCGCTCTTCAGCTGAGCTACTTCCTGCTTCGTTTCCGTTGCCGTCTGCCCGTTCGCGTTGCTTTCGTCTATCAATCCGTTTGTGCCTTTTACTTGCATATCCAGCTTCTCGGAAAGCGTGATAAGCGATTTTTTCAGTTTTCCGTTTTTGCTGTTTAAATATATAATACGGTACGGAATGCAGTTACAAAGCGAACGCCCTGTTTCCGCAACTTCTGTATTTTCAAGCGTGTTTTTCGCCGAAATATCAAGCCATGCCGTCCGTTCCTCCGCTTTCGGCGATAACGTCAGATCCCCCACAGAAAGGACATACATTGCCTGCTGCCCCATCGCAGTCATTATAATTTCCCGTGCCGACGGACTTTTCGCTATTATGTACGTTAAAACCTGTTTGTTATTGAAACCGTACACGTAACCGTATAATAAAAGGCTGACGCGATCAAGTAAATTATTGATTGCGTTTTGTGCTTGTACAACACCGTTTGTGCGGCGCTCTATATCGACGGAAAGCATGTCTTTAAGATAATCCGTCGTGAGCACGTAACGATGCGTACTCAAATCATAACGCATATATTTGTCGCTGAAAGGATAGGTTTGTTCCGACATTGTTTCGTTCTCCTGTTTATTTTTTGCAGTTGACTGCAATTTTTTTAAAAAAAGTGTTGACAAACGCTAAAAAATTGCGTATAATATTAATAAGAAAAAAGATCTTCGATATAAGAAAGTCGCCTCCAAACGCTATATGTTAGTATGGTGGGACCCTCGTTAAGCCGAGGAACGGCGTCCACCCAAGATCTTTCAAAACCGTCACACACGTGGCGGTTTTGTTCTTTTATAAGCGGTTAAAAGAAACGTAACTCTTTGTCCGTGATATTCGGGCGTAATTACTGCCATTTTACCTTCGTGCCAAAATTCAAACGTTCCGTTCCCATTCTTTTGAATAAACCGCCCCTTTTCTACGACCTCCGAAAGTCCGCCGAGAAAAACTGAAAGATCAACACCTTGTCGTTCACGTTGCTTGATTATGTGTTGAAGCCCAACTGTGTCGCTGCCCCACAATAAATCAATATCACCCATATCCTCGCGGTAAAACGCGCCTTTAACGTGTCCGCGCTGTTCTTTCAGCAATTTGTCTATCGCGGCTTGTCCTTTATAGCCTTTGAACTCTTCGCCGTAAAGACGTTCGATTTCTTCGGGCGTTTCGCCTGCATTCTCTCGTTCTTCCTGCTTGTTCAATTCGTCTTTCACTTTATCGGGCGTTAAGCCCGTTTTTTCTTTCAGGATTTCCCAAGCCCTCTCATCCGTGGTATCGCTCGGCAATGTTATTCCCGCCGCCGCACACGCGTTTATAGGCAAATGAGTTCTTTCGCGATTTCCGTTTTCTTTATCCGTAAATTTCCCGCCATTGTCTCGCGGGTGTTCGTTTTCGTTCCAATTCATCAGGCTCACCTGTTAAAAATTTTAATTGTAAGGGGCTTGATAACGCCCAAGCCCCTATGAAAGCGTGTTCGCTCAGCTCTTCGCGGTAAGAGCCTGCGTAACGGCGTAAGTAGAAGCCGTCGTGTTTGCCGCCGTAATGGAAACGGTAGCCGCATTGTAACCCGCCGCGGATACAGCCACACTTGCCGCTTCGCCCCTGCCGAGTACGAACGAGTAGCTTCCGTCGGCGTTGTTGGTGTAGCCTACGGAGGATTTGTCAGCTTTCGTAATCGTAAGCAAAGCGTTCTTCACTGCCGCGCTCGACGTGCCGGTAAGCGTAAGCGTTACCGTAGTGGTGTTCTTCGATTCGTACACCGCGACGGATGCCCCTTCGCCGTAATCTGCATTCGCGAAGCCGTAAGACTTGATCACCTCGTTGAAATTCTTCGGCGCAACAACAGCCTTGCCGTCCTTGTCGATCGGGTTGGTGAAGTCGGAAAGATTGCTCGCCGTTGCAACGATCATACCGATGGAGGAAGGACGAGTTACGCCCGCGCCCCACTGCCACAGGTTCTGAATCTTCGTGCCGACTGCGTTGCTTCCGTTCGGAATCGGGTTGATAATCGTGGACGAACGCCCGAAGCCCGTGCCTTCCGCGTTGGCGATATACGCCTGCACCTTGTTGAATTCGGCGTAATTATCCGACGTGATGCCCGCGTAAGCCGCCGCCTGACGCCAATACGAATCGGGTACGACTTTAATATACACGGTGGAATAAACACCGCGCGTAAGCGTACCGATCATCTGACCATCTTCGGTGATACCGCCGCCGATCAGCATTTTCTGAGGAAGATCCCCGGCGGAAAGAAGAACACCGTTTTTCACCGAGAACAACAGATCGAAGAACGACTGTTTCATAATGATAACGCACTCGTCAAGCGGATAGTAAACCGCACCTTCTGACCAAGACGTCTGCGGGTTCGTCATCGTACCGATGAGCTTGTTCATCACCTGTTGCAAATATCCGCTTTCGTCTTTCGAAAGATCGACGGGAACGATATTGCTGTTTTCGGTAGCCGCGGCACGCGCAAGACCGCCGATTAACTGCGTTGCAAGAAGCGAAGAATCTTCCATATTCGCTACGACCTGCGGAATCATTCTCGTACGTTCTGCCGCCAACGGCAACGAAAGCATGTTCTGCGAAATCTTATAAATCACGGTGGCTTTATCGTACACCTGATTGAATGTAATATCTACGCCGTCGGTTTGAAGCTGATCGGGTAACTCGGCGTTTTCGAGTCCGTCGTTACCGGGTGTACCGGGAATCGAATGTCCGGGATAGTCCGTCAAACTGATCGTACGGGGCGCATAAGAAGGCGGAGCCATAATCGGCACTCGCACAGCCGAAACGCCCTCTGCCTGCGCCGTCATAGATTTAAAACCTTTGCCATCGGCAAAGATTTTTGAGTTCAAAAGGTTTCTCATCCAAACATTGTAAAGTCCTCTGTCGGTGAGAATATCTTTTGCGTTGGGGTAATTTCCGTTCCCCTTTCCGAAAGAATTGTAGGACTTGGTAAGTCCCGCAACCACTTGTGCATACAACGTGGAATCGCTGATTCCGTTGGTTTCAATAACACCTGCCATATTTGTTTATCTCCTTTGATTTGATTTACCTGTTTTTTAAAAAGCGTTCGGTATCCGCTTCCGTGAATTTGTTTCCGCCTTTCTCGCCTGTGTATCCGCCGGAAAGCCCCGTAGCGTACTTCTTAGACGATTCGGCAAGCTTGTCTTCATCATTGCTCGCTTCCGGTTTCACAACCATCTTTTCAAGCAACTCTACGATTTTCGCCAGCGACGCTTCAAGTCCGCTTCCGGCTTTCGCAGTTTCATCGACTTTCTGTTCCTTGCCTTTTTCAACCGTCTCTTTCCCGGCGTCGCTTTCGTCAGCGGACTTATCTTTCTCGCCAGCTTCTGGCTTTGCTTCAGCTTCGCCCTTGTCCGATGAAGCGTCGGAATCTTCGGCAGTTTTTTCTGTGGGTTTTTCTTCCGGATTATCCGCCTTTTTATCTGCTTCTGCCTCGCCGACAGCTTCGTGTTCACGATCCGCCGCCGTCTGCGTATCTTTCTGCCCTTCCGATTCTTCCTGTGCGCCTACGCTTTCGTGTACGCGATCGGCGATGGACTGATGAAAGGCTGATTTATCCTCTTCGGATAGATTGTCATAAGCCTTTCTCACTTCTTCAAGAGTAGAAAGCTTATTCTTGTTTATTCCAAACATTTTTCTGTTTACCTCCCGTTTATGTTTGTTCATTCAAAAAATAGACATAAAAAAAGCAGAGGGTGATCTCTGCTCCTGCTATATTTCATTTTTCCGCCTCCTTTATATTCTCACCCGCATCGGATAAGCCGGGCGATCGTTTTCTTTGCAGAATTTCAAATACTCGTCGTATGCGATTTCCGCACACCTTTTCGCGTGTTTTATTTCGTCCTTCTTCAACGCGGTCTCCGCAAAGCTCTTCCACTTGCGCACTACACATTCCAAATCACGTTGTCGCTTTGTTATCGCGTATTCTTTCTTTCGTGTTTCTTCCGATACTGTCGGTAACAGCTCTCCTTTATACTCTTCGATGCGGTGTCTGCAATTAAACCCAAGCAGTCCGTTTTTATATCGCTTTCCGGCTTTCGTCGTATACCACACATCTGTTGCTTCTTCTAACGGCACGTACACGTGCCCGTCTATGCGCCCGCTTGTATGGTCGAGCGAATATATTCTGCCCTGCCAAGGCGCACAGCGTTCAGAACAATCTGCATGCGACGAAGCCACTACCAATTTCACGCCGCTTTTCCGAAGGGTGTTTTCACTGTCTAAATGGTCGTGATACCGCACTTCCATTTCGGCTCGGTTCCGAAGAGAATTCCGACCGGAATAATCGTCCGGATCCAACGCACGTTCGTTAGATAATTCATCAAGCACGGGCTTGATTTTCTTTTTCCACACGTCGTCGTAATACTTTCCGAGCGGAACGCCCAACGTTCTGCCGCTTTCGTACGAGCCGCCGAGTTTCAGCTCGCGTTTCACTGTGGCGTTTCTCGGCGGTTGCACGTTGTCGGTCGCCAGTTTTTTATTTTCCGATTGTGAAAGCAGAAAATATATCGTTACAGGCGATAAACCTATGCTTTTCCAACTTTTCCGTTGTACGTTCGCATAATTTCCCAGCGAGCGCGCTACTGCGCTTCGCAGGTCTTTTATCGTGATTTTTGAGGTTACGGCGCGAATCGACGCTATCAGTTTCTTTTCCGTCGTTGCTTTCGGTTCTTCAGTCAAAAATGCATTTTTGACGATCTCCCGAACGGCGCTCTGCGCATTTTCTATCAATACGACATACGGATTATACCGATCTTTCGCTATCTGCATTTCCGTTTTCTACCCCTTCGCTTGTATAATTACTATCGTTAAACGGGAAGCCGCCGAAATTATCGCGCTTCG
This sequence comes from Christensenella sp. UBA7597, assembly GCA_002474405.1. GTDB lineage: Bacteria > Bacillota > Clostridia > Christensenellales > Borkfalkiaceae > Scatosoma. The sequence goes on along the minus strand of DLQW01000014.1, from coordinate 10,680 downwards.
CTTTTTCTTCGTCGTCCGCCTTGATTTTCAACAAATATTCTTGTGTTTCGCGGTCCGTAAGATTATTGATTTGCTTGATAGCGATTTCTTTCGGAATCAAGCCGCTTGCATAATTCTGACGGATATTTTCGTCAAATTGCAGTTTGTTGCCGATATAATCGCCGAACTGTACCTGCACACCGTCCGAGTCATAACCTTCCTGATACAAAATCTCACGGATCGCACGTGAAAACACGGGGATGATAATGTTATGTGAATCACGCACGCTTGCACGTGTGAGATTTTCTTCCGCCGTGATTTCCGTAGCAGTTTTGGCTGAATTATCGGGCGTAAGATACGGAAAAATCGACGTGGGCGAGTACCCGGAACGCACCGCTGCCAATCGCTCATAGATTTCAAGCATTTTTCCGTACTGCTCTGCCCTTATATCAAACTGAATCGGCAAAGGTGCTTGCTTTTCTTTCTCAAACCCGCTTGGCATTATGTACACAAACGACTCATCGCCGTATGTTCCAAGCTCACTCGTTGTTACCTGAAAGTTTGTGGCAGGGTTCTGCGCTTGCAACGCCGCAAGGGTTGCCTGCAAAAACTGCTTCGGACAAATAATTTTGCCTTCGCCGTTTAATACGTCAATCAACATTCCGCTGAAAACAACGTCGATACTCCACAAAACGTCAAGGCAGCCATACAAAAGCGGATCGCCAAGCGGCGCTTCGGGAATACACGAGTTCGAAGCCGTGCGAGGCAATAACCACACGCCGAGACCGTCTCGCGCGTCCAACGGTAATTCTTCGTTCAACGCCGACACTCCTAACTTTTTCAATTCGTTCTGTACCTTCACGGGCAAATACTCTAACTGTACACCGTCAAGTTCCGGATCGGGTAAAATCGGCGTGGTTTCTGTTCCGCCCTTTGAAAATACTTTGTATTTGATTACCTTCACGCCTTCGTTGTTGTACTTTCTTTCCTCGGTATCCTGAAAATTTTCGAATTTCACTTTGAATATAACGAGCGCGCTTCCCTTGATTTCCGCTTTCGGCTGTTCCGCTTTTGCCTGTTCGACTTCGGCAAGTCGTTTCTTCAACGCCGCTGTTTCACTCTCGCGCGCCGCTTCCCGCGCTTTCAACTCTTCGATTTCTTTTTCCTGCCGCGCAATTTCTTCCGCTTGCTTTTCGTCTGCCTGATATACTACCGTCGGTTCAACGTTTTCCGCTTCTTTCAGTTTCTTCTTCAAATCTGCGTTGTCTGCCGCAAGCTTCAAATATTCCTTGTTGTAGTTTTCTGCCGTCTTTTCCGCTTCCTTCTTTTCCGCAATCGCTATCGACAACTGCTCTTCCGCTTTGTTTCTCGCCTCGATCGCTTCTTTCACCGCGTCCGATACTTCCCGAACGGGCGCTTCGTCTATATCAATTTTTTCAAGGATCTCTTCCCGTTCCGTTTCGTTCACGCTCGTTAAAAGCGCAAGTTTCGTTACCCCTGCCGCCGCGTGCGATTGCACAAAACCTTGCGGCAACTTTTCGAGAATCGACGTATAATTATACGCCTGCCGCTCTTTGATACCGAGCGCGCCTTCCGTATATTCGCCGAACGTTTCGAACCCCGCCGCTTTATACAGCTTTTTGTCCCGCATTTCCTTGATCGCGATTGCCATTTCCACCCAATGTTCCGCCGATTTCTGCGCGTTGTAACAAATTCGGTTGTGTATATCGCGAAATTGTTGTTCTTCTACCGTCAAGCCGTTGTCCGCCAGCATAAGCTGATCAAAATTGTGTGTGTTTTCCATTGTTTTTGTTTCTCCTTGGGTTTTTATTTTTTTGCATTCGACTGCAATTTTTTAAAATTCGATTTGCGCTTGCACCGCGCGCCGTTGATTGCCCGTCAATAAGATCGGCACAAGCCTGTTTTGCATTTTATCTACTATCTCGCTCGGCACTCGCCCCGCGATAAACAAATCTTTCAGCGACTGCCGCGCCGTTATCACCGTTGGTTTCTTCCGCTCGTATCGCCGCAAAATGATTTCCGTCAGCTTTTCCGCGCCGAATACGTCCGTTCGCTTCCTGCTCGCTTCGATTCCCGTAAAATTGTCGATTATCAGGCAGTCCGCCGCCGTGTATCTGTCGATTACCGCTTCTTCCGTGTCCGTTGCGTTTTTGTTATACGTCGCTTTAATCTCTACGAATATCCTTGACAACGTGGTGAATATCGCCGCTGCGCCGCTATTTTGCAACGTTTTCAGCATCGCCGCCGCTATGTACGTCTTGCCCGTATCCGCTACGCCGTACAGCCATATCCCGCGCCCAGATTCTTGCACTTGCCCGAAATTCAGACAGAATTTTTCGCAACGCTCTATGCCCGTCAGGTATTCTTCCGTCGTGTCTGCCATTCCGTCCGCGTTCCAGTCGTAAAACGAAGCGTTTACGCAGTCCGCAGGCACTACGCTTTCGTTCATCGTCCGATATACCGCCGCACGCTCTCGTTGCTCGCGTTCGTATTTCTCGCGGTTCGCACGATTTTCCACGCACTTACACGCGCATTTCAGATATATGTTCTTTTGCGGCATATCCAGCGTTTTCTTCCCGCCGCAATGACGGCAATATATCAGATCGCCCGCTTTGTATTCCGTCTGCGGATCGTAGTTCGTAAGAATCGCCCGTTTCGCCGCCTCGTAGTGTTCCCGCGTTCCCCAGTCGCTTCCGAAGCTTTCGCCGATCGCTTTTAATTCGCTCATTGCTTTTTACCCTCCGCTTTTCCCTTTCCGCATAACTTCTCAAAGTATGCCGCGCGTTCCCGCCGTTCCTGTTCTTCCGTCTGTTCTTCCGCTTCCCGCGCTCGCTTCTTAAACGGCGCGTATTCGCCCGCGATGATCCGTTTCGATAACCGGCATAGCATTGAAAGCGTTCTGCAATTTTCCCGCAACCACTCGCTTTCTTCAAAACGCTGTATAATGATTGCCCAGTCTTCGTTTGTAAGACTTCTTAGCTCGGTAGAATAATTATCTATTACCACCGAGGGAAACTTTGCGAAAAACTTTGCCTGCCCGCTCTCTTCTGCCGTTATCTCTTCCCCCTTTGGGGGATTATAGGGGGTAGAGATTATATTTACTTTACTTTCCTTTTCTTTATAGGGATAATTCTCGGAATTAAACTCTTTCTTCTCGGAATTAAAGCCTTTTTTCGCGGAAGAATTACCAAAAAGGGCGCATTTAATATAAGGTGCGGTGTTCTCTTGACTTAAAAGCCAATAACTTTCGACCTTTGTCGGTGTCTTTAAGGCGCGGGTTTTTATCGCCTTTTGCCACCGCTCTTGTATTCCGTCGCTCGTCAAGACAGCGTCCGACTTAAAAAGCTGTTCATCGAACATCGACCGTTTAAGTAAGAATGCCAGGACTTGCTGCACCGTTTCGGAAGACATATTCAATTCTTCCGAAATAACATATATAAAATCGTCGTCAACCCTTGTGTAGTAACCTTCACGATATATCATACATAGCAAATACAGATATATCGCCAATCCGTCTGCCCCGTATCGGGCTTTCAATATTCTGACTTTTTTATCCGAGAAGAAATCGACTTCAAGCGGGAAAAATTCCAGCCCCTGCGATTGTGTTCTCGACAATCGTTTCTCACCCCCTTTTTAATACTTGCTCTTCCAATACGTTTTGTACGTATCGAGTAGCTTTTCCGTTTTCAGATAGTCCACAAACTCGGCTATCACGCTTTCAATCGGTTGCGGTATATCTTTCCGCGTGTACCGTTCTTCGTATATGTCTTTGCCGTCGCAGATCTCGTATCGAAATTCGCTCGCGCTTTCTATCACTTCGAGATACATAGGATGCTGCACACTCGAATAATACTTCCCGACGTTCGCATACGATTCTACACGCTTGCAATCGTATATCACCCCCGCGCGCACCCAGTCGCATTTCGCCATCAATAGAAACGTTATCCCGCCGATTTCTTTTTCTTTGTATTCCGTAAGCTGATACGCCCCGCCTATGAGTTTCTTTGCCATTATCCGCACGCAAGCCGCTTCATCTTCTTCACAACCGCGTTTCGCCCATTCTTCGGCGTGTTCCACCGCGGCTTCTCTGTCGCCGCATTGCGTGGCGTATACGGCGTTCTCAAACGATATGCCGCGAAGCATTACGTCGTTTTGTTCGCCCGGCTCTTTCTTCAACACTCGCAGAAAATCTTCCAACGCTTCGTCTTCGCTTCCTTCGGCGCAGTCGAATATGTACGACCACGCCGCAAGCAACGACTGCGTTATTAAGTAACGCTCTTTCATTCCGCTTTCTCTCCGCTCTCTTCCGCTTCGGCGATCATTTTATCGATCGCTTGTTTCGCCGCTTCTTTGCCTTTCTTCGCCGTGGAATTTTCCTGTGTTTCGCCTGCCTCTTCAAACGGCTTTTCTTTCTCTTGCTTCGGCTCGCCTTTCTCCACCGGCTTCGGCGCTACGTATGCGTGTTTTGCGCTATCCCATTGAAAGCCAAGCTCGGCAATCGTCTGTTTGCAAATCGCGCACAGCTCTACGAACGACGTCAGCGCGTGGGGAATCTTTTTCAATTCCTCTTTTGCTTTCGTAAACTCTTCCGGCGTTTTCCATGAGTCGATCATCGCTTTGCCCTGTTCCATCGCGTTTTCATACGCCTCACGCTCTGCCGCGAAAAATTGGTTGTCTTTCGCTATGTTCGCGTTCGCTTCTTCGAACAGCTTCGTGATATAATCGTTTTTGTCGTTTACGCCCAGCGCGGGAATTTTTCTCACTCCGTTGATTCCGTAACAACCTTTCGCGAAATATTCGTCCGTCGGCGTGAACCCGATCATGCGCTGATCACCGTTCATAAACACATAACCGCCGAAATCGCAGGGTTGCCACACGATATTTTTCGACGAGCCTTCGCAAAGCAATCTTTGCACCGCTACGCCTTCTTTGTTCTTTTCTTCCACCGTGTGAAACACGTAAATGATATTCTTGTTCAGAACTGTTTTCAGACGGTTCGTAAGGCTCTGAAATTCAAGCTTTACAGCCCCGTAACCTTTCTGCGAAATTGTTCCCGACTTCGTTCTGTTTATCGGATCTTTCCGCATCACATAGTCTTGCAAAAGCGTTATGAGCGCGCCGCCCGTATCGATGATGACCGTTTCAAACTCTTTCATTTCCTCGCTTTCAAGGTCTTTCAGAAGCTCTTCGTACGTCTTTTCGATTAAGCATGTCGGACGATGCTGCGCTTTAATACGCTGTATGCCGCGGTCAAGGTCGATTAAAAGCGGCTTCGGCGCTGAACATGCAAGCGTGGTTTTCCCGGTGCCCGGCGCTCCATATAAAATCGCCGAGAATCGCTGATTTTGGAACGTAAGTTCCGAGGGTTTGTAAAATGGCATAATGTTGCCTCCTTAAAGTGTATTTTTCGCGCCCCGACGGAATCGAACCGCCGCGTGTTTCCTTTGGGCACATATCCGGCGGCTTCTCGCCGCCGCACTTCACACAAGCTCTTTCGCTTCGTGAAGCAATCCTTCTAAGTACATAAGTTTGTCCTGCTTGTCCATTCTCTGCGTTTTCCGGATAAAGCTCGCAACCGTTTTATGTTCGCGCGCTATCGCTTTCAAGGCTTCCATCGCCCTTTCTATGTTCGCAAAAATAATCATTCCCCGTCCTCCTCGTCTTCGGCTTCATATTCCTTGTCCTCTTCGGGCACATCATAGAATAAGTGTTCGTAATCTTCCTGACAAAGCCCGAGCGTCGGATCTTCTACGTTGTACATTACTTCTACCCTTTCCGCGGGACTTTTGCCGCCCGCGGTCGGCTTTCGTTGTTTCGCGACAACGGAGTCTGCTTTCAATTTTTATTGTTTACGAGCAACGCGTCGATTACTTCGTCCGTCGTACATTCAAGCGTTTGCGCGATCTTTTTGATTTTTTCGGGCGACGGCGTACATTTGCGCCGCCCCCACTGTCCCACCGTTCGGGGGTCTTCACCAATGGCGCGCGCCACCGTGGAATAATTCCATCGCTTGCTTTTTAACAGTTCTCTAAAATTCATTTTTTCATCTCCCGTTTATAAATTTTTAATTACGTCGCGCGTAATCGCTATCAAGCTATCCCACGATACGTTTATATCTTCTGTGCTTCCGTCTATGTACGTAAGCCCGCACTAATTCGCGGTCATCTTCTTCGCGGTAGCTCGCGTCTTTCACATTCACTTCCGCTGCTTGTAACAGCGGTTTTAAGTAATGCGTTACGAAATACGCTTTGTATTCCTGCATTGTTGTATTTCCTCCTTTTAAGGTTATTCGTTGCTTGACTCGTCAAGCAGTTTGTGCTTATATCATAGCACAAACTGCTACACTATTTGTAGCACACATTTATTTGTGATACATTTCGTATCTTGATTATATTATATGCTACTGTTTGTATCTTGTCAAGTATTTTTGCGCCTTTTTGTTGCATTTTTTGAAAAAATTTTTTATAATATTGTTCGGAGGTAAAAACAAATGACTAATTTAGTAAAATTACGAGAAGCGCAAGGCTTACGCCAAGAAGACGTAGCGAAAATTCTCGGGGTATCCCGACAAGCCTACTGCACTTATGAAAACGACAAACGGCAAGCAGGATATGAAACCCTGATAAAGCTCGCCGATTATTTCGGCGTGTCCGTTGATTATCTGCTCGGAAAGCCGCAATGGACGGAAGAGGATAAGGCACTCGGCGTGGGGAATCACAAAACCACCCTTTCGCCCGAAGAATGGGAAATACTCGAAACCATCGAACAGCTTCGGCAGAAAAAAGGCGATGAAGCCGTGAAAACAGTCTTGCAAATGATTCGGATAATGTGCGAAAAATAATTTGATTATTTTTACAATTATTTTTTAAAAAGCGCAGGCGTATGTCAACTTTTCTCTGCTATAATATAATCAAGGCAAACAAACGTTTGTTTTTGACGATATAAAAAAGGGGATAGGAAAAATGAAAGGCACGCTATTATCCGAAGATTTAATCGCTTTTTCTACGAGGTTGCTTTTGGCAAGGCAGCGCGGAGAGATCGTTCACCTTGCGAAAGAGATGAACGAGATTGTAGAAAAGGCGATGGAAATTGAAAAGAACGATGGCTTCGGCTATCGTTCGGATGAACAGGAAGCAATTTCGGCTACTATCAAATTCACGAAAAAGGAAATTGATAATATGTCGAAAACATTCAAAAAGCAATTCATATTAAACGGGCTTGTCGCCCACGTACTCAAACGCCCAAGCGGCAAAAACGGGTTCTGTTATGAAATACGTTACCGCCGCAACGGCTACTGCATTTTAGCTTCTTCTACTAACTTAGCGGAAGCAAAAAGAAAGTTCTTGGCTAAAACCGTACCGAGCGAGATTGAGAAATACCATGTGCAGCAATGTAAAACGAGAGTAAACTCTCTTAAAGAAGTTTTTGAAGAATGGTATCAGTACAAGAAAGGCACTATCACCGAAGGAGAGTTAAAAAAACATTCCTCGAATTTTTGCGAATTGCCTGAAACACTCCGCAATAAACAAATATCATTGGTTCGTACAGGTGATTTAGATAAAATTCTAAAATCTGTAAAGCCCCGCAAATACGAAGATTTGCGAACTCTTTTTAATGGTATTTTTAAGTATGCAATTGCAAGTGGTATTATTGCACATAACCCCGTTACTCTTATCCCATTCAAAAGGGCTGAACGTCAATCGCGCGCAGCCTTAGCCACAGAAGAAATTTATGCCTTCTTAAAACAAGTAGAATTACCGGAATTTGAGCCAATCAAACAGGGTGCATATTTGCTCTATTTCTTTGGACTTCGCCCTTGCGAAATAGACGAAGAAACGCACCGGGAAGGCGATTTCCTTATTGCTCGCAATCGCAAACGAAAGCAAGGAAAAATCGAGTACAAAAAAATCCCCGTACCGAAAGAGGCACAGAGATTGATACAATGGGATAAACCGCTTATATTTAATTGTACTCGCATAACAAGAGATCGGCTATTCAAAAAATTACTGGGAGATTGCAACAAAACCGCTTATTGCCTGCGACATACATTTGCAAGTATTTGCGCGCAATCCTTTGAAAAATCTAAATTTTCGGGCGAAACTCAAATATTCAAAACGTCTGATTTGGTGGAATTATGGCTTGGGGATGACCCGGAACGACTCGTAGGGAAAACATATATACACTATTCAGACGATTTTATGCGCAAGCTGATGGATTTGGTAGAGTTTCCAACACTCGAAACACGCGCGTAAATAAGGCTTGAGTAAGATTTTTGTTAACCAAATCTTACGCCAATCCTCACTAAAAACGTATTTTTAAAGCGCATTTCTACTCAAAAATGCGCAAAAAAAACGGCTTTATGCAATGTTTTTTGCATAAAGCCGTAGGAATGGCGCAGAGAAAGGGATTTGAACCCTTGTATGAGTAACCCCATAACATGATTTCGAATCATGCGCGTTCGACCGCTCCGCCATCTCTGCAACAGCTTTATTATTATATACCATTCCACGAGATTTTGCAAGCTTTTTTAACGCGTATTTTCAATTTTTTTATCAAGCGCACCGTTTTATTTCGTTTCCAACGAAAGCAGCGCCGTAAACGGACGATGATCGGACGTGCGCACGCAGACGACCTCCGTCTTTTCCACCGTGAATTCTTTCGAAACGAAAATATAATCGATTACGCGATCGGGATTGAACGACGAAAACGTAAATTCTTTATTATTTGTTTCGTCCGCCGCGCTTTGCAGGCGCCCGTAAATCGGCTGCAATACTTCCGCATGCGGTTCTACGTTGAAATCGCCCATTAAAATCACGGGAGTTTTTGTTTCATCCAAAATCTTTATAAGCGCCGCCGTCATGTTTTTCTGTTCCGACGGATTCAGCCCGTAATGCGTAGATAATACGGTAACTTCCACGCCGTCGATTTCCGTCAGCACGCGCAGAATCGCTCTGTCCTCGTAATAGCCGCCCTCGGTGCGCAGTTCCATCGGCGGAGCCGGCACTTCTATCACGTCTTTTTTTTAACACGGGATATTTTAAAAGCATTGCGTTGCCGTACTGCCGCACGCCGTCGAAACAATACGCTTCGCCGAATTCGTGATACCGAAAGCCGGCACCTCGCGCCAACACTTTCGCCTGCTCGTCCAGACCGTTCCCGCCCGATTCGAATACTTCGTTCAGCCCCACGATTGCGCAATCGAGCAAGCGGATGGTTTCCGCCGTCTTTTCCGGTTCGATTTTCAGCACTTCCCACGCGGAAGCGGGCGGTTCGTAATTCGTAAAGTTCAGGCAGTGGCAGATATTATATGTCGCGACTTTCAGATATTTTTTCATTTTTATTTTCCTTTCGAATTTGAAAGACAATTCGCCGCATCGATTTACGGTTGTCCGATTCGAAGCCTTTCCGCTTCCATGCGCCGCCCGCAATCCACACTTCACAGCTTTATTATTGTATACTATTCCATAAGTTTTTGCAAGCTTTCTTAACGCGTATTTTTCAATTTTTTAAAAAATCACGAAATCATTGCCCGAAAAACGACTTTTCCGCCGCCTTTCGGGCTGATTTTCCACTTTTGAAACGCGCGCCTTTTACAAAATATTCGCCGTTACAATCGAGTCGTAATGGTTATAATAAACGCCGCTCACGCCGTTTTTCTGCGGCTCGCCGCCCGTGAAAAAGTCAACGGCGGGCTCTTCCAACTCCTCGATTTTTTCGATTTCGCCGTTTACGTATGCGCGCAGCCTGCGCGTGCAGCTCTTTGTGCGCTGAATTAAGCCGCCGAGATGAATTTCCTGCACGTCGAAACCGTGCGGTTTATTCTCTTTCATCCACCTTTTTTCGAATGCGGAAGCGAATTTTTCAAGGTTTTCAAGCGTGATTTCGTAATCGGGCAACAGCGCGGCAAGCGCGTTTTTATCGCCTTTCTCATACGCTGCGCGCGTGAGATAGCCTAAATCGTATTTCAAAGAAAGCACCCGCGCTAACGCCGCGTAGCTTTCAAACATATACCCGTAATTTCTGCTGCGCTTCGCCGCTTTTTCCAAGCCTTCCGCAAACTTTTCGTACGCCTTGCGCTCCTCGCCCGTGCCGAGCACCGCGCAATCGAACGTGCCGAGAAAATAATCGGAATAGAACAGTTCTTTCACGCCGAGGAAAAAGTCTTCTTTCTGCCGTTTGTTCAAATTTTCGTCCACGAAATCGCACAGCATAAAATCGTTCTACTCTTCGCCGAATAACGCCGCAAACTTCTTTTTCGCGTTCTCCTCGCTGAAATTTCCTTTCGCACATTCCGCGGCGTACACAAGCGAGGGCAAAAGCGCGTACGGCGAACACTCGCCGCCGCCATTGCCCCACATTGTGATAAGTATATTTTTTACGCCGTACTTTTGCGCCGCTTCGAGAAATATTTTCGTCTGACGTATCGATTTGCGGTTGTCCGATTCAAGCCCTTTCCACGTCCACGCGCCGCCCGCAAGCCACACTTCGCGGTTGAAATCGAGATGATGCCGCATCATACAATCTACAAGATCCGCGTCCTCGTTGTAATAATCCCAGTACACGAGCTGAATATTTTCGGGCACTTTTTCCGTTACCCGAACGGGAATTTTTTGCTTGTGATAGTACGGACCTTTGCTCACGATGCGGAAGAACATATCGCTCCACATCATCGGCTTAAAA
>DLQW01000061.1:23022-33558 GCA_002474405.1 Christensenella sp. UBA7597 | reverse complement strand
CTTGCCTGCATAAAATTTTGCTTGCAAAATTTTCTTCGGCAAAAATGGTCAGCCGCTACGCGGCTTCCCCTTGGGGGGAAGCTGTCAACAAAGTTGACTGATGAGGGGCAGTTGCATTTACGATAAAAAATTTTTAAGCAAACAGGCAGCAAAAATTGTCAGCCGCTTCGCGGCAGAGAGAATTTTTTGAAATTCTCTCGGATAACTACATAAATAAGAAAGGTTTTCGGAGAACACTTTCTTACAGGAACGGCGCGAAAGCGGCGTTCCGAAAATAAAAACAACCGAGGTAAAACTAAATGGAAAACAAACTCTTTTCCGCAAAAGCTCTTTGCCGTTCGGGGGTGATCGCCGCATTGTACGTGGCGCTTACCGTTTCGTTCGGCTCTCTTTCTTTTCTCGGCGGGTTGCAGGTGCGCCCGTCCGAGGGATTGTGCATGTTGCCGCTCATCTATCCTGAGGCGGTGCTTGCGCTTACGGTGGGGTGCTTTATCTCCAACCTGTTCTCGCCGTTCGCCGTATTCGACGTTACGCTGGGCGTAGGCGCAACGTTGCTTGCGGCAATCTGCACGCGGCTCATCGGCAAAGCAATCGCAAATTCGAAAAAAACGCTGCCGCTTAAAATCGTGCTCGGCGGATTGTTCCCCGTGCTCTTCAACGCGGCTATCGTGCCCCTTATCGTGTTTTTCGGCAGCACGGGCACGGGCGAAATCACGGTGGCGGCATACTTCGCCATGGCGTGGGAAGTGGGCTTGGGCGAAGCCATCTGGGTGTACGCCGTGGGCACGCCGTTAATCCTTTTCTGCAACCGTCAGCTGGCAAAAAACAATCCTTTTTTCGCCGTAGCTGACAAAAAATGTGCAAAAAAGGCGGGCGAAGAAAGCGAAAAGCCCGGAAAAGACGAAACAAAAGATTGACAAACCCGTTTTCAATGCGGTATAATATGATTGCCGAGCGGCAGGATATGCGCCTCCCGGCGTATTATACGTTTCTCATGCGGGGAGAAAAATGAACGAATTAAGCGAATTATTTTCGGAAATCAAAGACGGAGGAAAAATCGTGCTGGAGCACGGCAGAGAATACCACGTGTATTCCGCCGACGTTCCCGCGGATAAAAACACCGCGGCGATTTTCCTCAAAGATAAAAAGAACATCGTAATCGACGGCGGCGGCTCGGCACTTAAAATCCACGGCGCCTTTTCGGCGTTTACGTTTATCGGCTGCAAAAACATCGCCGTTAAAAATCTCACGGCGGATTTCATTACGGAAGAACCCTGCGAAACTCCCGCGCCCGCGACGCTTATCGAAAACAGCGAAAACGTCGTGCTCCGAGGCGTGCGGTTTCGTCGGTTTCAGGGTTCCGGCGTGGTGGCGCGCGGCGTGAAGAACGCGAAGTTTCTTCGCGCGGAGTGCCTTCTGAAAGACGGCGACGGCAAAAAATGCGAAGGGTATTTCCGCTTCGAAAACTGTAAAGGCAAGGCGCTGCTGGACGGCTGCACGGTGCGCGCCGGCGGCGCAAGCGGCGATTTTGCGGGCGTCCGCGGCGAAGAAAAGTGCAATCTGGAAGTCAGAAACTGCTACGTATCGGATAACGCGGGCAGAGGAGTGTATTACGCGGCGGGCGGCAAAGCCGTGGTGGAGGGCAACACGTTTGCCCGCACGGGCGGCGCGGCGCTCTGCGCGCGCGATTGCAAGGAAACGGGCGCCGCATACGTGAAAAAAATCGTATTTAAAAACAACGTGGCGGACGGCTGCGGCAATCTGTACGAAGAAAAATATTCGGTGGCGTACTTCCCCACTTCCGAAGCGGGCTGCGAGAACTGCTCCGAAGCAAACGCGGCGTGCTGCGGCAAAAAAACGGTGGGCAAGCTGGTACTCAGAGACAACCACTTTTTCAACCCGGAGGAAGAGGAACACCGCATTTATCTTGCCGGCGTGAAGAGCGTGGTTTTCAAAAACAACACGTTCGACCGCCCGTATAAAATCGATAAAGAAAACGTGAAAAAACTTACGGAAAACGGCGATATTGCGGCGGAAAAGTGTTCGTAACCGGCAAAAAATTGCAAAAAAAGACGGGAAAATTGCGCAAAAACGCGTAAAAAATCACGTAAAATAAAGCAAAAACAGCATAAAAACAGTATAAAAACGGCAAAAAATCGGCAAAAAATCGCCGGAAAAACTACATTCTGGAGCTAAAAAAATGTTCGTAAACAATCGCGAATGGGAAAAAACGGAAGATTTCGGCATGCTGCCGATCCGCGCGTATTATACGCCGTTCGATAAAAAGGACGGCTACGATAAAGACAGGGAAAAGTCTTCCCGATTTCAGTCTTTAAACGGCGAGTGGAAACTGAAAGCGCACGCAAGAATCGAAGAGTGCAACCTTGAAGAAGAGTTGCCCGATTGCATCGAAGTGCCTTCCTGCGTGCAGATGAAGGGCTACGACGCGCCGCAGTACACCAACGTGCGTTATCCGTTCCCGTTCGATCCGCCGTATATCGATAAAGATATTCCCGCGTTCCACTACCGCCGCACGGTGAACATCGAAAACAACGGCAAAAAACCGCGCCTCGTGTTCGAAGGGGTGGATTCGGCATTTTATGTGTTTCTGAACGGCAGGCTGCTGGGATATTCGCAGATTACCCACCGCCTTACCGAGTTCGATTTGTCTGCGGCGGAAAAAGGCGAAAACACGCTGGACGTGATCGTTCTGAAATGGAACGCTTCTTCCTACCTCGAAGATCAGGATAAGTGGCGTTTTACGGGCATTTTCGGCAGCGTGTACGTGCTTTACCGCGACGAAAACGCTGTGGAAGATTACTTCCTGAAAACGAAAAAGAGCGGAAACGGCTGGGTGCTTTCCTTTGAAAACCTTGCGGGCGGCGAGTGCTTCGTAACGTTCGAAAACGAAAAGAAACCGGTGAAGCCCGGAACGACGGAAGAATTTTTTATCGCAAATCCGAGACTCTGGAGCGCGGAAATTCCCGATTTGTACCCCGTGCTGATTGAGAGCGGCGAGGAAAAAATTTACGAAGAAGTCGGCTTCCGCACGCTGAAAATCGAAAACAAAGTATTTTATCTGAACGACAAGCCGATTAAACTTTGCGGCGTGAACCGCCACGAGTTCCACCCCGAAAAGGGCGCGGCGATTTCGCTTGCGGACGCGGAAAACGATATTATCATCATGAAGAAGTATCACGTGAACGCCGTCCGCACTTCGCACTACCCCAACATGCCCGAATTTTACCGTCTGTGCGACAGATACGGCATTTACGTGTTCGACGAGGCGGACGTGGAAACCCACGGCGCCGTGATTACGGACGGCGACTGGAAATCCTGGGACGATTATAAGGGAATCGCGGATTACGATCTGTACGAAAACGCGATTGTTTCCCGCTCGGTTACGATGGTAAAGCGGGATAAAAACCGCCCGTCCGTGATTATGTGGTCGCTGGGGAACGAATCGCATTTCGGCAAGAATTTCGTGAAAGCGGCGAGAACCGTGAAAGCGATTGACGATACCCGTTTCGTGCACTACGAACAGCACGTGTATCTTGCGGGAACGGACGAATATTACGACGACGCGATAGACGTGGTATCGAGAATGTATTCGCCGATTTCCTGGATGAAAAACGATTACCTGAAAGACAAGCGCGAAACGCGCCCGATGGTGTATTGCGAATACTGCCACGCGATGGGCAACGGACCCGGAGATCTGGAAGATTACTGGAAAGTGTTCCGCTCTTCCGACCGCTTTATGGGCGGCTTCGTATGGGAGTGGGCGGACCACGGCATTTATATCGACGGCAAATACTATTACGGCGGCGATTTCGGCGAAAAATACCACGACGGCAATTTCTGCATAGACGGAATCGTATCGCCAGAACGCAAGGAAAAGGCGGGCACGTTGTGCATGAAACACGCGTACCAGCCCGCGGAAATTTCCTACAAAAACGGCAGAATCACGGTGAAAAACCGCTATTTCTTCAAGCCGCTGAAAGGCGTTTTAAAAGCGGAAATCAAGGCGGACGGGAAACGTCTGGACTTCATGAGCCGCGCGGCGGAAATTCCCGTCGGAGGCAAAAAGCGGTTTGTGTTCGAAATGCCCGCGCAAACGGAAGAGTACGCGGATAAATTCGCGGGGCTGAAAGTAACGTTTACCGATGGCGACGGGCTGACCTCCTCGGAATTTTTCACGCTGCGGGAAGGAGCGGAAAAGAAAATTTCCGCGCCCGCTTCGAAGGAGTGCGTCGCCACCGACGACGAATACGTTTTAAAAGGCGGCGATATCGCGCTGACGATAGAACGGAGCACGGGCAACCTGCTTTCCGTGAAGCGCGGCGAAAAGGAATACCTTACCGCGCCGATGAAAGTTTCGGTGTACCGCGCCCCTACCGACAACGAGAGAAACGAACGCGTCGAACGGGAGAAACGCGGCGTGTACGACGCGCTGCCGAGAGTGCGGTATGACGGGAAATTCGGCGACGGCGCCCTGACGTTGCAGGGAAAAATGATGCCCGAATACAGAAGAAGCGTGCTGGATTACACCCTGACTTACGCCGTAACGGACGAGGGATTCACGGTGCGGCTGCAATATAAAGCCGCCGCAAACGTAAAGAGCGGGCTGCCCGTAACGGGACTGCGCTTTGCGGTGAGAAAATCGGAAAAGAAAATCGATTACTTCGGGTATGGTCCGCAGGAGACGTACCGCGATACGCTTGCCGCGGCGGCGAAAGACGAATACGAGTACCGCGCGAGAAGCGGGTATCACAGATATATCAAGCCGCAGGAGAGCGGCAACCATGCGGAGACGGAGCGCGTTGCGCTTGCCGAAATGCAGATTTACGGGGAGCGCCCGTTCGACTTTTCGGCGATTATCTATTCCCCGGACGATCTGATGCGCGCGGAGCACGATTACGAACTGAAAGATTCGAAGAACACGTACGTGTTCCTCGGCACGAGCGAGGGGCTGGGTTCGAATTCCTGCGGTCCCGCGCCGGCGGAGGAATATCGCATCGACAAAGAGGGCGAGTTCGCGTTCGATTTCAGATTGCTGTAAAAATACCGTTTTCACGGCGGAACATTCCCTCCCCGATAAGCCGGGGAGGGATAAATTTTAAGGAGCGAAGATGCAGAAACAAAACGGACAAAGCGGACGGCGGGCGGAAGATTTCGATTTTTGCGCGATTACGGCGCCGCTGACGGCGTGGTTTAACCGCGTGAAGCGCGATTTGCCGTGGCGGGTGAATCCCACGCCCTACCGCGTGTGGGTATCGGAAATTATGTTGCAGCAGACACGCGTGGAAGCCGCGAAAGATTATTATCTGCGTTTTCTAAACGCGCTGCCCGCCGTGGAAGATCTGGCGGCGTGCGACGAGGAAACGCTGATGAAACTGTGGGAAGGCTTAGGGTATTATTCCCGCGCGCGCAACCTGCACAAAACGGCGAAAATCGTGTGCGAAGAATACGGCGGCGCGTTTCCGTCGGACGAAAAAGCGTTGCGGGCGCTGCCCGGAATCGGCGATTATACCGTGGGAGCGATCCGTTCGATTGCGTTCGGGCTGCCTTCGCCCGCCGTGGACGGCAACGTGCTGCGGGTGTGCAGCCGCCTTTCCGCCGACGCAACCGAAATTTCGGACGAGAACTTCAAAGCGAGGCTGAAAGCGCTGCTGGTGCCCGCGTACCCCGAAACGGCAAAGGGGTGTTCCGATTTTACGCAGGCGCTGATGGAGCTGGGCGCGCTGGTGTGCGTGCCGCGGTCGCCTGCGTGCGGGGAATGTCCGCTTGCGGCGATGTGCCTCGCGCATAAAAACGGCGAGGAAGGGAACTTCCCCGTAATGCCCGAAAAGAAGCCCAAGAAAGAGGAAACCGTTTACGCGTTCGTTATCATGACGCCGCGCGGAATCGCGTACAGAAAGCGGAATAAGGGCGTTTTACGGGGTATGAACGAATTTCCTTCGGAAACGGCGGACGGCGCGGACGGCGCGGACGAAAACGCGCGGGCGGCGCGTATACTGGAAGAGTGGGGCGTATCGGGCGCGAAGATATTGAAAAAGCACCGTTACGCGCATATTTTCACGCACGTGAAGTGGAACGTTACGGCGTTTACGGTAACGGCGGACGAAGCGCCGTTTTCCGCGGCATCCGAAGCGGAACTGCGCGAAAAGGCGGCTTTCCCCACGGCGTTCCGCCGCTGCCTCGATTATCTGGACGATTTCCGCGGGGCGTGAGCGTATGGAAGAAAAACGGTATAAGCTTGATTTCGATTTTATCCCCGAAGAGAGCTGGAAATTTAATCTGCGCCACCTTTTATCGCCCGCGGCGTGGGACGTGGTGCGGCGGGACGCGTATAAACGGGCAGGCTATAAGTGCCGTATCTGCGGCAGGGGAAATTGTCGCCTCGAAGCGCACGAAAAATGGAGCTTCGACCCGGAGAAAAAAATACAGAAACTGGAGGACGTGCTTGCGCTTTGCCACGATTGCCATGCGGTGATTCATTATCAGCGGACGGCGCTTTGCGAGGGCGCGGAGGGCGCACGGCGGGCGGAAGAACATTTCATGCGCGTGAACGGATGCACGGAAAGCGATTTTCACGAGGCGCTTGCGCGCGCCGCCGCGCGGCACGAAAGGCTGAACGTTACGGAAAATTGGCAGCTTGATTTATCTTTCCTCAAACGGTTTATATAAAAAATGCGGGTTCAAAGCGGACTTGTAAGGTGCGGATACGGGAAATTTTACAAAATTCGGAAAAATTTTTGCCTGTCCGTCTTGAAAATTTCTTAAAAGTATGATATAATACAGAAAAGCCGAGGAGAAGAAACGGAAATGAAAGTGATTCTGGTGAACGGGAGTCCGCACGAACACGGGTGTACCGACCGCGCGCTGAGAGAGGTTGCCGCGGCGCTGGAAAGCGAGGGCGTGCAGACGGAAATGCTTTGGATAGGCAGGCAGCCGGTTTCGGGGTGCACGGGCTGCGGCGCGTGCCGGAAACTGAAAAAATGCGTGATTGACGGCGACGGCGTGAACGACTTTATTCAAAAAGCGGAATCCGCCGACGGGTTTGTGTTCGGTTCGCCCGTGCATTACGCTTCGGCGGGCGGCGCGATGACTTCGTTTCTCGACAGGGCGTTTTATTCGGGCGGCGCGGCGATGAAATACAAGCCGGGCGCGGCGGTGGTGAGCTGCCGGCGGGCGGGCGCAAGCGCGACGTTCGATATTCTGAACAAGTATTTCACGATTAACTGTATGCCGGTGGCTTCTTCGAATTACTGGAACGAGGTGCACGGACAGACGGCGGAGGACGTGGAAAAGGACGAAGAAGGCTTGCAGACGATGCGGGTGCTGGGCTACAACCTCGCGTGGCTTTTAAAGTGCGTCGCGCTGGGAAAAGCGCAGGGCTTAACGCCGAAAGGCGAGGAAAAAATCAAGACGAATTTTATCCGCTGAAAACGCGGAGAAAATAAAAGCCGTGTTTTTGCACGTCGGGGCGGAACGCGGCGGAAAAAATAAAAAAATAACGCGGGGAAAACCGCGGATAAAAAGAGAGGAAGGAGAACATAATGAAATACTACATCGGTATAGATTTAGGCGGCATGAGCGCGAAAGGCGCGATTTTCGGGGAGGACGGAGCTCTGATTGTGAAAAAATCGGTGGTAACGCAGCCCGAAGACGGGTTCGAAGGGACCGTGGATAAGATGGCGGGGCTTTGCAAGGAGCTTGCCGCGGAAGCGAAAACTTCGATGAAGAACGTGGAAGCGATTGGCATGGCGGTGCCGGGGTATATCGACGTGGCGACCGGCGTTGTGGTGCGCTGGGCGAATTTCGGCTGGGTGAAAGTTCCGCTCGGCGAAAAAATGAAAGAAAAAACGGGCGTTGCGACGATTAAAATGTCGAACGACGCGAACGTGGCGGCGCTGGGCGAAGCCAAATTCGGAGCCGGAAAGGAATACGGAAGCTGCCTGATGGTTACGCTCGGAACGGGCGTAGGCGGCGGCATCATCATCGACGGAAAGCTGATGGAAGGGTACATGAGCGCGGGCGCGGAAATCGGGCATATGGTGATTTGCGAGGGCGGCGCGCTGTGCACCTGCGGCAGACACGGGTGCCTCGAAGCGTATGCTTCGGCGACGGCGCTGATCCGGCTGACGAAGTGGAAGATGGAGCTGGATTGTTCCACGAAGATGTGGGAAATCGCGGGCGGAAAGCTGGAAAACGTGGACGGAAAGACGGCGTTTTTGGCGGCGCGCGCGGGCGATTTGCGCGGCAAAGAAGTGGTGGACGAATACGTGGAACACCTTGCCGTAGGACTTGCGAATCTGGCGAACGTGCTGCGCCCCGAAGCGATTCTTCTCGGCGGCGGCGTTTCCAACGAGGGCGAGTACCTGTTTGCTCCGCTGCGTACCGCCGTGGAAAAGAAACTGTATACTTCCGTGGAGTTTGTGCCCTTGAAGATCGAAAAAGCGGCGCTTGGAAACGACGCGGGAATCTGGGGGGCGTTTGCGCTGGCGAAAGGGCTGTAATTCGCGGATGTGCCGCGAAGGGGCGCGAATGATAAGCATCGCATTTCTTTGTCGAAGTAAATCCGGACGCTAAAATATTCAGAAATCGATAGACGTTGCGCCCCTTGATTTTCAGAAATTCCTTCCGGAATATTCAGAAAAACAAAAATGGGCTGCGCCCCTCATCTGCTTCGCTGCGCTCGGCACCTTCCCCCCAAGGGGAAGGCTATATCATGGAAAGTCAATAAAATTTCAGACAAAGGGAAAGGCTTTGAAGCAGGGCGCGCAAAATGTTAATCAAGGAGATATTTCTATGAGTGAAAGAAGAAAAGTGGTTTCCGTGATAGGAAACAGAGCCGTGGAAGAAGGCTCGCTGAGATATAATCTTGCCTTTGAAATGGGAAAGGCGCTTGTGGATAACGGGTACAGAGTGCAGTCCGGAGGGCTGAGCGGCATTATGCGCGCGGTGATGAAGGGCGCGCACGCCAGCGAGAAATACAAAGAGGGCGATACGATTGCGCTGGTGCCCTCGTTCGATACAGAGATTGCCAACGAGTACGCCGATATTTCCGTGCCGACGGGGCTGGACGTGATGAGAAACGCGCTGGTTGCCAACGCGGACGCGGTGATAGGCATCGGCGGCGGCGCGGGCACGCTGTGCGAATATTCGTTTGCGTGGTCGTTCAACCGACTGGTGATTGCGTTTGAAAATTCGGGCGGCTGGAGCGAGAAACTGGCGGGAACGCGTTTGGACGACGTGGTGCGTTACGAAAATATTCCGGACGATAAAGTGTACGGCGTAACCACGCCCGAACAGGCGATTGAAATTTTAAAGGAGAGAATCAACCTTTATACGCGCCGCCATCAGGGCATCGGCAAAGTGTGATTTTTGCCGCAAAAATTAAAAGCATACAATAAAAACGCCCCGGAAAGTGTTTCCGGGGCGCGATTCGTATCGCGTTATCGCGGTCGTTGACGGGCAAATTACATGACGACGATGTCTTTTTCTTTGAATTGTTCTTTGAGAGACTGCGGGAAGGCGTCGTCGGTGATTAAAACGTTGATATCTTCCGGGCGGGCGAAGGTGTAGGGCATGATTTTGCCGATTTTGGAAGAATCGAGCATCATGTACACGAATTTCGCCTTTTTGCGCACGAAACGGAGAAGATCGGCTTCTACCTGCGCGCCGCACGAAAAGCCGCTTTCCGGGGTGAACGCCGACGCCGAGATGATTGCCAGTTCGAAATTCGTATCGGCGAAATACTGTGCGGCGAGGGGCGAGGCGGTGGATAAATTGTCTTTGATTAAAAGTCCGCCGAGGAGGTTTACGGTAACGTTTTTCTTCTGCGCCAGCTCCTGCGCGACGGCGATGCCGTTGGTGAATACGTTACACTTCATATCGGGCAGTTCTTTGGCGAAATACAGCGCCGTGGTGCCGCCGTCGATGAAAATGGAAGTGCCTTCGTCCACCAGCATAGCCGCTTTCTGCGCGATGGCGATTTTTTCGTCGGTGTGAAGCGCGGTTTTTTTCACGTACGGTTCGCCCGAAGTTTTCTGCACGTCTTTTACCGAAAGCGCGCCGCCGCGGATGCGGATGATTTTTCCCTCTTCTTCCAGCTGGAACAGATCGCGCCGGAGCGTCATCTGCGAGACTTTCGGAAAGTATTCTTCCAGTTGTTCCAGTGTGAGTTTGCCGCGTTTGTTGATAAGTTCGGATAATTCTTCGATTCTTTCGCGTTTCATAAATAAAGCCCTCTTGAGATAAATTCTGTACGCTCTTCAAATTTATCACAAAATTCACAAAAATGCAAGTGTTTAAGGATAGATTTCATAAAAAAATTATCGAAACGCACAAAAAACAGCAAAATTCAACAATCGGGGCGGAAAACAGGCGTAAAAAACGGACGGCGCGGCGGCGGGGCGGAAAGCGCGCGGGAAATAAAAAAATGCGGGGCGGCAAGCCTTTAAACGGTTGTATTTTTGCGCGAAATATGCTATAATGATTCAAAGGTAAAGCCGCGCGGAATTTGTGCGGCGG
>DLQW01000061.1:19883-22963 GCA_002474405.1 Christensenella sp. UBA7597 | reverse complement strand
CCGATCGCGCGGGGTGTGCCCTGCTTTTGGGATTGCGGAGAAAAAACGGAGGCGCGAGGGAGAGAAAAACGTGGAAAAATACGCTTTCATTTCCGATCTTGACGATTATTTTTGCGAGAAATACGCAAATTACGACAGAATGTGCGTTCTGAAAGGCTACGTGATGCCGAAAATGCAGACGACGCAGAGGCGCGAGGACGGCACGGATTATTCTTATACGCTGCCGCCCGAAACGATGCGGCTGAGTTTGCAGGAGAACAAGGCGGCGCTTTTGAAACAGCTGAAAGAGAGAATGAGCGATTATACGTTTTCGTTTTCGTTCCGTCCGCTGGGATTTTTCGAAAAATTGCGATGTAACCGTTCGAAGTATTCGTTTAAAAAGGTGTTTGCGGGAATCTGCGCGAAGTATTCGGTTACGCCGGAGCAGGCGCTGGACGTAACGGACATAGGCGAAAAGACGAAAAAACGCATTCTGAAAGGGGCGTATTATCCCACGAAAAATCTGATTTTCACGCTGGCGCTGGCATGCGGGTTTTCGATGCAGGATACCGAAGCTCTGATGGGCGTTTGCAACGTGAGTTTCGATTATGCGATTGTGAAAGACGTGGTGATTTCGTATCTGCTGGTGAACCGCGTGCATAATGCGGAGATGATAGACGCGGCGCTGGAGGAGTATGCCGTGGACGGCTTGTTCTTTTCGTTTGAATGACGCGTGCGCATAACGGCGCACCTTGCGGTTTTATCTGCGTGCGCCCATAAAGTGTTGCGCCCCTCATTCGTCGCCGTTCGGCGACACCTTCCCCCCGGGGGGAAGGCTTGAAATAAAGCTGAACATTTTTCGCGCTTTTCTTCCCCAAGAAAACGCGAAAAGAGGAAGATTTGGAACAAGGCAGAAAATCAAAAAGGCAATACTATGAAAATTTATAATTCGTTGACAAGACAAAAAGAAGAATTCGTGCCGATGGAACCGGGCAAAGTGAAAATGTATGCGTGCGGCATTACCGTTTCCGGCGAGGCGCACGTGGGGCACGGCTATCAGGCTCTCATTTACGACATCATGCGCAAGTACCTCGAAAAAAAGGGCTTCGACGTAACCTATGCGCGCAATTACACCGACGTGGACGATAAAATTATCGCCAAATCGCGCGAGACGGGGATTCCCGCCGACGTTTATGCGGCGAAGATGATTGAAAACATCAACGGCGTGATGCGGCGCTTCCATGTGGACGACCCCGATTTGTGGCTGAAAGCCACCGAAAACATCGGCAACATCATCTCCTTTATTCAGGGGCTGATCGATAAAGGGCATGCCTATGCGACGGCGGACGGCAGCGTGTATTTCGACGTGGACACCTATCCCGCGTACGGGCATTTATCCGGGCGGAACCTCGAAGACGCGTTGGACGGCGTGCGCGTGGAGAACGACGAACAGAAAAAACACGCCTATGATTTCGCGCTGTGGAAGGCGGCGAAAGAGGGAGAAATTTTCTGGGATTCGCCGTGGGGCAAAGGGCGCCCCGGCTGGCATATCGAATGTTCGGCGATGAACCGCGCGGCGTTCGGCGACCAGATAGATTTGCACGGCGGCGGCAGAGACCTGATCTTCCCGCATCACGAAAACGAGATTGCGCAGAGCGAAGCTTTGACGGGCAAGCGGTTTGTGAAATACTGGACGCACAACGGCTTAATTAAAGTGAACGGGCAGAAGATGAGCAAATCGCTTGGAAACAGTCTGCTGTTATCCGACCTGCTGGATAAATATTCGGACGAAGCGATTAAATTCGCGCTGTTGCAGACGAATTATCGCGGCGACATCAACATTACGGACGATTTGTTCCCCGAAGCGGAAAAGCACATGCGCGATTTTTATCTGGTGCTTGCCGAAGCGGACGAAGCGGAAAAGGCGGGGCTGAAAGCGGACGGCGACGACGAAAAGTACGCCGCGAAGGTGGATAAAAACTTCGATGCCGCGATGGACGACGATTTCAATACGGCGCTGGCGCTCAGCGATTTGTTTGCGGTTTTCAAGGAAATCCGCGCGTTTCTCGCCGCGAAAGACGGAAAGGCGATTGCGCTTGCGAATCAGGTGAAGAAAACCTATTCGCTGCTCGGTTTGTTTGAAAAACAGCCGTCAGAATACCTTGCTTGGTACGAAAAGGCGCACGAAGAAGCGATTCCTGACGACGTTGTGGCGATTGCGGAGGAGCGGAAAGCGGCGCGCGCGGCGAAAGACTGGCAAAAAAGCGACGAGCTGCGCGAAAAACTCGCCGGTTTAGGCTACGCGGTGAAAGACAAAAAAGACGGCTACGAGCTTTCGAAGCTCTGAGCGCCGGAAAAACAAAAAAGGCAATTCAAACAGAGGTAAAACCGATATGAAAGAATATACAAGCGAAAGTTTGCGCGAAATGTATCTCAGCTTTTTTGAAAAGCGCGGGCACAAGGTGATTCCTTCCGCCTCGCTGATTCCCGAAAACGACCCCACCGTGCTGTTTACCACGGCGGGCATGCACCCGCTGGTGCCTTATCTGTTAGGCGAAAAGCACCCGGCGGGCAAACGCCTGACCGACGTGCAGAAGTGCGTGCGTACGGGCGATATAGACGATGTGGGCGACGAGAGACACTGCACGTTCTTCGAAATGCTGGGGAACTGGTCGCTCGGAGATTATTTCAAGAAAGAAATGATTCCCTGGTCGTACGAATTTCTGACGGGGGCGGACTATCTGCATATTCCCGCGGACAAGCTTGCGGTAACGGTATTTGCGGGCGACGAAACGGCGCCGCGCGACGACGAAGCCGCCGAGCTGTGGGAGAAGGCGGGCATCAAAAAAGAAAACATTTACTTTATGCCGCGCGAAAATAACTGGTGGGGACCTGCGGGCTTGACGGGACCTTGCGGCACGGATACGGAAATGTTCGTTATCCGCAAGCCGAAATGTTCGCCGACGTGCAACCCCGATTGTTCGTGCGGGGCGTTCCTCGAAATCTGGAACGACGTATTCATGCGTTTCAACAAGACGGCGGACGGGAAGTTCGAAGAACTGAAGCAGAAGAACGTGGATACGGGCATGGGGCTGGAACGC
>DLQW01000061.1:19012-19858 GCA_002474405.1 Christensenella sp. UBA7597 | reverse complement strand
GGAACGCGCGCTGTGCGTGTTGAACGGCAAGACGAGCGTATACGAGACCGACCTTTTCGAAAACGCGATAGCGAAAATCGAAGAGCTGACGGGCAAGAAATACGGCGAAAGCGAGGAAGTTACGCGGGCGTTCCGCGTGCTGCTCGACCACGTGCGTACGGCGACGTTCATGATCGGCGACGAGAAGGGCATTGCGCCTTCGAATACCGACCAAGGATATATTCTGCGCCGCATTATCCGCCGCGCGGTGCGGTACGGGCGCAAAATCGATTTGCCCGAAGGCGCGCTTGCGAAAATCGCGGAGACGTACGTGGCGAAATACAAAGCCGTATATCCCGAACTGGAAGCCAACAAGGCGCGCATTGCGGAAGAGCTGAATACGGAAGAAGCGAAGTTTTCGAAAACGTTGCAGCAGGGGTTGAAAGAGTTTGAAAAGTGCGTGAACGGCATCGAAAGAAAGAACGCGTTCATGGCGCAGAAAGACCCCGCCTACGTGCCCGAAACGGTGATCGGCGGCAAGCAGGCGTTCCATTTGTACGATACCTACGGCTTCCCCGTGGAAATTACGGCGGAAATGGCGAAAGAACGCGGGCTTACGGTGGACGTTGCGGCGTACGAAGAGGCGTTTAAGGAGCATCAGGAAAAGAGTAAAGCGGGCAGCGAAGGGAAATTCGCGTGCGGGCTTGCCGACCACAAGGTGGAAACGACGAGACTGCATACGGCGACGCACCTTCTGCACGCGGCGCTGAAAAAAGTGCTGGGCGAGGACGTGAACCAGAAAGGCTCCAACATTACGGAAGAGCGGCTGCGTTTCGACTTCAATTTCCCGCGGGCGATGACGGAAGA
>DLQW01000061.1:4982-18931 GCA_002474405.1 Christensenella sp. UBA7597 | reverse complement strand
CCCGTGGTGATGAAGGAAATTTCGCTGGCGGAAGCCAAGGAAGAGGGATTCACCGGGCTGTTTGAAAGCAAGTACGGCGAAGTGGTGAAAACGTATTCGATCGGCGATTTCTCCCGCGAAATCTGCGGCGGACCGCATGCGGAAAGCACGGGCGAGCTGGGCGAATTCAAAATCGTGAAAGAACAATCGAGCGGCGCGGGAATCCGCCGTATCAAAGCCGTACTGGTACACTGAAAAGTGCGGGCGGAAAGGGCGTTTTTCTGCGAAAATGCAAAAAACGGGCGGCGCGTGTGTATGATTTGTGAGAGATTTCCAAATATTTATTAAAAAGTTGCCGCGGCGCCGCCAAACGCTTGAAAAATCGCCCGTCGTGTGTTAAAATGTTAAAAGAAGCCCGATTTTACCCGTGCAAAGCACGCAAATCCGGGTTTGAAAGGAGAAAAGACCTTTGAATAAGAAAAGCAAAACAATTACATGGATAGTGCTGGGACTGCTGCTTGTCGGCGTGCTGTTCTTCTTGTTCCGCGGTATCGTTTCGCCGAGGTATACGGAAGTTTCCGATACCGTGTTCAACGAGCAGATTATGTCGCTCGGAGACGGGGAGAAAGCCGAAATTCATGTGAGCGGTTATAACGTGCAGGCGAAAATCGTGCGTGCGGACGGCAGCGTGGTGTATATCAAATCGACGGGGCAGAGCAAGTACGACCCGAACAACGACGATATTCAGGCGTGGCGCGAGCTGGGTTCGGCGAAATGCGAAGTGTATTTCGCGGATCCGAATTCGGGCAGTATATGGTCCAGTCTGGTAACGCTGGGCGGCATCGTGCTGGTATCGGTGATATTTTACCTGATTATGCGCAGCGCGGCGGGCGGCGGCAAAGTGATGAACGTCGGCAAAACCAAGGCGCATATGCAGAACAATATGAAAGTGCGATTTTCCGACGTAGCCGGCGCGGAAGAAGAAAAAGAAGAACTGCAGGAAGTGGTGGAGTTTTTGAAAACGCCCAAGCGCTTTTCCGATCTCGGCGCGAGAATCCCGCGCGGCGTGCTTTTGGTAGGCCCTCCGGGAACGGGTAAAACGCTGTTTGCGAAAGCCGTTGCGGGCGAGGCGGGCGTGCCGTTCTTCTCGGTTTCCGGTTCCGACTTCGTGGAAATGTATGTGGGCGTGGGCGCGGCGCGTGTGCGCGATTTGTTCGACGTGGCGAAAAAGAACCAGCCGTGCATTATTTTCATCGACGAAATCGACGCGGTGGGCAGACGGCGCGGAGCAGGACTCGGCGGCGGACACGACGAAAGAGAACAGACGCTGAACCAGATTCTGGTGCAGATGGACGGCTTCGAAACGAACGAGGGCATTATCGTGATGGCGGCGACCAACCGCGCGGACATTCTTGACCCTGCGTTGCTTCGTCCCGGAAGATTCGACAGACAGATCAACGTGAACCTGCCCGACGTGAAAGGGCGCGAGCAGATTTTAAAGGTGCACGCGAGAAACAAACCCATCGCGCCGGACGTGAACTTCCGCACGGTGGCGAGAATCACGGCGGGATTTTCGGGCGCGGACCTTGCCAACCTTCTGAACGAAGCCGCGATTTTAACGGCGAGAAAGGGCAAGAAGCTGATAGGGAACCTCGAACTGTACGACGGCATCAACAAGGTGCTGATGGGACCGCAGAAGAAGAGCCGCGTTGTAACGGAATCGGATAAGCGGTGCACGGCGTACCACGAATCGGGACATGCGGTTTTGGCGTGCCTGTGCAAGCATTGCGACCCCGTACACGAAGTTTCGATTATTCCGCGCGGCAAGGCGGCGGGGTACACGATGACCCGCCCCGAAACGGACGACAACGACGTATCGTACAACAAGCTTGTGGATAACATCTGCATGTCGCTTGGCGGGCGCGTGGCGGAAGAACTGGTGATTAAAGACGTTACGACGGGCGCGAGCGCGGACTTGCAGCACGTATCGGACATTGCGCGGCGCATGGTTACGCAGTGGGGTATGAGCGATAAGCTGGGGCTTGTGGCGTATGATTCCGACCAGCCCGTGTTTATGGGTATGGATTACGAATACGGCGGCGGAGCGCGCAACGGGTACTCGCAGGAGACCGCGGCGGCGATCGACGACGAAGTGAGAAAACTGGTGGCTTCGGCGCACGAACGCGCGGTGAAACTTTTAACGGAAAACAGGTCGATACTCGACAATATGTCGCGCGTGCTGGTGGAAAAGGAAACCATTTACACCGACGAAGTGGCGATGCTGATGAAGGGCGCAACGTATACGGAAGTGATTGCGTTTATGGACGCGCAGGAGGACAGGCACGAGATTGACCCGTTTGAAAGAATGACGAAGGCTTCTCCCGAACACACTGTGGAAGAAAAGTAAGTTTATTAATCGAATAAATTTTAAAGCCGTTGCGCGGTAGTTTGCGCAGCGGCTTTAATAATTGTCTTAGATATATGAAAACGGCAAGCCTTAGGCTTTCCGTTTTTTCAATTTCTTTTGCTTTTAATATATTCGGTAAAATCTTGTACTTGTTTTTTCTCGTCTTCCGTGAGCGCGCGGTACGCTTTCAGCCATTCCCGCTCGTTTTTCGGCAACGTCGCTTCCGCCGATACCGTTACCAACGGCTCGTTTGCCGCGCCTTTGATCTCTAACAGGTAATCCGCCGAAACGTTGAAAACTTGCACGATTTGATTTATTCGGTTTACGTCTGGCACGGTGTTTCCGAGCTCCCACGCGGCATAGCCGCTTGGCGATAAACCTAATTTTTGAGCGGCTTCTTTTTGCGACATCCCGCTTTCTTTTCTTATTTCTCTCAGTTTTTCCGAAAATCCCATAATTGAATTATATCAGATATCGCTTAAATTTTGTTGACAATTTTTAAATAAAAAAGTATAATATTGTATATAACTACTTTATCGAAAAATGTTTAGCGAAAACAGAGATGAAAATGGTTAATATTTCGGAAAGAATAAGAGAGATATGCAAAGAAAGAAAAATACCATATTGGGAACTTGCCGAAAAAGCGGGGATAACAGCTACCACGCTGAGCCGGATTCTTAATAATTCGAATTTTCCGTCGGAAAAAACTTTGGGCGCGATATGCCGCGCATTAGAGATAACCGAAAAAGATCTTTTTGCGGGGTTTTCTACTTACAAACTTTCGGCGCAAGAATTTATTCTTCTTAAATATTTTCGCCAATTACCGGATTTCAAAAAAATTGCCCTTTTGCAATTTTTAAGAAGCGAAGAAAATTTACCGCATAAGTAAAAATGATAAGCCGCCGCGCAAGGGTTTGCGCAGCGGCTAAAATTATATAAAATTGTAACAACCGTTATTTCACGGCAACCCAGATTTCGCAATAATAATCGGGGTTTTGCGTATCCGCCGAGGGGTATACCTCGAATTCTACGCCGTTGCCGTATTCGTACCCGCTTTGCACGAAAAATTCTTTGCAGATCCGCGTGTACGTATTCACGAACGCTTCGGGCATCTTCCCACGTACGGGAAACACCGCGTAGGTGGCTGCGGGAATCGTGATTTTTTCCAAACCGTTGGGCACGGGCGCGCCGTTATCTTCCACTGCCAACCCGTACGGGAAATCTTGCCCGCTGCCTTCCGCCGAGAACGATACCCCGAGCAGACCTTTCAGCTGCGGGTTTTCGGGCAGCCGTTCGATTAAATTTTGCATCGTGCCGTCCTTTCCGCATTCCGCCCAAAACGCCGAAATTTCGCGCGTGGTGAGTTCTTGTTGCTTTTTAAAACGCTTTCTTTTGGCGATAATTTCGAAATCGCCGAGCTTTTTGATTGAGTAATCCATTAAATTGCCTCCGCTTACGATAAGTTTTAAAGAGAGGCGTGAGAACGTTTTGTATTTTCCGCTTTTCTTCGCTTCGCGCGGCGTGATGCCGTGGAAAGCCGTGAACGCACGCGTGAAGCTTTCGGGCGTATCGTAGCCGTACAGATACGCCGCGTCGATTACTTTCATGTTTTCGCGCACGATTTTTTCCGCGGCGACGCTTAGCCTGCGATAGCGGATATAATCCCCGAGAGACACTCCGCAAAGCAGCGAAAAACACCTTTGAAACGCGAACGACGAGAAATACGCCTGCTTTGCGATTTCTTCGAAGCTCGTTTTTTCCGTGAGGTTTTCTTCTACGTAGTCGATCGCCCGCGAGATTGCGGATACGTAATTCATCCTTCCGTCTCCTTCTGCTCTTATTATAGCGCGTGCGGCGGCTAAAATCTTGACTTTTTGTGCTCGATGCGGTCAGTTTTGCGCGGGCAGAAACGCGGCGAACAGCGTTACTATTGCCGCCGAAAGCAATATGCCGCCCAGAATATCGGTGAGATAGTGCACGCCGGAAAGCGCTCTGCCGATAACCATGACGAGCATCACCGTGCCGGAAAGCGTTTCCGCGGAAATCAGCGCGGGTTTGCAGGCGATTCTGCCGCGCAGCATAAAAATTCCGCTGCCTGCGATCGTGAGCGTGAGCATGGTGTGCGAAGAGGGATAGGACGCCGCGATTTCGCCGTTTTCAAGCACGGGGCGGTAGTTGATGACGATTTTTTCGAACGCTACATAGAAAATCGCGAGCAGCAGGTACGTCGCCGCGAGGACGAACAGGTCTTTATCGATTTTTTTCAGGCTTTTGCGCCGGATCAGCTGCGCTACGCCGTAAACGGCGAAGCCTGCTGCTTCTGATAAGGCAAGGTATCCGAGAAACTGAGTAAGTTTATACCAGCCCTGCGAGATTTCGCCGTTTTTGTGCGTGGCGTTGAAAAACGCAAGATTGAGGTGGGAAAAGCCGATTTCCGTGCCGGGAACTTTGCCCGCGGCTTTATCTGCCGTGGCGACGAGCACGGTGAACACGAAAAACAGCGCGAACAGCGCGATGGATACGAGAAGTGCATTTTTTTTGGGTTTGATCATGAAATTCTCCTTTGATTGCCGGGAACGGCTTTTGCGGGAAGCTGCGTTTTTACGGTTGCCGCTTTCTTTCCGCCGCGGAGAAATCCGGGCGGAATTTGCCGAAACGGCAGCGGACGGACGTAAACGAAGCGTGTTTTACGCCGACGAGCTTATCTGCCTCGGCGGCAAGATTTTCGAATTTTGCGTTCATGAAATGCACGGCGACGTAGCGGACGTTGCGGATTTTGCCGTTGGCTTTCATCAGAAAATCGCGGACGGGCGCACAGACGGAAAACACCCAGACGGGGAAACACACGTACACTTCTTCGTAATTTTCAAGGCGTTCGGGCATTTTTTCAATCGGCATCGGGCGGCGCAGCATACCGTATCTGCCGCTTTGCCAGAAGCCCGCGTTGCCCGCCGTGCGTTCGGGCGTGGTGAGCTCGAAAAGGGCGGCGTTATGCGCGGCTGCGATTTTGCGTGCGAGAGATTTTACATAGCCGCGGCGGGAAAAGTAAACGACAAGTACGGATTGGTCGTTCCGGACGGGCGTTTCGGGTTGCGGGGCGATTTCCGCTTGCAGTGCGGCGGAAAATTCGCTTTGCGCCCTGCCGATGAGCGTGAGAACGCCCGTTACCGCCTGCGCGAAACCGAAAACAAAGTATGTCGCAGACATAAAATTCAACGGGAAAATGACGAATTGAACGGTTATCCACAGCATCAGCGTTATGCCGGATACGCCGCCGAGGATTTCGCCCGCTTTTTTATGCCCGAAGAGAAGCGCCGCCGCCGTGAGGTTGGGCACGCCGTTGACGAAAAGCAGCGCGATTCCGGAAAAAATAAGATTCCCGAACAGCTTATCGGCGAAGGGAAGTACCCGGAAATAGGGCAGAAAACCGCTCATGCCCGTGGCGGTTCCGTACGGATCGACGAACATCAGTATTGCGCCGCCGACCGCGCCGACGCCGATGAAAAGCGCCCAGAAAACGAGCGCCCTGCGGGATAAAATATAGCGTTTGTTGTATGGAATCGGCTGCATGCGGTTAATCTTCGTGAGAATCGTTGGCAACGCCGATTAAAAAATCGACCGTTTTACGTAAATCGTCGGTGATTTCGTCTACCCAGTCGGCATCCTCGTGCAGAATCACGCTGCCTACGCCGTGCGACAGAAACACCGCCATGGGCATCGGCGCGAGGTGCGGCTGCGCGCCCGTTTCGAGCAGGCATTCTAAAATTTTCTGTATGTACGGTTCGATAATCGTAAGCGTTTGTTCGCGGATTGCCCAGCGTACCGTGCGGTGCATGTTGGCGGAATATTTTTCGCGGAATTCTCTTGTAACGCTTTTCATATATCTGAAAAACGCGTATAACGCCGTGTATGCTTCCTGCGAAGCTCCGTCCACGATGGTTTCGGCGTGCTGTTGATACGGGCTGAAAAAGTTATCGAGCACCGTGGAAAACAAGTCGTCTTTTGTCTTGTAGTAGTAATAAATCAGCCCCGCTTCGCAGCCTGCGGCGTCTGCGATAGAGCGCATGCTGGTGCCGTCGAAGCCCTTTTCGAAAAATTCCTTCGCCGCCACGCGGGCGATTTCGTTTGCCGTTCCGCCGTCGAATTTCTGTTTTCTTGCCATGATTTTCTCCTTGAAGTAATCGTCGTATATATTATATAGCACTTTTTCGCGCGTATGTCAACTTTTTTAATAACGTTTAAAAAGTTTCCGGCGGAAAACGCCGACGGGCTTTGTTCCGTCGGCGTTACGTCGGTTTTTTGTTATGCTAAAATCAGCACCGAAAGGTTGCAGTAGATGATAAGGGAAATCGCGTCTACGATGGTGGTGATGAAGGGACTTGCCACGACGGCGGGATCGAGACGGCACTTTTTGGCAAGCAGAGGAAGCGTGCAGCCTACGAGTTTTGCCACGATGACCGTGAGTACCAGCGCGCTTGCCACCACGCTGCAGCGAAGCGGCGTATAGCCTTCGAACCCGAACAGCAGATTATCGATGAGCATAAGCTTGGCAAAGCAGGCGGCGCCCAGCGTTAATCCCAGCAGGATAGAGGCGCGGAATTCTTTCCAGACGACCTTTAAAACGTCGCTTGTTTTCAGTTCGTCCAGCGCGAGGGAGCGGATGACGGTAACGGAAGCCTGCGAGCCCGCATTGCCGCCCGTATCCATCATCATGGGAACGCACGCGAACAGGACGGGGGAAATTGCCGAAAGCCGCGCTTCGTACGTGTTTAAAATGAGTCCCGTGAACGTGGCGCTGACCATTAAAACGAGCAGCCACGGAATACGGTTTTTCCAGATGCCCCATACGCTTGTTTTTAAATAGGGCGTATCGGTGGGCGTCATAGCCGCCATCTTCGCGATATCTTCGGTGTTCTCTTCCTGAATGACGTCCATGGCGTCGTCGACGGTTACGATACCTACCAGACGACGTTCGTTATCCACCACGGGCAGCGCGAGGAAGCCGTAATTGGAAATTTTTCTCGCCACGTCTTCGCGGTCGTCCTCGGTGTGGGCGTAAATCACGTTTTCGTCCATGATTTCGGAAATTTTCGTTTCCGGCGCGGAAATCATCAGCGTTTTTGCCGAAACGCAGCCGAGCAGTTTGTTCGCCGCGTCGGTAACGTAGCAGGTGTAGATGGTTTCTTTATCGATCGCCGTGCGGCGGATGCGCGTAAACGCTTCGTTCACCGTCATGGTGGGGCGAAGGGAGACGTATTCCACCGTCATGATGCTGCCGGCGCTGTCTTTCGGGTACTTTAAAATTTCGTTGACGTAATCGCGCGTTTCTTTGTCGCTGGCGGCAAGAAGCCGTTTGACCACGTTGGCGGGCATCTCTTCGATGACGTCTACCGTATCGTCGACGAACAGTTCGTCCATGACGGCTTTGACTTCGAGATCGCTGAGTTTGTGTAACAGTTTTTCGCGCGTGTCTTTATCCAGTTCCACAAACGTATCCGCCGCGAGATCTTTGGGCAGGATGCGGAACAGAACGGGCAGATCTTCGTCTTCCACCTCTTCGAAAACCGCCGCCACGTCGGGCGCGTTCATCGAGGCGAGAAGCGGTTTGAGTACGGAAAAACGCCGCTCTTCGAACAAGCGGACGATTTCTTCCTTTTCCGCGATGCGCCGTACGATTTTTTCGGGCATATCGCCGATCATTTCCACGGTGTCGTCTACGGAAACGCCGTCCATAACTTCCTGCAGCTCGTCGTCGCGCAGGGTGGAAATGATTTTGCTTTGCAGCGGCGCGTCTAAAAGGATTAACGTTTCGGCGAGGAAATCGGAATCCAGCGCGCGGCACAGGGGCTGCAGATACTTTTCGGGCAGGGCTTCGAGAACTTTTGCAAATTCCTCCGCGCCGAGCCGGAGAGCGCAGTCTGCCGCGCCCTCAAAATCTTCTCTTTCGAGAAGTTCGTTTAAATTTTTTTCTTCCATCTTTCTTTTTCTCTTGCACAAAGGCGTGAAAGAAAGGCGGATAAACGGTTATCCCGCTACGGCTTTGCGCCGGAGATTGTTGCTTAAAGCAACGAATAAAGGAGGCGCGCCGCAAAAACGGTTAGTCCGGGTTTATCGTCGCCTCTACTTCGATCGTCCACGGTAGGTGCCTCCTTTAAAAAAAATTTATTTTGCGCGGGAAGGGAACTTTCCGATTCCGCATTTCTATTATAACAGCGAAAAGGGAAATTGTCAAACCTTTGCCGCGGAAATTGCGCGATAAATTTTATTTTTTCTCTTCTCTTTCCGCCTTGCTTTATTATATGTTTGACAGAAAAGAAAGGGTTTATGCGCCGGGAGAAAACATTACGAGCCGGAGATGATTTTTTCGCTGTCGAACATTTTCGCGAGCGCGAACGAAAGCGCGCCTGCCGCCGCAAGATCGGTAAGCGCCGCGGCAAGCACCTGCCATGTTTTTGCCGTGAACGAGAAAATATCGCCCATGACTTTCACCGAATTGAACACGGGGATAAAGTATGCCCACGCGCCGATTTTTCCGCCGAAAAGCATATTGCCTATCGCCGCCGCAAGAATGACGATCATGAGCGGCCCCGCGTAGCTGTTGGCTTCTTTTACGCTTTTTGCGAGTGTGGACAGCAGCGACATCAGCGCCACGATGACGAGCGTGGTTGCCACGATGACGAGCAGCAGCAAAAGATAATCGGAAACGCCGTACGCCGCGGCGGAGAAGTTCATGCCGACGCCGTCGGACTGAAGCATTTTCGGGAGAGAAAGAACGATGCCGAAGAAAGAGCACGTTGCCGATACGAGCGAAGCCGCCGAAAGGGACAGAATTTTGCCGAGCGCGATATGGCTGCGCTTTACGGGCGTTACCAGCATGGTGGCGAAGGAGCCTCTTTCTTTTTCGCCCGCGATGGATTCGGGCACGAGCGACATGCAGCCCGCGTAAATGAACGTTACGAGCAGCATGGGCGCGATCATGGAAAGCATCATGGCGGTTACGTCTTTATCGGACGCGATGTCGGCGGAGGCGATGTAAAAATTCGTGGTCTGCCGCGCGGAGAGAACGGTATACAGGATTTGGTACGCGCCCGAAGAAACGGTTTCGGTGGAGTTGTAATAAATCTCTACGCCCGGCGCGGTTTCCGGGGAGGTTGCGCTAAGTGCGGAGAAGTCCGCCACGGCGTCGATTTCGCCGTCCGTTACGCGCTGTTTCGCGCTTTCGAGCTCGTCTTTTGAAATTTTTTCGAGCGTTACGGCGGGGACGGCGCCGAAATCGGCTTCGAAAGCGGCGGGGAGATCGACGACGGCGATTTTGTACGTCTGATTTTCGTCGGGCGAAACCATATTGCCGATGACGCCGCCGAGCAGGGAATAGATGCAGTATAAAAGCACGCCCGGCAGAATCAGCGACAACACCAGCCGCCTGTCTTTAAAAATGCGGGCAAATTCTTTTTTCATGATGGTGAGAACTGTTTTCATAAGTTTGCTCCTTTCACCGCCGCGTATAAATCGAAGAACGCGTCTTCGAGGGATTTTTCCGCCGTGAGTTCTTTCACGCTGCCTTCCTTTGCCATTTTTCCGTCGATGACGATGCCGGCGCGGTCGCAGAGTTTTTCGACCAGCGAAAAGATATGGGTGGACAGCAGTACCGTTTTGCCGCGTTCTTTCTGTTCCAGAAGAAAATCGGTTACGGTTTTCGCCGTGAGCACGTCCAGCCCGTTGGTGGGTTCGTCGAAAATGATGAAATCGGGATCGTGCACGAGGGAAATCGCGATGGAAACCTTTTGCTTCATGCCCGTGGAAAGATCGGCGATTTTCGTTTCGGCGAAGTTGTCTATGCCGAAGCGGGAGAACAAAAGCGCTTTGCGTTCGCTGCGCCGCGCCTCGCTCATGCCGTGCAGTTCCGAATAAAAATCGAAGAGGTACGAGGGCGTGAAAAATTCGTCCGGTTTCAGTTCGCTGGTTAAAAAGCCGATTTCGTTGCGCACCTTATCCGCCTCTTTCGTTACGCTGTGCCCGTTGACGAACGCGTCGCCGCTATCCGGCTTTATCAGCGTGGCGAGCATGCGGAGCGTGGTGGTTTTGCCCGCGCCGTTGGGACCGAGCAGTCCGTAAATTTCGCCTTTTTTTACCGTGAAAGAGAGTCCGTCGACAGCGGTTTTCGTGCGTTCCGCCGTCTTTTGCGTTTTGCGCTGTTTTGCGGAAAGATGAAACGTCTTTTTTAAGTTTTCCGCGCGCATCGCGGTTTCTTCGGGAATA
The DNA here is from genome assembly GCA_002474405.1 of Christensenella sp. UBA7597. Classification (GTDB taxonomy): domain Bacteria; phylum Bacillota; class Clostridia; order Christensenellales; family Borkfalkiaceae; genus Scatosoma. The sequence continues at coordinate 8,286 of DLQW01000061.1, read as the reverse complement.
CACATACGTTTTTTCTCCGTGCTTTTTCTTTGATTTTATCACTTTTGCGGGGGCGTGTCAACGGTTTGCGCGGCGTTTCTGACGATTGTGAAAAATAACGGCGTCCGAAAAAAACGCGGCGGGAATATCCGGGGGCGGCGGGGAATAGAATAGAGGGAAAGCGAAAGAGGCCGCCGCGCCGTGAAAGTATGCGGCGGGAGACGGCGGGGAAAAACGGTTTTCGACAAAACTTGCGCAAATTCCCTTGAAAAAGCGAAAATTTCGCGCGGGGAAAGAAGTTAAAATAGAGATACGCGGCGGTGGAAAATGAAAATAATCTGCGTGGGCAGGAAAAAAGCGGCGGTTTTGTTTCTGGCGGCGTGCGCGCTGCTGGTGGCGGTGGTTGCGGCGAACGCGTTCGCGCCGGCGGCATACGCGGCGTTTGCGAAAAAACGGGTGTTGCCGATTTATTCGGTGGAGCGCGAAGATAAGACGATTTCGATTTCGTTCGATTGCGCCTGGGGCGTGGAGCACACCGACGAGCTGTTGAAAATCATGGACGAACAGGACGTGAAATGCACGTTTTTCATGGTGCAGTTCTGGGTGGAAAAGTACCCGGAATACGTGAAAAAAATCGCGGCGGCGGGGCACGAAATCGGCACGCACAGCCGCACGCACCCGAAAATGAGCGAGCTGACGAAGGAACAGATTGTAAGCGAGCTGAATACTTCGTGCGAGGCGATTGAAAAGATTACGGGGAAAAAGACGGAGTTGTTTCGTCCGCCGTTCGGGGATTACGACGATTTGCTGGTGGAGACGGCGAAGGAAGCGGGACTGTATACGATTCAGTGGGACGTGGACTCTTTGGACTGGAAGAATCTTTCCGGGCAGGAAATCGCGCTGCGGGTGGTGAACGGGGTGAAAAGCGGTTCGATTATTTTATGCCACAACAACGGGTTGCATACGGCGGAGGCGCTGCCCGTGATTTTATCCGCGCTGAAGAACAAGGGCTATCGTTTCGTGCCGATCGGGGAGCTTATCTACCGTGAAAACTATTCGATGCGGAGCGACGGGCGGCAGATGCCCGCGAGTTGAAACGCGCGGGGTATGGGTGAAGCGAACGCGGATAAGGCGCGCGAAAACAGATAAAAACCAAGAAAAACGGAGGTAAAAATTCAATGAATTACGCGACGGAGAAAAACAACAAGGTATACGTGATGGGGGAGATCGTTTCCGATAAAACGTTCTCGCACGAGGTGTACGGAGAAGGGTTTTACGAATTCTTTCTGAAAGTGATGCGACTTTCGGGACAGGCGGATATTCTGCCCGTTACGGTGAGCGAGCGGCTGATAGAAGCGCACGATCTGAAAAAAGGTTCGTTTGTGGCGGCTTCGGGACAATTCCGCAGTTATAACAAGCTGGAAAACGGAAGATCGCGGCTGATGCTGACGGTGTTCGTGCGGGAAATAGAAGAAGCGGACGAAAATAAAAACCCGAACGGGATTCTGCTTAGCGGGTATATCTGCAAACCGCCCGTGTACCGCACCACGCCGTTCAACCGCGAGATTGCCGACGTGCTGATTGCCGTGAACCGCGCGTACAATAAATCCGATTATATTCCGTGCATTGCCTGGGGAAGGAACGCGCGGTTTGTGAAAAACCTTTCCGTGGGGGATAAGGTGGCGATTTCGGGGCGGATTCAGAGCCGCGAATATCAGAAAAAACTGAGCGAGACGGAAACGAAAACGATGACGGCGTACGAGGTTTCCGTTTCGAAACTTGCCGCGTTTGACAACGCGGAGGATTTCGATATAGAAACGGAATTCGATCTGTACGCGTTCCGCGGCGAAAACAGACGTGCGGACGGACGGGAAGGGTACGTAGGCGCGGGCGCCGCCGGTCTGCCCGGCAACGCGGGTTGAAAAACGAGCCGTACGGCGGAAAATAAAGAGATAACGGGCGGGAAAAAGGAGAAAAGGCGGAACCGGACGGGTTTCGCTTTTTTTCGTGCGCGGGCGGGGCAAAAAAGCGTAAAATACAACCTTCCGGAAAGAATGTTGCGCGGGGGCGCGGCGCTTGCTTGACTTTTTCGGCGCGCGTGGTATAATAGCGGTATGAATGTTTTTCGGAAAAAACTGCGGCTGACTTCGGCGCAGACGATCATCCTCGGTTATGCCGCGGCGATTCTGGCGGGCGGCGTTCTGCTGGCGTTGCCGATTGCGGCGCAGAGCAGGGAAAGCATGCCTTTCCTCGACGCGTTGTTTACTTCCGCTTCCGCCGTGTGCGTTACGGGGCTGGTGGTGCGCGATACCGCTACTTATTTTTCGCTGTTCGGGAAACTGACGATTATCACGCTGATACAAATCGGCGGCGTGGGCGTGGTAACGCTTGCCGTTACGTTTGCCGTGGCGGCGGGAAAGAAATTGCGGCTTTCCGGGCAGAATACCATGCTGGAATCGGTGGCAGCCGAAGAGAGCCGAGACGCCTGGAGATACGCGCGGTTTATTTTATTGTTTTCGCTTGCCGCGGAAGCGATCGGCGCGCTGTTTTTAATGCCCGCGTTCTGTTCGCGATTCGGTGCAAGGGGAATCGGCTATGCGTTCTTCCATTCCGTATCGGCGTATTGCAACGCGGGGTTCGACCTGATGGGCGCGGAAACGGGGCAATTTTCGTCTTTGACGGGGTTTGTCGGTTCGCCGCTCGTCAATTTTACGATTTGCGGGCTGATTCTTTGCGGCGGGCTAGGCTTTTCGGTGTGGGGAGACGTCGGCAGAAATAAATTCCGCCTGAAGCGCTATTCGGTGCAGAGCAAAGCGGTGCTGGTATCCGGCGCGATACTGGTGTTTGTGCCCGCCGTGTATTTCTATTTCGCGGAGTTTTCCTCGGCGGCGTGGAAAGCGGAACTTTCGGGCGGGGAGCGCGTGCTGGCTTCGTTGTTTTCGGCGGTTACGCCGCGTACGGCGGGATTCAACACGGTGGATTATTCGGCGATGAGCGAAGCTTCGCTGATGACGACGATCGCGCTGATGCTGATAGGCGGCGCATCCGGTTCGACGGCGGGCGGCATGAAACTGACGACGCTGACGGTGTTGTTCTGCGCGGCGGTTGCCGCGGTGCGGAAACGGAAAGAAGTGCGGTGCTTCGGCAGAAGAATAGGAAGCGACACGGTGAAGGACGCGGCGACGATTGCGTTTTTGTACGTTTCCCTGTTTGCAGCGGGGAGCATCGCGATAGCGACGATTGAAAAACTGCCGATGCTGCCGTGTATGTTTGAAACGGCTTCGGCGATTGCCACCGTGGGGCTGACGACGGGGATTACGGCGGG
>DLQW01000061.1:0-4947 GCA_002474405.1 Christensenella sp. UBA7597 | reverse complement strand
GATTATCCGCCGCGTCGCACGTTATTCTGATGATACTGATGTATTTCGGGCGCGTCGGCGGGCTGACGTTATTTACGGCGGTGGCGGGCGGCGGACATTCCGACGACGGAAGATTGCCCCTCGGCACGATTGCCGTGGGCTGAAAGAAAGCGTAAGGCGAAAGGAGTATTCCGATGAAAAATATATTGTTGATAGGTCTTGGAAGATTCGGACTGAACGCGGTGAAAAAGCTGCGGGAACTGGACCACGAAGTGCTTGCCGTGGACGAAAACGAAGAGCGCGTGAACGACGCGATGCCGTACGTTACGGAGGCGAGAATAGGCGATTGCACGCGCGCCGAATTTCTGAAGTCTCTGGACGTGCCGCGTTTCGACCTTTGTATCGTGGCGATCGGCGACGATTTTCAGTCGTCGCTTGAGATTACGTCGCTGTTGAAAGATTTCGGAGCGAAAAAGGTGGTTTCCAGAGCGTGCAACGACGTACAGGGAAAATTTCTGCTGCGGAACGGCGCGGATAACATCGTGTACCCGGAACGGCAGCTTGCGCACTGGACGGCGATACGCTATGCTTCGGATAATCTGAGCGATTATATCGAACTCGGCGACGAATCGGGAATTTTCGAAGTAACGCCGCCCGCCGCCTGGACGGGGAAAACCGTGGGGGACATCGATATCAGAAAACGGTACGGCGTGAATATTCTGGCGATTAAAAAAGACGGAAAAATGTCTTTGGCGGTGAACTGCAATTCGGTGATCGAAGAGGGAATTCATCTTCTTGTGCTGGGCGCGTTTAAAGACGTACGTAAGTGCTTTAAACTGTAAAGAAAAAGGCGGATTCGCCGTAAAAATACAAATTTTTGAAAGAAAATTCGTTGCCGCGCCGCCGCGGCGCGGTGTATCATATCTTATATGGGATATGTGTTTTTACTGATTGCAAGCTTTGCGGGCATTACGAAAATGGCGGCGATGAAAGGCTGCGGAAAAGTGTGCCCCGGCGCGTACAATTCCGTGCGGATCAACGCTTTCCGTTCGTTGCTTTGCGCCGCGGTGGCGCTTGCCGTGTTTCTTGCTTCGGGGGCGCGCGCGGAAAAGGAAGAGTGGGCGCTGTGGCTGATTTCCGGCGTATCGAACGCGGCGATGATGTTTGCCTGGCTGCTTTGTTCGGAGCGGATAGGGCTGGTATTCGTGGAATCGTTCTGTATGCTCGGTTCGGTGGCGATACCGTTGTTTCTTGCGCCCGTATTATACGAAGGCGAAGCGGTGAACGCGCGGCAATGGGCGGGCGCGGCGTGCCTTCTGGCGGCGCTGGCGCTGCTGTTTGCGAAAAGAAAAAACGCCGCGGCGGCGAGAGGCGGAGCAACGAAAGAACTTTCCGGAAATATCCCGGAACGGGCGGCGGCACAGACGGAAAAGACGGCGGCGGAACGCAGGAAAGCGGCGGCGATTACGGCGGCGTATATCGTGCTGTTGGTGCTTTCGAACGCGGGCGTGAGCATAACGCAGAAGTTGTATCCCGTGCGCGCGGGAAAGGAGTACGCTCCGTTTTTTAACCTGATGACGTTTCTGACGGTGTGCGCGTGCTTTCTGGCGGCGCTGTTTGCGGGAAAGGCGTTTGCGGGGAAGAGGTTGCAGCCCGAAAACGCGGCTTCGGGGAAAAAACTTGCGGCGTTTGTATCGGTGGCGGCGGTGATGATTTACGTGTATTCGTTTTTTGCCACGCTTTCGGCGGAGGCGTTGCCTTCGGCGGTGTATTATCCGTTGGCGCGGGGCGTGAGCATGCTGCTTACGGTGCTTTGCGATTCGATTGTTTTCAGGCAGAAAATTACCGGAAACGTATGGGCTGCGCTGGCGTTTATCTTTGCCGCGATTGCGTTGACGAGCTTATGAAAAATGATTTTTAAAATGAAAAAACGGAGCGAAATGCTCCGTTTTTTTGCAGTGTATTTGCGATTTATCCGGGCGGCATCGGGCGGCGGCATCCGGGGGCAAAAAGATTGCCGTTTTTGAAATTCGGACTCAGTCTGTATCGAATAATTCGTTGGGCGTGATATCTAATTTTTTGCAAAGAAAAATAATTTTTTCGTAATCAAGCTGAATTTTACCCGTTTCGTAGTCGCTGTATTCAGGTTGTTTCTTGCCGAGTTCGGCTGCCAGTTCTTTCTGCGATATGCCCTTTATTTTGCGCGCTTCCCGCAAGTTTGCGCCGATTTTCTTTGCGATTTCGTTTTTCATGAAGGATACTCTTATTATTTTTTATTTGTATAAAAAATATACAAAAAATTGCTATATTTTGCTTGACGTATAGCAAAAAATGCCATATAATAAGAGCGTAAAATGATAGATGAGGGGCGATTTTATCGGCGTAAAATGGGAAAATGTATCTTTTGTATGATTAGTTTACCGGTTTTAGCCGGCGGAGTATTGTTTTTTATAATTAAAAAAAGACGAACGAGTTTATTTTTAAATTTATTCGGACGGAAAAATGCTGATTTGGAGTTTTTTGATTTACAGCTTTTTATTATGCCCAAGAAATTGGGCTTTTACTATAAAGGGCGATTGCCGTGGCGTATGCAGAGATACGGGATATGTGATATTCAAGAACAAGCAGAGACGAAAATAGTGTGCAGGATAGGGACAGCCGAGGATAAAATCGACACGAAAAGAGAAAAATTTGACGCGATTTTAAGCCGTGCCGGCGGCGTTGAATTATCAATAATTAAAACAAAGAAAAATAAAGTCTTTGATGTCTGGCTGAAAGTCGGGAGCGGGGGAAAAGAAGAAAAAATTCCCGTTGCGTTACGCAAACAGGGCACTACGCTTTTGACTGCAGGGAAATTGATACAAGCAGCAGCGAAATCTGCGGTGGCGGTAAAGAGTACGGAATCATTGATAGCATAAAAAACAGCGACTTTTCATGATGAAAAGTCGCTGAAATTGTTTGGTTTTTAAAGGTTATACCAAAGGATGCTCGGCGCGGATAACGGCGTAGCAATCGGGACGAAGTTCGTGGATTTTTGCGGCGACGGCGCGTTCCGCGTCCGCAAGCACCCATTTGCTTTCAATCGGTACCGATAAATCGAAAATCAGGTTTTTCCGATCTTTGCCGTACGTCATCCGGAAATCGTGCATCGTGAACGTTTCGTCCGTCTGCGCAACCACGTTGCGGACGAAATCGCGCATGTCGTTGACGATCTCGTCGTGAATGACGATGGGATCCATATGTACGGTTACGAGGCAGCCGAATTTTTCGTGGATATCTTCTTCGAGACGGTCGATTACCTCGTGCGCGAGATTGATGTCGTCGTCCGCCGGGACTTCCGCATGGAAAGAAACCACCAGTTTGCCGGGGCCGTAATCGTGCACGATGACGTCGTGAATGCCCAGTATTTCGGGGTAATTTCCGACGAACTGATAGATGTTTTGTACAAATTCTTTCGAAGGGGGCGCGCCCACCAGCAAATCCACCGTTTCCTTGGTGGCTTTGACGCCCGAAAAAAGGATAAACGCCGCCACCAGAAGCCCCGCAACGCCGTCGATTTTCCAGCCGAAGTATTTGCCGCAGAGGGCGGAGAGAAGTACGACGAACGTTGCCACGACGTCCGAAATGCTGTCGGTTGCCGCGCCTTTCAGGGCGACGGAATTGATTTTTTTGCCGACCTTCTTATAGAATACGTACAGCCACGATTTCGCAAGCAGCGAAAAGCACAAAAAAGCCACCGTCAGCGCGGAAATCGAGGGGAGTTCGGGGTGAATTATGCTTGTTACGGAGGATTTTAACAGCTCCGCGCCCACGAGGATGACCAGCATATCCACAATCAGCCCCGCCACGTATTCCATGCGCCCGTGTCCGAGCGGGTGTTCTTTATCGCCCGCTTTCGCCGCCATTTTAAAGCCGACGAGCGCCACGAGCGACGAAACCGCATCGGAAGCGTTGTTGAAAGCGTCGGAAACGACGGCGACGGAGGCTGCCAGAATGCCCGCCGTTAATTTGGCGGCAAACAGCAGCACGTTGATGAAAATACCCGTACCTGTGGCGAAAGAAGCGCATTTTTCGCGGTTGATTTTTTCGTATTCGCCTTTTCCCCGCACGCAGCCGAACAGGCGCAGAAGCGCGGAAATCATCTTGCTTCTCCGTCGCTATGCGGGGCGGAAGCATCGCTTGCCGCTTTTTTGGCTTCGCGCGCTTTTTTGGCGCTTTCGGCTTTATTTACGCAGAATTTCGTGGGCTGCACGGCGAGGATAATCAAGCCGATAACGATAAAAATTGCCAGCAAGCCCTGCCACATGATTTTCAACGAGGCTTTCAGGGTATCGGGATTCATAGGGGTTAAACCGCTTGCGAGAAGCGAAAAAATATTCATAATCAGTTTCTCCTTTTTATCGCCTTACAGCAGGGGCAGCACAAGATTGATGATCAGTCCGCCAACGATAGCCGAGGCGATCTGCCCGGAAACGTTTGCGCCGACGGCGTGCATTAAGAGGTGGTTGGTGGAATCTTCTTTAATGCCCATTTTTTCCACCACGCGCGCCGCCATGGGGAATGCGGAAATGCCCGCGGCGCCGATCATCGGGTTGATTTTTTCCTTGCAGAAAAGGTTCATGATTTTGGCACACATTACGCCGCCGACGGTATCGAAAACAAACGCGAACAAACCGAGCGCCATAATCATTAAGGTTTCCCACGTGATAAACTGCGCCGCCTGCATCTGGAAAGCGATGGTGATGCCGAGAAGCAGCGTGATTAAGTTGGAAAGCGTGTTCTGCGCGGTATCGGAAAGAGTGTTGAGCGCGCCGCATTCGCGGATTAAGTTGCCGAACATCAGCATGCCGACAAGCGAAAGAGACGCGGGGGCGATCAAGCCGGAAATAATGGTAACAAGCACGGGGAAAAGAATTTTGGTGAGCTTGCTTACCTGCGAGGCGTGATATTTCATTTTAATGCGGCGTC
>DLQW01000091.1 GCA_002474405.1 Christensenella sp. UBA7597 | reverse complement strand
ACCGCGCATCTCCTCGGCATGCCGATGGGCTATGTGCGTTCCGGCGCGAAAGATCACGGCAGACAGAATCAGATCGAAGGCAAACTGGAAAAAGGCGAAAAAGTCGTCGTGGTGGAAGATCTCATTTCCACGGGCGGCAGCGTGCTCGAAGTGGTGGACGTATTGCGCGAAGCGGGCGCGGAAGTGCTCGGCATCGTAAGCATTTTCACGTACGGCATGAAAAAGGGCGTCGAAAGATTGCAGGCGGCGGGCGTAAAGAACGTCAGCCTTTGCGATTTCGATACGATTGCAAAAGTCGCGGCGGAAGAAAATTATATCCGCCCGCAGGACGTGCAGAGGCTCATCGCGTTCAGAAACAACCCGTCGGACGAAAGCTGGATCAAAGCGTAAAAAGAGAGGCTTTACATATATGAGAAACGTACTGAATATTCTCGATTTAACTACGGAGGAAATCGACGAACTCATTTTCGTTGCCGAAGATATCGCGGCAAACCCCGAAAAATACGAAGATAAATGCAAACATAAACGCCTTGCCACGCTGTTTTTCGAACCGTCCACGCGCACGCGGCTGAGTTTCGAATCGGCAATGCTTTCTCTCGGCGGCAGCGTGCTCGGTTTCGCGGGCGCGGGGCTCAGTTCCGCTTCCAAAGGCGAAAGCGTATCCGATACCGTCGAAGTGGTTTCCGGCTATGCGGATATCATCGCCATGCGCCACCCGAAGGAGGGCGCGCCGGACGTCGCCATCCGTCGTTCGCTCGTCCCCGTCATCAACGCGGGCGACGGCGGCAGGTATCACCCCACGCAGACGCTTGCCGATCTGCTTACCATCCGCAGAAAGAAAGGCGGCTTCGAAAATCTGACGATAGGCTTCTGCGGCGATCTGAAATACGGCAGAACGGTGCACTCTCTCATCGGCGCGATGTCGCGCTACGACGGCGTGAAATTCGTACTCATTTCTCCCGAAGAACTGCGCCTGCCCGATTACGTAAAAAAAGAATATATCGAAAAGAAAGGCATTCCCTGCACGGAAAGCCGCTCGCTCGAAGATTCTATCGGCTCCGTAGACGTCCTGTACATGACGAGAATCCAGAAAGAGCGTTTTGAAAGCGAAGAGGAATACGAACGCCTGAAAGACGTATATATTCTCACGGAAGAAAAAATGCGTTCGGCGAAACCCGATGCCATCGTAATGCACCCGCTGCCCCGCGTAAACGAAATTTCCGTCAAGGTAGACGACGATCCCCGCGCCTGCTATTTCGAACAGACGCGTTGCGGCAGACTCATGCGCATGGCGCTCATTTTAAAACTGCTTGCCGAAAAAGATTTGCCCGATCGGCGGAAGCAGAAGAACGAATACGAAGATTCGTCCGCAATCTGCAAAAATCCTCGTTGCATCACCACGGGCGAACAGGAGCTGCGCCGCCTCGTATATAAAGACGGCGAGGGCGTGCTCCGCTGCGCCTATTGCGACGAACGCATCTGATTTTCGGCGATTATTGAAAATTTGAAGAAATATGTTTAACTAAAATAAAAAGTGTTTATAAAATTGCTGCAAAGATTTGTTTTCTTTGCAGCAATTTTTTACATCAATAAAAAAGTCAAATAATTAAGGAGGAAAAAGAATGGAAGATAAAAAAATTGCACTATTGATTGATGCGGATAATATATCGCCTCGATATATTAAAACGATTGTAGAGGAAGCGGCAAAAGAGGGCTCGATTACATATAAGAGAATTTACGGCGATTGGACGAGTCCGAATTTATCGTCGTGGAAACAAGAATTGCTCGATTATTCTTTAAATCCCGTTCAACAATATGCTTACACCACAGGAAAAAACGCAACCGATTCGGCAATGATTATAGATGCTATGGATATTTTATATACACGTACTGTAGACGGATTTTGTCTTGTATCCTCAGACAGCGATTTTACGAAACTTGCCGCCAGATTAAAAGAGTCGGGAATGCTTGTCATCGGAATGGGCAAAGAACAAACGCCGAAACCTTTTGTCGTTGCCTGCAGTAAATTTAAATATCTTGATATTATTGCCGGCGATTCGTCAAAATCGATAACAGATTCTGCAGAAAATTCGGAAAACGAAAATTCGGCTCTTACCACGGTAAATGCGCTTAAAGAATCGATAAATCAGATAATCGACGAAAATTCGGATGCCGAGGGCTGGACTTTAGCCAGTAAAATCGGAAGTTTGCTGTTAAACCAATACTCGGATTTCGATTGCCGGAATTATGGTTGTAAAAAAATGATTGAGCTATTAAAAAAGTTTGGTTATAAAACGAAAGTCTCGGAAGATAAAAAAGTCTATAAAATAAGGAAGTAAATTTTGTAAAAGGACTTTAGCGTTGATGTGATAAATTGTCTTATTTCTGCAGGCTTTTTCTGTATTCGGCGGGCGTAAGTCCCGTAATCTTTTTAAAAATTCGGTTGAAATTCGCCGTGTTGTTGAATCCGCAACGCACGGCGATTTTCAATACCGTGTCGTCGGAATGTTTTAAAAGCGCAAGCGCCTCGTCGATTCTTCGTATATTGATGTATTGCCACGGCGTCATGCCGTTCAGTTTTTTAAACACCGCGCAGAAATACGTGCGCGGCATATACGCCTCCCGCGCGATTTCTTCCAGCGTAACGGCGCCCGCAAAATTTTTATCCATAAAATCGATCGCCCGTTCTATTCCGCCCGCATGCAGCGCGTACGCCGAATTTTTTCCGTCGCCGTTTTCCGCCGGCGGAAAGAACTCCCGTCGCAACAGCACCAGTAGTTCTAAAAGTTTCGCTTTCACCATCACTTCGCAGCCGTAGCCGCCGTTCGAAAATTCCTCGCGTATGCCGCCGAGCATCGCCGTTACCTCCGGAAAGCTCGCGTTGCACTTATCAAGCTTCGCCGAAGTTTCTTTTCCTCGTTCGAAAAACGCGCCGAGGTAGCCGTTGCTTAAATAATCGTTTCCCGCGCTCCACACGAAATTCGGAGAAAAGTGGAGATTCAGAAGCTGCATCCCGTCCTCGTCGCTTTCGCCGAAAATATCCGTAATGCAATGATATTCGCCCGTCGAAAACATAAACACGTCTCCGGGGCAGATGTTCTCTCTGCCGCGTTCGGTATCGTAAAGACCGTGACCCTTTAAAATCAGCGAAATTTCAAATTCCGCATGCTTGTGGTTGCGGTAGCGGTTCCTGCACCGCGCCGCCTCCGAAATAAACATACGGCATACCGTCGTTCCCGAATTATTCAGAATTTTTCCGATTTCCGGCATTTTTTTCTCTCCCGTCCGAAATTCTTTTTCATAACATTGTTTGCAAAAATTATAATATTGTTGATGACATTGCTTTTTCTTTATGGTATCATATTTGCGTAACAAAGTCAAACAAATCGGCAACCGTTGCGTAAAATAAGCGCGACGGGCGCGGCAGGAATCCCTGAAAGGAGAATTAACAATGTACAAGAATATGAAACCGGGCGATCTGAAAATCACCGATCTTCGCGTGGCGGATATCGACGGACTCCCCAAGCACATGATTTTACTGAAAATCTACACGAATACCGATATCGTGGGCTACGGCGAAGTGCGCGACGCGTCCAGCGCCACCTACGCAAAAATGCTCAAAAGCCGCCTGATCGGCGAAAATCCGCTCAACGTCGAAAAACTGTTCGAACGCATCAGACAGTTCGGCGGACACTCCCGTCAGGGCGGCGGCGTATCGGGCATAGAAGTGGCGCTTTACGATATTATCGGTAAATTTTACGGCGTGCCCGTGTACCAGCTTCTCGGCGGCAAATGGCGCGACGAAGTGCGCATCTACTGCGATACCGACGTAGACGGCAAACATACGGGCACGGATATGGGCAACGCCCTGAAAAAGCGTATGGAACAAGGTTTCACGTTTCTGAAAATGGATCTCGGCATCGAGCTTTTATACGACGAACCGGGCACGCTCAACGCGCCCGTGGGGCTCATCGAAGATTTCAAAAAGTACAACATGAAAGCCATCTGCCACCAGTCGGGCAGTATCGATAAATCGTTGATGTTCGGCAAAAACTATCAGATTTTCACCATCCCGCATTACGCCACGGGCATACATATCACCGAAAAGGGGCTCGATTACCTCGAAAATTACGTAAAGCAGGTGCGCGACGTCATCGGTTACGAAGTGCCGCTCGCCATCGATCATTTCGGGCACGTGGCGATAGAGGACGCGATTCGTTTTGCCCGTCGGCTCGAAAAGTATAATATTGCCTGGATGGAAGATTTAACGCCGTGGCAGAAAACGGAACATCTCAGAAAATTCGCGCAGAATTCCTGCGTGCCGCTTTGCACGGGCGAAGATATTTATCTGGCGGAAAATTTCGAAAAAGTCATGCAGGCGGGCGTAAACGTGGTGCATCCCGATCTGCTTACGGTAGGAGGCTTCGGAGAAATGAAAAAAGTGGGCGCGCTGTGCGAAAAATACGGCGTAGCCGCGGCGATTCATATGGCGGAAAGTCCCGTCGCGTTCATGGCGGCGGTACATTCGGCGGCGGCAATGAAAAACGTCCTCGCCGTAGAATTTCATTCGGTGGATCACCCCGAATGGTTCGATCTCGTCAACCCGAAAATCCGCCTGAAAAACGGCTTTATGCAGGTGCCCGACGCTCCGGGGCTCGGCATCGAAAGTCTCAACGAAGAGCTCGTCGAAAAATTCCGCAAAGCGGATTGCGAAAAGCCGTGGAGCGATACGTCGGCGTGGGATAAGGAATGGTCGAACGACCGCGAGTGGTCGTAATCATGCGCGCATTATAAGCGGCGCAATACTGTGTCGCGTTTGCGTTTTTGCTTGGTTGCTTACTGTCAGTAAGCGCCCTGCGCGAAATCCGCACGCTCCTTGTCTTGCTTGCTTCTAATGTGCGCTGTAACTTGCGTTTAAAATAAGGCAGTAATTAAAGACTTCCCCTTGGGGGGAAAGCTGTCCGCAAAGCGGACTGATGAGGGGCGTAGCTTATTTCAAAAAGCCTGCTTTTCCGAATATTTTCGGATAGCAAAACAGAGGAAAATAAAATGAACAGAGAAAAAATTTTAGAAAGTTTCATCAAAAATTCCGATATGCTCGAAGAGCGCAATTCCGCCGGCATCGAAAAATACCGCAAAGGCGATTTCACGCTGCGTTTTCCCGCGGCAAAACCGGGGCAAAGCGTAAAAATCACGCAGAAGAAACATTCGTTTTTGTTCGGTACCACGGCGTTCATGCTCGGAAGCTTCGAAAAAGCGGAAAAAGAACCCGTCTACAAAGAAAAATTTACAAATCTTTTCAATCAGGCGGTCGTACCGCTGTACTGGTCCGCTCTCGAACCGCGCGAGGGCGAACTTCGTTTCAGAAAGGACAGCGAATTCATTTATCGCCGTCCGCCCGTAGATACGGTGCTGGAATTTTGCAACGAATACGGTTTGCAGCCGAAAGGGCACTGCCTTACCTGGAACAACACTCTGCCCGGATGGCTCGCCCGCTACACGCCCGAAGAAAAAAAGCAGATTCTCGAACGCCGTTTCCGCGAAATTTCCGCCGCGTACGCCGATAAAATTCCTTCGTTCGATATCGTCAACGAATCGGCAAGCAACTATCGCCGCGGCGTGAAAGGGCTTTTTGAAAATTACGACGAATACGGCTTGCGCCTCGGCGAAAAATATTTCGGAAACAACCGCAAAATTTTAAACGAAACCAACGAGGCGATCTGGCGCGATTATTACACCGAGGGCAAGTATATGGCGTTCAATACGCAGCTCAAAGAATTTATCGCGCGCGGCGTGCCGTTCGATGAAATCGGACTGCAGTACCATATCTTTTCCACCACCGAAGAAACGGAACAGTGGCAGATCCGCGAAGTATATCTTGATGCCGAAGCCATGGTGGAAGTGCTCGATCTTCTCGGCGCTTACGGCTATCCCATGCACATTTCCGAAATCACGATTCCGGGTTCCGGCGGCAAAGCGGAAAACGAAGAAATTCAGGCGTACCTCGTAGAAAAACTCTATAAAACGTGGTTCGCCACGCCCCATATGAAGAGCATCGTCTGGTGGAATCTCGTAGACGGTTACGCGGCGTATGCGCCGCTCGGCACCAACGAGGGCGAAAACCGCTGCGGCGGCGGTCTGCTGCGCTTCGATATGAGCGAAAAACCCGCGTACAAAGTACTTGATACGCTCATCAACCGCGAATGGAAAACCAATCTCACGGCAGAAATCGGCGGCAAAAACGAAGTTACCTTCCGCGGCTTTTACGGCGAATACGAAATAGAAACCTGCGGCAAAACCTACACGGTAACGCTGGATAAAAACGGCGTCTCCGTAACATTAAAATAAATTCCGCGTATCAAGCGTTATATTAAGCCTTCCCCTTGCCTGCATAAAATTTTGCTCACAAAATTTTCTTCGGCAAAAATTGTCAGCCTATTTCATAGCCTTCCACTTGGGGGGGCTTTTCTTGCCGAACTGCCGTTTTAAGGCAGCTTCGGCAGCCTGGTGTCGCCGTACGGCGACGAATGAGGGGCAGCCGAACAACATTCAGGCATTTTCTTTTCAAAAAGCCGCCTTATAATCAACCGCATTCTTGGCTTCCCTGTCGGGGAAGCTGTCGGCTTTTGCCGACTGAAGAGGTCTTTCTTTTTCTTTGCAAGCCTTCCCCTCTTGCCTGAAAAAAAATTCAGTAAACTTCATTTTTTCGACAAAAATGTTCAGCCACTTCGTGCCTTCCCCTTGGGGGGGCTTTTCTTGCCGAACTGCCGTTTAAGGCAGCTTCGGCAGTCTGGTGTCGCCATACGGCGACGAATGAGGGGCAGCCGAACAATATTCAGGCATTTTCTTTTCAAAAAAGCCGCCTTATTATCAAACCGCATTCTTGGCTTCCCCGTCGGGGAAGCTGTCGGCTTTTGCCGACTGAAGAGGTCTTTTTTTTCTTTGCAAGACTTCCCCTCTTACTTGAAAAAAAATTCGGTAAACTTCATTTTTTTCGGCAAAAAATGGTCAGCCTATTTCATAGCCTTCCCCTCTTGCCTGCATAAAATTTTGC
>DLQW01000090.1:728-3406 GCA_002474405.1 Christensenella sp. UBA7597 | reverse complement strand
AGCGGACTGATGAGGGGCGTAATATTTACGAATCGTTTGTTTCAATTATTCCCGGTTCAAACACGAAAGAGTGCCTGCTTGGTAAAACCAACGGGGCAGCCGGCGGGCATACGGCAAAAATATTTTTATGTAAATCGCTTGAAAAACGGCGAAAAAACAATTATAATAAAAAAGAGGTAAATATGTCTTACGATATCAATCAGCTCGTTATCACCGACGAGGAAACCGATCAACGCATACAAGAGGGCATCGAGAAAAACCGCAAGGGAGATTTTACTCTGAAAACGCCTTTCAAACCGGGCGAAAAAGTACATGTAAAGCTGAAAAATCACAAATTCCGCTTCGGTTGCAACATGTTCATGCTCGATGAAATTCCCGACGATAAGCATAAAAACGAGTTGTACAAAGAAAAGCTCGCCGCGCTGTTCAATATGGCAACCGTGCCTTTCTACTGGGACGCCACCGAACCGGAGGACGGCAAAACGCGTTACGGCAAAGATGCCGAAAAAATGTATCGCCGCCCGCCCGCCGATCTGTGCGTCGAATTTTGCAAAGCTCACAATATCGAACCGCGCGAACACGCGCTTTGTTACGATCATTTCTTCCCTGCATGGCTCAAGGGAAAGAGCGACGAAGAGGTAAAATCGCATCTTGAAAAGCGCATGCGGGAAATTTCTTCGCGCTACGCCGATAAAATTCCCACCATCGAAGTTACCAACGAAATGTTCTGGAACAACGGCTGGGTAACCGATTTTTATCTCGCGCCCGATTTTATGGAATGGTGCTATAAAAAAGCGGCGGAATATTTCCCGCACAACGAGCTTTGCATCAACGAGTGGACGGACGCCATATGGAGTACGCGCGCCGTCGCTTACGATCCATACTATATGATGATTGAAAATCTGCTTTTAAAGGGCTGCCGCATCGATGCGATCGGAGCGCAGTTTCATATGTTCCACCGCGCGGAAAACTACTTCGCCGCCACGCGTAATTTTTACAATCTGCCGCACCTTTTCAAAGAGATGGATAATTACGCGCGCTTTAAAAAACCGCTTGAAATCACCGAAGTTACCGTTCCCGCATACACGGCGGAAGAAGCGGACGAACTTTCTCAGGCAGACGTTCTCGAACGGCTGTATTCCGCGTGGTTCTCGCACGAAAACGTAAAACAAATCGTGTACTGGAACTTAGCGGACGGCTATGCGGCGTTCACCACGCCCGGCAACATGGCGGACGGCGAAAATTATTTCCGCGGCGGCTTGCTCCGCTTCGATATGAGCGAAAAACCCGCCTACAAGCGGCTGTATCATCTCATCAAAGAAGTATGGACGACGGACGAAACGCCCGAAGCGGATAAAAACGGCGAAGTGAAATTCCGCGGCTTTTACGGCGAATACGAGGTAACGGCGGGCGGAAAAACGTATGCGGTAACGCTGAATGAAAACGGAAAAACAGAGGTGTTGAAATGAAAAAAGCGCTGGTTACGGGCTCCACGCAGGGCATCGGCGAAGCAATCGCCGCACGGCTTGTAAAAGACGGTTTTTATGTCATCGTGCATTGCAGCAGCGATTTAGAAAAGGCAAAACGCATACAGCGGGAAATCGGCGCGCACGCGGCGGTCGTCTGCGATTTATCCGAAGCGGACGCGGCGGAACGACTGAAAGCCGCCACGGGCGACGTGGACGTCCTCGTATTGAACGCCAGCGTGCAGTACAAACAGCCGTGGCGCGAAGCAAGTCCCGATCTTATCGCACGGCAATTACAGGTGAATTTCGTTTCCACCGTGCGGCTTATGCAGCAATATATTCCCGCCATGGAGAAAAACAAGTGGGGCAGAGTCATCACGATCGGCAGCGTCAATCAGCACCGCCGCCACCCCGAATTGTCGATTTACGCCGCCACAAAATGCGCGGTGATGAGCTTTGTGAAAAACGTGGCGAAAGAGGAAGCGCCTTTTTGCGTTACGGTAAACAACGTATCTCCGGGCGCCGTTTTAACGCCGCGGAACGCAAACGTGTACAACGACGAAGAGGCGCGCAAAAAAGCGGAAGCGTGCATCCCCGCGGGGCATTTCGGCACCCCGAAAGACTGCGCGGGCATCGTGGCGTTTCTTGCCGGCGAAGATTCGGCGTACATCACGGGCGCGGATATCAGAATCGACGGCGGCATGAGCCTTTAAAAGCAGAACGACGAGGGCAGACGTATGGAATTTTCGCAAGTGGTAAAAAGCAGGTATTCCTGCCGCAATTTTTCCGATAAACGCGTATCGAAAGAAACGCTGTACAAAATCATCGGCGAAGCGTTAAACGCGCCCAGCGCCAAAAACACGCAGCCGTGGGAATTTTACGTAACGTATACCGACGAATCCAACGCAAAAATCCGCGAATGTCTGCAGGATAACGGCAAAAACTTATTTTTAAACGGCGCAACGGCTTTCATCGCGCTTTTCGAAAGCCTGCCCGATAATATCCGCTGCGAAAAGTACGGCAACGACCGATTCGTGAAGTACGACGTCGGGCAGATGGCGGCATATCTTACGCTTTGCGCGAAAAACGCGGGGGTGGACAGCTGCGTCATCGGCTGGCTCAACGAAGAAAAACTGCGTAAAAACACGGGCGTGGAAAAGCCGTGTTCGCTCGTCATCGCGTTCGGCTACGCCGCAAAAACGGCGGCGGGCT
>DLQW01000090.1:0-709 GCA_002474405.1 Christensenella sp. UBA7597 | reverse complement strand
AAACCCCGCAAAAACGCCGAGCCGCGCTGAAAGACAAGATTATCGATTACGAAAACTAAGAGGAAAATATTATGATTCGATTCAATCAAAAAGAACAGATTATCGCTTTAACGCCGCAATGGAAGGGGGAACGCCTTCCCGACGGCAGACCGAAAGTCGCGGATAAATACCTTGAAAAAATGCGCAAAATGACGCTGGAAGAATTATGGAAGCCCATTTTTTTAAAGGGGTACGAAAGCCAGTTCGAGGGCGATTTAAAAACGCTTCATAACGACGGACGCATTTTAATCGGCAGGGCGGTAACCTGCACGTTCGTGCCCTCGCGCCCCGATCTGCACGAAACGATGTTCGCCGCGGGCGCCGCGGAAGGCAGAAAAGGCAACTACAATCAATGGGTGATCGATAACCTCGTCGAGGGCGACGTCGTGGTTGCGGATATGTACGATAAAATTTATAAAGGCACGTTTATCGGCGGCAATCTCACCACCGCAATCAAAGCAAAAACAAAAACGGGCGGCGCCGTCATCTGGGGCGGCATCCGCGATACGCAGCAGATGAAAGAAGTCGAGGGCGTGCAGGTGTACTACCGCGGCATCGATCCCACGCCCATCCGCGATTTCGTTATGAAAGATTATAACGGTATCACGCGCATCGGCAAAGCCACGGTTCTCCCCGGCGACATCGTGTACGGCGCGGGCGGCGGCGTGCT
>DLQW01000003.1 GCA_002474405.1 Christensenella sp. UBA7597 | reverse complement strand
ATGAAAATGTTTTTAACGCGCATGGGCGAGGGCAGCAAGGCGGTGGTAACGGGCGACGCAACGCAGGTAGATCTGCCGCGCGGCAAATCCTGCGGACTTACCCACGCAGCGAAAATTCTCAAAGACGTAGACGGCGTGCAGGTGTGCATGCTTTCCGATAAAGACGTGGTGCGCCATCCGCTTGTCATGCGCATCGTGAAGGCTTACGAAAAAGACGAGGAGCGCGAAGAGGAGCTTGCGCGCGAACGCGAAGAAAAAAGGCGCTCCGCTTTATCCGCGGCGCGCGGGGAAACGCAGCCCGAATCGGACGGGCGGCACAAAGGAGAAAACGTGAAATGAATCCGGACGTATCGAAAATGCGGCGTTGGACGAAGCGCGACGTATGGAGCAGCGCGTTGCTGTTCCTTCTCAATTTATTCATTCTGCTTATCGTCGTGGCAACGCTGCTCATGGGCGGCAGCCTCGGCAACATAAAGCAGACGCTGGAAGAAAATAAGGCAAACTATATCTACATCGGTTTTTGCGTGATGCTGCTCGTATTCATCACGTATTTCTACTTTTTCTTCGAAGAGCGGTCGGTGCTGTACGAGGGCAAGAGCATCATGCTCGTGTTCGTCATTCTCGATTTAAGCTTTATTCTGTGCGTGCTCACGGGCAAATGGCTCAACGTGTACGCGCGCCCCGTGGCGCTTTGCGCGCTGCTCACGTTTATTCTTCTCGGCAGGCGCAGCGCCATGTTCATGAATATCGTCAACGCGCTGCTGCTGTTTATTTTCGATAACTTCTCCACGGTAACGCCGTCCGCGCAAAGCATCTATTCGGCGCTGATGATCGCCTTTACCGGCGGCATGATCGCCATTTTCGCGGCAAACAGACTGCGCACCCGCCTCCGCGTGGTGCTCGTGGGGCTTCTCATCGCGGCGCCGATGGATTTCATCGTGTTCCTGCTTGAAATTTCTTCCATGGCTTCGGGCGGCAGCTCGTTCGAACAGACGGGCGCGGCGCGCAATATCTGGATCAACCTCGGCTACGGCTTCATCGGCGGCATCTCCTCGGCGGTGCTGTTCCTGCTTTTTCTGCCGCTGTTCGAATCCATGTTCTCCGTGCTTACGGTGTTCCGCCTGCGCGAACTCACTTCGCTGGATTCTCCGCTGCTCAAAAAGCTCAAAGAGGAAGCGCCGGGCACGTACAATCACTCCGCTGTGGTATCTCAGCTGGCGGAAGAATGTGCCGTCGCGCTGGGCGAAGACGCGGAACTTGCCCGCGCCGCCGCGCTGTATCACGACGTAGGCAAACTGCACCACCCCGAATATTTCACCGAAAATCAGGGCGAGTACAACCTGCACGACGAACTCACGCCCGAACTTTCGGCGGATATCATCCGTTCGCACACCACCGACGGGCACGATCTGATTCTTTCCAACCACCTGCCCGAATTTTTCGCGGACGTGGCGCTGCAGCATCACGGCACGCTGGCAATCGGCTATTTTTACGCCAAGGCGCAGAAAATGTACGGCGGCGAAGTAAACAAGGAAGATTTCTCGTATACGGGTCCCAAGCCGCAAAGCAAAATCGCGGCGATCATCATGGTTGCGGACGCGTCGGAAGCCGCCACCCGTTCTCTGCCCAACAAAACGCCGGAGGAAGTGGAAAAGCGCGTGCGCCGGCTCATCGAAGAGCGCATGAATCAGGAACAGTTCGCCGAATGCGACATCACCATGGCGGATCTCACGCTGCTTCGGCTCACGCTGGTTAACGCGCTCACGGGCGTATATCACAAGCGGGTGGATTATCCGTCCATACACTACGGCAAAAAAGAGGGCGATTAAGCGATGAAAGGCAAGAAGTTTATTCTGGAAGCGTTCGGCGAAAACGAAGCGGACGTCATCGACGCGGAAAACGCGGCGAAAATCGAAGAGGCGCTTTCGCGTTTCGTGCAGACGGACGTGCCGTTGAAAATCGAGTGCGAGTTCGTCGGCGAGGAAGAAATCCGCCGCCTCAACGCGGAAATGCGCGGCGTGGATAAAATCACCGACGTGCTTTCTTTTCCGGAGCTGGAATCCGTCAAGGGGAAGCCGATTAAAAAAGCGGAACACCCGTTCGAGCTGGACGAGGACGGCGCTCTCGTCATCGGTTCGCTGGCGGTGTGCGTGAAACGCGCGAAAGAGCAGGCGGAAGAATACGGGCATTCGTACTACCGCGAGCTGAATTATCTTATCGTGCACGGCATATTGCACTGCCTCGGCTACGATCATATCGAAGAGGCGGACAAGGCGGAAATGCGCGGCAAGGAAGAAGAAATTTTAGGCGGCATGGGCATTACGCGCGAAGCGTAAGCGGAACACATAAGGAGAGAAATACAGCGGCTATGAGAAGCGGTTACGTAGCGGTGATAGGCAAAGCCAACGCAGGAAAAAGCACGCTCATCAACGTGATGGTGGGGGAGAAAGTATCCATCGTATCCCCGCGCCCGCAAACCACGCGGGACAGAATTCTGGGGGTGCTGACGGAAAAGGACAGCCAGATCGTGTTTGTGGATACCCCCGGTATCTATAAGGCGCGCAACGCGCTCACCGACGTCATGATGCGCACCACGGAAGAAAGTTCGAAGGACGTAGACGCGATTTTATTCGTCGTGGACGGGCACGAAAAATTAAGCGAGGAAGATTTTTCGCTGATGCGGAAGTATCGCGCGCAGGCGGAAAAAACCGATACTCCGTTCGTCGTGGCGTATACGAAAACGGACATCATGCCCAAGGAAAAAATCCCCGGCGATCTCGCGCTGTTCGCGGAAAAGCTGGAGGGCACGGACGTGTTCCCCGTATCGGCGCGAAAAGGCAGAAACGTGCGCGCGCTGAAAGAATTTCTCGTCAATCTTCTGCCGGAGGGCGGCAAGGTATTCGAAGAGGAAATCGTATCCGACCGCAGCGAAAAATTCATGATAGCGGAAATCATGCGCGAAAAAATCCTGCTGAAATTCGATCAGGAAATCCCGCACGGCGTCGCTGTCGTTATCAACACGTTTACGCGCAACGAAAACGGCGTATACGATATCAACCTCGATATCGTGTGCGAAAAGCAGGCGCACAAAGCGATTTTAATCGGCAAACAGGGCAGGGCTATCAAAGAAGTTTCCTCGTTCGCGCGGCAGGATATGGAAAAGTTTCTGCAAAGCAAAGTGTTCCTCACCACGTACGTAAAAGTAAAAGAGGACTGGCGCGACCGCCCGAATCTGATGAAAGAATTCGGTTACGAAAAGCCGCAGATGCTGTAAGCGAATAAAAGCGCGGCAATCCGCTCATTCTGTGGATAACAGGAGGGCGGAACGATGAGAAAGGAAAACGGAGAAACCAAGGCGGCGAAGCTCGCGTGGGAGCTGTTCGAAAAAACGGGCGGCGTAAGCTATTACATGCTGTACCGCGAACTGACGGATAAAAATTTAAAGCCGTAAACGCCGTAAAAGCGCAGGAAAAAATGGAAATCAAAACGGACGCGATCGTGCTCCGCGCTGCCGATTATAAGGACGCGGACAAAATTTTAACGCTGTTAACGCCGTCGGCGGGCAAACTCACCGCGGGCATCAAAGGCGTAAAAAAATCGGGCGCGCGCCTCGCGTTCGCCGCGCAGCCGTTTTCTTTCTGCGAATACGTTCTGGCGGAAAAAAACGGCAGAAACACGGTTACGTCCGCTTATCAGCACGACGGATTTTTCCCGTTGCGCACGGATATCACGCGTTACTACGCCGCGTGTTCGGTGGCGGAAATCGCGGACGAGCTTTCGGCGGAGGGCTCGGAAAACGAGGCGCTTTTCATTGCCGCGGCGCAGGCGCTCCGTTCGCTTGCCTACGGCGAAGAAAACGAAACGCCCGCCGAGGCGCTCTGTTCGTTTCTGCTCACCGCCCTTTTCGAGGCGGGGTATATGATAGACCTTGACGGCTGCGGCGCATGCGGCAACGAAATCGAAAAAAGCGCGGGCGCGGAATCCGGCGCGGTTTCGTGTGCGGGCGCGGAAAAATCGGTTTGCTATTTCGATTTTTCGGGCGGCAGATTTCTGTGCGGAAAATGCGGCGCGGCGGCGGGCGGCGCAGGCGGAAATCCGGTGCGCGCAAGCGTGAAAACATACGATTTTTTGCGTAAAATCAGCGGAATTTCGTACGAAAATACGCAAAAAAACGTTGATTTCGGGGCAAAAAATGCAGAAAAAACGCTTAAAAACGGCGATTTTTTTGAGAAAAACGAGGCAAAAACAAGCAAAAATGACGCGGAATTACGCGCTTTACGCCTGTTAAAAGCCTATTTATCGGGCAAAACGGAGCGGGATTATCCGTGCTTTACGGAATTTTACCGCTTGTATCGCGACGATTTCAAAGGGGATTTTCGCGAATAAAAATACATATTTCAAAGGACATATTTTTCAATGGAACAACAATTAACAATGAACGAAACGGAACCCGCCGCGGAAAAAAGCGGCAAAGGCGCGGGCGCGGCAAAGCCGGTTACGCGGGCGGCGAAAGCGAAACGGCAGAAAGAAATTCTGCGCGCTTTGCTGGAAAAAAAGCCGTATAAGTGGAACGAACTTTTAGAAGAAGCCGTGAAAGAATACACGGCGAAATACCCCGAAGAAAACGCGGATATCCCCGATATCAAAGGCAAATTCGGTTCGAATTTTTCGCTGATGGAAGAGACGGGCGAAGTGCTGTTCGATAAAGCCACGAATCTGTGCTCGCTGAAAGCCGCCGCGGAAGAAAAAACGGCGGAAAAACCCGCAGGAAATCCCGCAGGAAATCCCGCGGAAAAACCTGCGGAAAAGTCTGCGGAAAAGCCTGCCGAAAAGCCTGCCGGGGCGACGGCGGAAAAGAAAAAGCGCGGCAGAAAACCCGCCGCAGGCAAAGCCGAAAAGACGTTGGAAGCGGTGCAGGAAAAGGAAGAGGAAAAACGTACGGCGATAGAAGAATCGCTGAAAAAAGCGGTGGAAAAAGCCGTGGCGAAAGCGGAAGCGCTGGGCAGAAAACGCACGAAGAAAACCGCCGCAGAAACGGCTGAAACGCGGGCGGCGGAACCGACTTCGGGGACGGAATCCGAAGTAAAAGCCGAAGCAAAAGCCGAGGCAAAAACGGAAGAAAAACCGCTGCCGAAAAAGCGCGGCAGAAAACCCGCGGCAAAAGCCGCCGAACCCGCGCCCGCCCCTGCGGATTCGATTGCGCCCGCACCCGTAGCGGAAGAAAAAGCGCCCGAAAAAGCAGCAGGAAAAGCGCCCGAAAAAGCAGCAGGAGAAGCTCCCGAAAAAGCGGCAGGAGAAGCTCCCGAAAAAGCGGCGAAAAAACCTGTTGAAGCCGCCTCTGCCCCCGTGAAAGCGGCGGAAAAGAAAGAGGAGAAAGCCCCTGCAAAAGCGGAAAAAACGCCCGCGAAAAAGGACGCGTTCAAAGATTTGTGGCTGACCGATTTCGTGTTCCTCGGCAACGCCGCCAACGCGAAAAAAGAGGAAAAAGCCGCGCCGAAAGCGGAAGCCGCCCCGGCTGCGAAAGCGGAACGGATAACGGAGCCGAAAGCAGAGCCGGCAGCCGAAGAAAAGCCGACGGAAGAAAAAATTGCGGAAAAGCCCGCGGAAGCGAAAGAGGCGGCAAAGCCGTTGCAAGCCGCGCAGACTTCGCCGAAAACCACGGCGCAAAATACGCAGAACACGCAAAACGAGCAGAATAAACAGAGCACGCAGAAAGCGCAGGCTCCTGCGGGGGCGCGCACGGCGCAGCCGCGCGAAACTTCTTCCCGTACGGCGCAGCCGCAAACGCGCTCCGCGGGGACACGTACGGCACAGTCCCGCGAAACTTCCTCCCGCACAGCGCAAAGCGCCGTTTCTCCCCGCACGGCGGACGAGAAACTGAAAGAGGAATTTCTGAAGAGATTGCGCGCGCTTTCGGGCGAATATTTCGAGTATTATTCGGTGTATCTGCTGGAGCGGTATTCGCTGAAAAGCGGCAGACGGCTGGAGGGGCTTCGCATTTCGGGCGGCAAAAACGACGGCGGAATCGACGGCGAAATAGAGCTGACGGACAGATTCGGCTTCCGCGAAACCATCTACATACAGGCGAAGAACTGGGACCCGACGAAGGGGTTTGCCGAAAAGTGGATGATAGGGGAAACGCTGGTGCAGCAGTTTGTGGGCGCGGCGACGTGCCGCCAGATGCGGGACGGCAAGCGGAATTGCCGCGGTATTTTCGTAACGACTTCCACGTTTACGAAAGACGCGAAAGACGCCCTGGAAGTGCTGGGCGAAAAGTTTATCGGCTACGACGGCAACGACGTTTTTGAAACGGCGAAAGAGTGCGAATTCGGGCTGATTAAGGTAAACGGCGTGTGGCAACTGGATGAGAAACTGCTTGCCAGCGACAAAGCGTTTTTTAATCTGATGTAAAGCAGGCGGGTATATGTCCTCTCCACCGCCGCTATGCGGCGGAGCCTCCCCGAAGGGGAAGCTAAGAATAAGGAAGCCCCTTTGTTTGAAAATTTTTGGTAAAGTTTATGTAACTGCCCCTCATCAGTCAACTACGTTGACAGCTTCCCCCTGAGGGGAAGCCAAGAATAAGGCAGCTCGGCAAGAGAAGCCCGAAAGGGGAAGCCGAAAATAAGGAAGTAAAAGTAGCCCGCGGGGAGTGGAACGTTCCCCGCGGGCGATTTTTGTGCTTGTAATAAATGTGTTTTCGGTATGGCTCTTCTGTTAATGTTTTACCACGTTTCGATTTCGCCGTCAGAATTGTAGTGCCAGAAGTTTCCGCTTGCGGCGGGCTTCGTTGCGCTATAATAATAACGGGTTGCGTTTATTAATTTTTCGTTATTATAACCATCTATATTCATTTTATTCCAGTCGCTTTCACTCCCTTTATAATAGACGCTTGTAAGACTGTCGCAATAAGAAAAGGCTGAATTTTCGATAGAAGTAACGCTGTTCGGGATTGTTATGGTCGTAAGCATGCGGCAACCGACGAACGTATAATAGCCGATATAAGTTACTCTATCCGGAATCGTTATGTTTGCGAGATCGTAACAATACGCGAACGCAGAATTTCCGATATAAGTTACTCTATCCGGAATCGTTATGTTTGCGAGACTGGTACAATACATGAACGCGTAACTGCCGATAGAAGTAATGCTGTCGGGAATTGTTATGTTTGTAAGGCTGCTGCAATTTC
The DNA here is from genome assembly GCA_002474405.1 of Christensenella sp. UBA7597. Lineage (GTDB taxonomy): Bacteria > Bacillota > Clostridia > Christensenellales > Borkfalkiaceae > Scatosoma. The sequence continues at coordinate 465 of DLQW01000003.1, read as the reverse complement.
TGAATGCATCCGAACCGATAAATCGGCAATTTTTATTGATTTTCGCCTCGGTTATGGTTGTGCTCGGAGTGCCTGCCAAATAGAGATAAGGATTGTTTGAGTTTCCGAGATAGCGTAAGTTTTCTTTTACGTTGTATGTAAGCGCGCTGCATTGCTCGAACGCACCACTGCCGATAGAAGTAACGGACTTCGGTATCGTAATGCTTGTAAGCTTGCTGCACCCTTCGAACGCGTAACTGCCGATAGAAGTAACGGAATTCGGTATCGTAATGCTTGTAAGACTGCTGCAATTATAGAATGCGGAATCGCCGATAGAGGTAACGCCTTCTGGCAGCGTAATGCTTGTAAGACCGCTGCACTCTTTGAACGTGTAATTGCCGATAGAAGTAACGCTGTTCGGGATTGTTATGGTCGTAAGCATGCGGCACTTTGTGAACGCGGAATTGCCGATAGAAGTAACGGAAT
>DLQW01000041.1 GCA_002474405.1 Christensenella sp. UBA7597 | reverse complement strand
CCCCTCACCACCGCCTCGCGGCGGAGCCTCCCCCCAAGGGGAAGCCTTGACGCAAGGAAAGGCTTCACATTTTTGCCGAAGAAAATTTTGTAAGCAAAATTTTATGCAGGCAAGGGGAAGCCTTGAAAATAAGGCAGAAATTAAGCCTTCCCTCGCGGGGGAAAGCCAAGAAGTTCGGAAGCGCGCAAAAAGGAATGGTAATATGCAAGGATTTTTTATTTGGTTCAAAGCTTTTTTCGGCAATATGCTCCAGGGAATACTGCAGGTATTCAAGGGCATATTTTTCGGCGTGATACAAATATTCGACTTTTCGTATTATTTTAAATTATGGAGCGATAACGGCGGCAGTTTCGGCGTTGCGGACTGGATATTTTCGATTCTTGCGTTCATTCTGATTTTAGCCGTCTGGGTGGGAATTTTCTTCTTGATCGGTCTTGGTATCGGCAAAATCGTACGGTTTAAAAAGTCGATGTCAAGCAACGAAGATTTGCTGGAAGAGATTGCGGAGCTGCAGCGGCAGAACGCGCGCCTGACGGCGGAAAAGGAGAAAATCACGCAGCTGCAGGTTACCCGCGCGGGGCTTTCGTACGAGCAGATGAAAAAAGAACTGCAGCGCGAGGCGGAAGAAGCCGCCATGGCGAACGCTGCGGAAAACGGCGAGGAAAAGAAAAACGATCAGCTTGCCGACCGCCGCTTTCAGCGGCTGGCGCTGGTGGACGAACAGTACGCGTTTTATCAGTCGCCCGATTACGATAACGACATCACTCTGAAAAGTCTGTGCGAAGATTTGCGCAACTTCGCGTGTTCGCACAACGGTTTGTACTACGATATCCGCACGATTCGCCTGACCATCGCGGGGTTGGCTTCCACGAAGCTGTTGATTCTGCAGGGTATATCGGGTACCGGTAAAACTTCGTTGCCGTACGTGATGGGCAAATTTTTCAGAAACGACGCCACAATCGCGTCGGTGCAGCCTTCCTGGAGAGACCGGAACGAATTGTTCGGTTACTTCAATGAATTCACGAAGAAATTCAACGAAACGGAAGTATTGCGCCGCATTTACGAATCGGGCTATAACGACGATTTAAACATCGTGATTCTGGACGAAATGAACATCGCGCGCGTGGAGTATTACTTCGCGGAAATGCTTTCCATTCTGGAAATGCCCGACCACAACGAATGGAAAATCGAACTGGTGCCGTCGTCGTGGGAGAACGACCCCGTGAAGCTGAAAAACGGAAATCTTGTGATTCCGCAGAACGTATGGTACGTGGGCACGATCAACAACGACGATTCCACGTTCTCGGTATCGGATAAGGTGTACGACCGTGCGTTTGTGGTGAATCTGGACAGCAAGGGGATTCCGTTCGACGCGCCGGCAACGGAGGCGAAGCGGGTTTCTTACAGCGAAGTGGAAGCGCTTTACAAGCAGGCTGCGGCGGATTATCCCGTATCGGAAGAGAGCCTCGAAAAGATTGCGAAGCTGGATAACTACGTGATTGAGAAATTCCGCGTGGCGTTCGGTAACCGTATCATGAAGCAGCTGAAAACGTTTGTTCCGGCGTACGTGGCGTGCGGCGGCAGCGAAGTGGAAGGCGTGGACTATATGCTTGCCACGAAGGTGTTCAGAAAGTTCGAAAGCCTGAACCTTTCGCTGATCCGCGACGAAATCCGTCCGCTGGTATCGTATCTCGATTCGCTGTTCGGCAAAGGTGCGATGAAAGAGAGCATCGCGTATCTGCAGCGGTTGCAGAAAATGTATTAAAGGATAGATGGCGGCTATGGAGTACGAAAACACGGAAGAACGGGCGGCGGAAAGCGGCTTAAAAAACAATCCGGCGGGCGGCGGACAAAACGGCGGCGCGGCGGACTGGAAACAGAAAATCCGTTTCGACCGTTCGTTTTATGCGAAAATCGCTTTGGCGGAACGGAGCGTAAAAGAGTATTACGCGGCGCTTGCCACGGCGCTTTTATCGTACGAAAAGGCGCGCTCCAGAATGGGCTGGTCGGGCGTGGCGTTTTCGGCGGGGCGGGAAAGCCTCGCTTTTATCGCGCTTTCGGGAAAGACGCTTTCGTTGTATCTCGCCGTGGCGCCGGAAGAGTTTGCGGACGGGCGGTATAAGGCGAAAGACGTCGGCGGCGTGAAAAAGCGGGCGAGAACGCCGTCGCTGTTTAAAATCAAAAGCCGCGGCGCGCTGGCGCACGCGCTGAAACTGATTGCCGCGCTTGCCGCGGAAAAAGGGCTGAAAAAACGCGCGGACGGGTTCGAACCCGTATCGGCGGATAATTTCAAAGCCGATTCTTTCAACAATCTCGTAACGCGCGGGTTTATCCGCATCGTGAAAACGGAAGCGAAAAACGCGGCGGTGCGGGCGGACGGCGCGGCGGAAGAAATCATCGTGCCCGTGCCCGCGGAACATCCCGCGGAGAACGAAAAATACGGGGCGTACGCCGATACGCTGGCTTCCTCGGCGAATCTGTTATCGCGCCACGAGGCGTATTCCGAAATTTTAAGCGCGCTGGCGGCGGGCTCGGGTACGGCGCGGTTTTCGGAAAAGCTGATGCTGCGTTCGATAGACGAAATGTGGGTGAGCGCGATAGAGCGCAGTCTGCCGGCGCTGGACGAACTGATCCGCAAGCCCACGCGGTATATCGCGGAAACGGAAGAAGTGCTGCCCATCGAACTGACGAAGCGGGTGAGCGGAAGATCGGTGGCGCATCTTGCGCGGCATACCGATTATATCAGTAAAAACGAATACGGCGAACTTACGCCCACGAAGCTTCTGAACGTATTCCGCGAAGATTCGCTTTTAACGTACGAGAATAAATTTCTGAACACGCTGATCAGCCGGCTGTATCTGTTTATCGGCAAACGGGCGAAGATTGCCGAAGAGGCGGGCGCGGACGAAAAGCTGGAAAATTTCGAATTCGAAAGCGCATTCGAACACGGCGAGGGCAGAGGCAGAATTAAAATCGAAGTGGAATATTCCGAACGCAACACGGAAGAAACGGCGCGCAAGCCGTTCCTCGGCACGGGACTTTGGCACAGAGTGCAGCGGCTGAACGAGATTGTTTCGGGGTATATGCAGTCGTCGTTCGTGAAGGCGATGGATAAAAATTATATCCGCCCGCCGGTGATGCGGACGAACGCGATCCTGAAAAACAAGTATTTCAACGAATGTCTTGCGCTGTGGGAGTTTATCGAAAGCTACGAGGACGCGGGCTACGGCATTACGGTGAGCGAGACGGTGAAAGACGTTCCGGACGAGTACGTAAAAGAGATTTACGCGCTTGCGGCGCAGAATTATCTGGTATTTCTGCACAATGCAGGTAAGCCCGTGAAAGACGCGGCGGAATACGAATATTCCGCGGCGCCCGAAGTGAAGGCGGAAATCGATACCGCGCGCGGGGCGGTGAAAGAAGAATTCCGCGAGTCTTTGCCCGATTATACGGCGGAAAACGACGAAATCGCGTTCGCGCTGGACGTGGCTCTTCTGGCGGACGATCTGGCGGAGCCGACGTCGGAATTGTTCGGAACGCGGTACGTAAGAACGTTCCATTCGAAGATCCGCACGGCGCCGTACGAGCTGAAGGAGAGATTCGCGCGGATTGCCAACGAGCTTCTGAAATTCGGCAAAGTGAAAATGCGCGAAAGCAAGCGCTTCGCTTCGTTTCATGCGGGCAGAACAATTCTGGCGCGCGTGGCGGTGAGCGGAAAGGCGTTGAAAGTGTATTTTGCGGAAGCGGGAACCGCGGCGGAAAACATGCCGCGGGAAGAAGAGCCGCGGTTCGAAGATACTCCCGTTTGCCTGCGCGTGCGAGGAAGCGGGGGCGAGCGGCGGGCTACGGCGTACATTGCCGCGCTGGCGGAAGCATACGGGCTGAAACTTGCGAAAAAGCCGCCCGAACCCGTTTCGGCGGAAAATTATCCGCTTGTGCCGTTGGAAGAGATGTTACTGAAAGGCTGGATTTCCGTGGCGAAGAGAAAAATCACGGATTTCGCGGCGGAAAAGGGATTGTTCCGCGGTTTGGGAAATTTCGGCGCGGCGGTTTCGGAAGAAAGCCTTGCCGCTGCGGAAGAGGTGAAGAAAAACGCCGTTTCGGAGTCTGCGGCTTCGTTTCTGGCGCCGACCGCCGCTGCGATGCAGCCGGAAGCGCCGGCGGCGGAATACAAAAAGCCGTCCGCAGCGCAGACGTTGGAAAATATGGTTCGCCCCGAAGGCAATTACGAAAAACCTACCGAGTACGGACTGGACGACAGTTCGGGGTTCATTTTAGACGAAGAGCAGTCGGCGCGGACGGAAGAGGAACGCGAAGCAGATGGCGAAAACGGGAAGTAAATTCAAGAGAATCGCAGGAACGGTGCTGCTTGTCTGCGCCGTGATATGCGCGGCGCTGGTATTCGCTTCGGCGGTGCTCGGCAGAAAGAGAAATTCTCCGGCGTACGTGTTCGGCTATGCGATGATGCGCGTGGAAACGGGCAGCATGGAGCCGACGATCGGGGCGAAGAGTTATATTCTCGTGAAGAAGTACGACGGCGGAGAACTGGCGGAAGGCGACATCGTAACCTACCGCATGCAGGACGTTTCTTCGGCGGCGTACGGCAGTCTGATTACGCATCGCATCGAAAAAATCACGGACGACGGGTACGTGATGAAAGGCGACGCGAACGCCGCGGCGGACGCGAAAACGGTGAAACAAGAAGATATTGTAGCCACGTTTAAAAAGAATCTGCCCGTATTTACCTTTTTCGGCAGGCTGTATGCCTCGCCTTTCGGGCTGGTAGCGTTGTTTGCGGCGTTCATTGCCGCGTGCGCGTTCGTATACGTGCCGGAAATCGCTTCCGCGCTCGGCGAGGAAAAGAAAGAGGAAGAAAAGCGGAAACTGATGGACGAACGGGTGCAGGAAGAAGTGCAAAAGATGCTCCGCGAAAACGGAGCGGAAAACGCCGACCGCGGAAGCGGAAGCGAAAAACAGGTGAACGATGAAGAAATTTCTGATAAAACACAGAGGTGAAATCGCGTACGCGGTGGCGCTGATGATCTGCATATTTTTCTTTGTGCACTTCGTGTCGCTGGGGCGGGATTATTCTTCCACGGTACAGGCGCAGGCGGCGGAACGCGCAGAAACGTATGCCTCCGCGCAGGCGCAGATTCTTGAAAAACAGTACGCGAAAATGAACGCGGAAACGGAATTTTACGCCGAGGAGCTTGCCAACGCTTCCGGCGAGGACGAATTGCGGGAACGCTTTCATACCATCGCTTCTCTCGCGCGTACGAAAGAAAGCACGGTGGCGGTGCTGTACTTTTCGGGCGATACGCTGTACGACGAGACGGGCACGCCCGTAACGGACTGCGCCGAGATAGAGGCGTTGAAAAACGCGGAAAAAACGGTGCAATCCGGCATCTTCCAGTACGGAGATCATAACATGTCTGTTTGTACGGCGGCGAACGTAACGTACCCCGAACCGGATACGTTTACGGGCAGCATCCGCAAAGTGGCGGTGGTGTACGAAAGCGAAACGTTGTTTTTAAGCACCGCTTACGAAGCCGCGGGGAAGAGCGTTGCCGAGGGCTTGAACAAAGCCGATTTTGCGTTTGTGTGCAAGGGAAGCGGCAGAATTTTCGACGCGGTGAAGGCGGACGACGTATTTTCGGTGAAACGGAACGACCTCGTGCAGGACGTCTTTGCGGATGTGCTTAAAAATTCCGCCGCGGAAGAAGAAGCGAAAAACGCGCTGACGGGTACGGAACTGAAATCGTTCGCTTTCAGAAACGGCGCGGACGATTACGTGCTTACCGTGCTGCCGTTCGGGGCGGAGCGAGGCAACGTAACTTTGGTATGCGCGTATAAAGTAAGCGCGGTGTACGACGAGGGCTTTGCCTTAACGCAGACGATCTGGAGTTCGCTGGCGGGGCTGGCGTGCATTATCGTCCTGCTTGCGGGCACGGTGATGCTGTGGCGGCGTTCGGCGAAAAAGCGTATTTTCGCGCTGGAAATGATCGATTCTTCCATCGGTTGCGCCACACCGAAAAAGTTTGAAAAGGACGTTGAGGGGATTCTGAAACGGCATTCCGCTTCGTCGTTTGCGATGGCGTCGCTGAAAATCAACAATTTCGGGTATTTTGCGGAAAAATTCGGCGACGAACAGAAGCTGAAACTGAAAAAATTCGTGGCGCAGTCCGTGCGCGGTTCGATGCACGTGGGCGAAACGTTCGCGTATGCGGGCGGCGGAGAATTTCTGCTGTTTATGCACCTTGGCGACAGGCAGTCGTTCACCGAACGGCTGAACGGAATTTATCTGCGCATTTCCTCGTTTAACGCGGGCGAAGATTATCGCGTGGGCGTAACGTTTGCCGTGTATGAACTGGAAGAAAATCAGCGGGACGGCGTGAAAACGATGCTGGAAAAGCTGCGTTCCGTGCGCGAAAACGCTTCGTCGCAGGCGAAAACGCTCAGCATCAATTTCTACGAAGACATGCTGCGCGAAAATTATATCCGCAAGGCGGAAATCGAAAGCCGTATGGAAAACGCGCTGAAAAACAGCGAATTTCACCTTTTCTACCAGCCGAAATACAATCTTCGCAACAAAACGCTGGACGGCAGCGAAATTCTCATCCGCTGGTACGATCCGAAAATCGAGGGGTACCGTTTGCCGGGCGAATTTCTGCCGGTATTCGAAGAGGACGGCTTCATTGTGAAAATCGACCGCTTCGTTTTGTACAAGGCGTGCGAAAATATCGCTTCGCGTATAGCGGAGCGGCGGATTTGTTACCCGGTATCGGTGAACGTTTCGCGCGTTTCGGCGATCCAGCCCGATTTTGTGGATTACTACGTGCGTATCCGTAAAAAATTCGGCATCAAAGAGGGTTTCATTACGCTGGAATTCACCGAAAGTTTTGCCTACGAAAATTACGATTATCTGTTTGACATCGTACATAAACTGCACGAGGGCGGGTTCCATTGCTCTATCGATGATTTCGGAACGGGGTATTCTTCGTACAATATTTTAAAATCCATTCCGATGGACGAAATCAAGCTGGATAAGTTCTTTTTAAGCAAAGGCGTAAGCCCGGAACGCGACGAAACGCTTTTAAGCGGCGTCATCGGCATGGTGAAAAAGCTGGGCATGAAAGTTACGCAGGAGGGCGTGGAAACCAAAGAAGATTTGCAGCGTCTGGAAGCGCTCGGCTGCGAAGTGATTCAGGGCTATTATTTCTCGAAACCGCTGAAATACGTTGATTATCTGCAGTTTATCGAAACCAACTTTATCAATAAGCAGCAGTAAACGCCGCAAAAACGGTTTGAAAATCGGTTTAAAATCGGGCGCGGCGCGGTTATCGTTTCCGCCAGCCGTCCGGGGAATAACCCGTAAGTTTTTTGAAAAGACGCGAAAAATAGAATACGTCGGAAAAGCCGCAAAGCTCCGCGATCTCGCCGATCGTGTACGCTTCGCGGTTTTTTGTTTTTGCGTCGCCGCGTTCCGAAAGCAAATCTTTCGCTCTGCCGATTCTCAGCGCGTTTGCGTATTCCACGGGGGTAACGCCGTATGTTCCCGTAAAAAGCCGACGGAAATACGTTTCGGAAATACCGCACAACGCGGCAAGTTCCGCGCCGTAAAGTTTCTTTTCCGCATAATTTTCGTGAATGTATTCCACGGCGGGGGCAAGCTTTTTTCCGTACCCGGACGGCGCGTATGAACAGGATTCTTTCATGGCGGCGATGACGGCGTAAAGGTACGAAAGGCATTGCTCCTTGTAGCCCGCGCGTTTTTCTTTCCATACTTTTTCGGCGCGCAGAAAGTACGGAAAAATCTGTTGCGGCGCCTTAGGGCAAAATACGAACGGTTCCTGCGCGTGCAAATCGGGCGCGAGAAAATTGATCGCGTGGCAGCCGTCCGTTTCCGCGGCGTTTTCCGTGGAAATATCGTAAGAAGAACCTTGCGGAAAGTATACGATCTGCCCCGCCTGAGGCGTGATGATTTTATCGCCGAACATCAGTTTTCCGTACGGCTTTTCGTAGTAGACGAGTCCGTGATTTTTTCTGTTTTCCATGCGTTTTGCGGTAAGTTTTCTGGTAACGAAAAGCACAAGTTCGATTTTTGTTACGGAAAAGAAATTTTCAAAACCGTTCCGGGCGTTCATAAAATCCTCCGGTTTTTTTATTTTCAGTATAATCTTTTGTGTCGGATAAGTCAATCGTTTTCTTTTGTCTATTGCATTTTTTCTTCGGGCGGGATATAATAATTCCGCAAAGAGGTGGAAATATGCGCATACAGGCAACTTTCAGGCAGGACAGAGAAACGATAGCAAACAAATATCATAAACAGGGCGAACCGTTCGACGCATACCGCCGGATGGCGTATCACGGCTACGATTTCGACGAAACGACGGGAAAAACCGATGAAGAAATTTTGGCGGGATTACGTGTACTGAAAGAAAAAAACGGCGCCCTGCCGCATCCCGTACAAAAAGCGCGCGCGGTGGAATATGTGCTGGATAATACAAAAATTGACGTGAACGGGCGGGATTATTTTCCGGGCGTGTATTCGTTGAACCGTCTGGCGAATACGGTAACGCAGGACGTATGGCAGAAAGAAGTTTTCGAAAAAATGCTGCCGCGGATGAACGAAGAAATGCGGAAAATGAACGAATCGGGCGCGATTGCCGTCTGGGCGGATTTCGATCACGTGGTGCCCGACTGGCAGGCGGTGCTTTCCCTCGGTTTTACGGGGCTTTTGTCCCGCGCGGAAAAGTATAAAAAACTGCATGAGAAAAACAAAACGCTCACCGCGGCAAAACGGGCGTTTTTCGACGCGATCATCATAGAATATTCCGCGATACTGCGCTTTTTCGACAGGTTGATTTCGTATGCGGAAACGCGGAAAAAACGCGAACCGGAATCGGAAAAGCTGCCCGTTGTTTCCGCCTGCCTGAAAGAAGTGCGCGCGGGCGCGCCGCAAAGCACGTACGGCGCGTTGATGACGATATATATGTATTTTATTCTTTGCGAGTGTTTCGATTCGTATCAGGTGCGCTCGCTGGGCAACGGTTTGGATAGTACGTTATATCCGTTTTACGAACGCGATTTACGAAGCGGGGCGTATACGCGGGAAGAAATCGGCGAACTTCTGAAGTATTTTTTGTTTCAGTGGCAGGCAATCGGCAACTATTGGGGGCAACCGTTTTATCTCGGCGGCACAAATGCGGACGGCTCTGCGAAATACAACGACTTATCGTATCTGATTCTGGAAACGTACGATAAAATCGGCATTTACAACCCGAAAATTCAGCTGAAAATCAACAAAAATACGCCCGAAAAACTGCTGAATTTCGTATTCGACATGGTGCGGCGGGGCAAAAACAGCATTGCGTTTATGTGCGAACCGGGCATGGCGAAAGCGATGCAATCTTACGGCGCTACGGAGAAAGAGGCGCGCGAGGCGGATATCCGCGGCTGTTACGAAACGGGCGTGCGGGCAAACGAGGTATCTTCCGCCACGGGCTACGTGAACGCCACGAAAGCCGTCGAGTATGTGTTTTTTAACGGTTACGATAAAAATTTACACGAGGTTTTCGGACTGCGGACGGGGAAAATCGGCGGAGAAACTGGCGCCGAAAAAGGCGGAATAAACGGCGAAAAAAACGGAAACGCGCCGTTTGAAACGTTTGAAAAGTTTTATGCGGCGGTAAAAGCGCAACTGAAAGCGTTGCTTGAAAAAACGATGCGCGTCGCGGACGAGTACGAAAAATATTTTTCGTATATCAATCCGTCGCTCATGTATTCCGCCACCGTCGAAGGCGCGCTGGAAAAGGGGGAGGACGCCTATCAGAGCGGCGTGAAATATAACAATTCCGCCGTGCTGACCGCCGGTTTTGCAACGCTGACGGATGCGGTTTCGGCGGTGAAAGAATTTGTATATGAGAAGAAACGGGTTACTCTGGCGCAACTGAAACAGGCGCTTTCGGACGACTGGGCGGGGTTCGGAAATTTACGCGCAACCGTTTCGGCAAGTCCGCATAAATACGGCAACGACGACGATGCCGCCGATAAAATCGCGGCGGATCTGGCGGCGTTCGAATCGTCCGTCGTGAATTTCCGCCCCAACGTGCGCGGCGGCGTTTACAAAGCTTCGATACATTCCGCCATGCAATTTTTGTGGGAGGGCGAAAAGACGGCTGCCACGCCGGACGGCAGAACGGCGGGGGCGGAGCTTTCGAAAAACGCTTCGCCGTCCGTCGGCGCCGATAAAAACGGCGTTACCGCGCTGATTGCTTCGGCGCTGAAATTAAAACCGTACACATTTACGGAAAGTTTTTGTCTGGACGTGATGCTGCATCCTTCCTCGGCGGAGGGGCGCGACGGCTTGCAGGTAATGCGTACGTTGCTTTTTGCGTATCTTAACGGCAACGGCATGGCGATACAGTTTAACGTGTTCAATGCGGAAATGCTGCGCGACGCGCAGAAACATCCCGAAAAATATCAGAACCTGCAGGTGCGCGTGTGCGGCTGGAACGTGTTGTGGAACAATCTGAGCACAGTCGAACAGAACGCGTATATCCGCCGCGCGGAAAGCATTGCGCAATGAAAAGATGCGGGGTATGGGCGGAATGAACGAAGCAATTTATGTAAATATCGTGAATATAAAGCGCTTTGCCGTGCACGACGGCGAGGGGATACGCACCACGGCGTTTTTCAAAGGTTGCCCGATGCGTTGCCGCTGGTGCCACAATCCCGAAACGCTTTCTTCGCGCGCGCAGACGGGCTATTACGAAAAGAACTGCCGTTTGTGCGGAGCTTGCGTAAAAGCGTGTCCGCAAGGATGCCATACATTGCGGATTGAAAAAAACGAGCGCGGAGAAAACGAAATCCGCCATGCGTTTCAACGCGAAAAGTGTACGGCGTGCGGAAAATGCGCGGAAGTTTGCGCGTACGGCGCGCTGGAACTGTACGGGAAGCGCGTGCGGGCGGAGGAGCTTTGCGAAGCGCTTCTTCGGGACAGGGCGTTTTATGCGCCGGGCGGCGTTACGCTTTCGGGCGGAGAGTGTCTTCTGCAAAGCGAGGCGTGCGCCGAAGTGCTGTGCGTAATTAAGAAAAACGGCGTGAATACGGCGGTGGATACCTGCGGAAACGTGCCGCGAGAAGCAATCGAAAAAGTGCTGCCGTACACCGACGTGTTTTTATACGATCTGAAGCATATCGACGGCGAAAAACACCGCGCCGGTACGGGGTGCGGAAATAAAACGATTCTTGACAATCTGCTGTTTTTAAACGAAAAAGGGGCGCGTACGGAAATCCGCTACCCGTTGATTCCCGGCTTTAACGCCAAAGAAGAGGAGATAAAAGAGGCGGCGGAATTTTTAAAGCCGCTGAAAAACATAATTGCCGTCCGCGTGCTGCCCTATCACAATCTTGCGGGTTCGAAATACGCCGCGCTGGGGATGGAAAACACGTTGCCGCCCGTGTTGCCGTCCGCCGCGGAAACGGAAAAAGCACGCGCAATATTTCGCAAAATCTGTAACGCCGAGGTAAAATGACGGCGTTTCCGACGATTTCATCGGGAGATAAGCGGTAAGCGGGGAAAATTGCATAAATATATACTGACGGAGTTTCTGAAATCAAAGAAGAAATCGTTATATTTTACGGGTTTAATTCACAAAAACAGTGAAAAACGGGCAAAAATACTAAAAAACAGGGAAAAAATAACGCTGAATAAAAGAAAAAACGGAGAACTTTGCGAAGCCTCCGTTTTTTTATGACGTAAAAAACTTCGTTACATTTTCCATTTTTATCGTTACTTTGTCTATTCACAAAAGCGCGTTCCTCTGTTATAATAAGTTCGCGAAACAAAAAATTTGCGGTTTTTTGCGCCCCACGCACACGCGCGGAAATTTTTCCGTGCGGACGGCGAAGCAGGCAACGCAAAACGCCGCTTTGCGGACATAAGGAGGAAAAGCTTTGGCAGTCAATCTGAAAAAACTGTTCAAATATCTGGCGGCGAGCGTGTTTGCTGCGCTGATTTTCGTGTGCTTTTCGGGCTTTACGTTAACGGGCTCGGCGAAAATCAGGTACAGCGGCAAAGGCACAGCCGCTTTTTCCGTGATTTCCGACGCGGCGGAGCAGGAGTTCAGGCAAGCCGCGCAGGACTATGTGGACGGCTTTACGGTGCGTTCCGGCGAAAGCGACATGATTACGCTGGAGGACGTTACGAAAACGGAAAAGGGCTACAATGTGGAAGTTTCGTTCCGCCGACTGGATAAAGTGAAGGCGATGGGCGAATTTTTCCTGCAGAAAACCTCCTCGTTCGTGCCCGAAACAAGCGAAACGGGCGAAATGATCCGCAACTGGGAAGCGGGAATGTTCGCCGTTACGGAAACCATTTATTATAAGTCCGTGGCGAAATCGGTGGATATCGACGTAACCACGGTTGCGGACGGGCTGAAATTGTATACGGCGGGCGGCAAAGAAATCACCGTAGACGAGCTGGACGCTTACGCGGCGGGCGCGGGCGATAAATCCACCGCCGCGGCGTTCTGCCTGCTGGACGTAGGCTGTGTGGAAAGCGTAACCGTATCTTTCCCGGCGGACATCGCGTACTACGCGGGCGGGGATATGCGGCTGGTAAACAAAAACACCGTGGAAATGCGCCCCGTATTCATCGAAGCGGAAATCACTTCCACCGAGGGAGACATGATTCCCGAAACGAAGGACGTCGGCACGATTTTCGGCTACGTAATTTACGAAAAAGGGATGAGCCCCGCGGCGATATGCGGCATTGTTGCGGCGTGCGTGATTCTCGGCGGCTTGCTTGCGGCGTTCTTCGTATACCTTGTAAAACTGGGGAAAAACGTTGTGCCCGCCGCGGCAAACGGCACGCACGGAAACGTTCCGTGCGGCAATGCGGGCGGCGGCACGATAAGCGGCGGCGGTCGAAGCGTTCCGTGCGGCGCGAAGATAAACGGCGCTGCGGGCGACGGAGCAGCCGTCGCGCTTACGGCGGCAACGGAGATAAGCGCGGCTTCTTCGGCGCAGGCGGAAATGCGCACGGTGCGCGGAGAAAAGGGACAAAGCGTTCTGGCGCGCGGCTGGAAGAAGTTTTTAAAGGGCGATTTCTGCACGGGTATCCGCCAGCACAAACTCTTGTATCTGTTATTGCTTCCCGCGTTTTTGTACGTGTTGATTTTCTGCTATCTGCCCATGTTCGGGCTGGTGATCGCGTTTCAGGATTATAAGATCCTGGACGGCGTGTTCGGCAGCGAATTCATCGGGCTGAAATCGTTCAGAAAGATTTTTTACGCGCAGAGCAAAGGCACGTACCGGATGTTCCGCAACACCATTTACATATCGCTGATACGAATCGGTACCAACTTCCCCCTGATACTGGTGTTCACGCTGCTTCTGAACGAAGTGAAAAACCGCAGGGCGAAAGGGGTGATTCAGACGATTTCGTATATCCCCAACTTTATTTCGTGGATCGCCGTGGGCGGCATGGCGTTCAACCTGCTGGGCGAAAACGGCGCGCTGAACGCGATGTTCGTAAAAACGCTGGGGCACAGCTTCGATTTCTACGGCGAGCCGGATTACTGGTGGTGGATTCTGGCGGCTTCTTCGCTATGGAAGGGCATGGGCTGGGGCACGCTGATTTATATGTCCGCGCTCGGCGGCATCAGCGACGAACTGTACGACGCCTGCACGATAGACGGCGGCGGCAGATTCCGTCAGGCGCTTACCGTAACGATTCCGGGCGTAATGAACGTGATGATGCTGCAGCTGATTCTGGATATTTCGTCGATTATGGGCGACAATTACGAACAGATCATCGCCATGACGCGCAGCCTCGATATACTTAATCCCACCACAAGCGTGGTAGGTACGCTTGCCTACGGTTCGGTGCTTGGCGGCGGAGGATTTTCCCTCGCCACGGCGTGCGGACTGATACAGGGCGTCGTCGGGTTGATTCTGGTGGTTTTCACCAACCGGATCGTTAAGAAAACAGATAACGAGGGGATATTATGACGAAATCGGGCAGAGTAACCAAAAAAATATCCGTATTCAATATCGTAAACGCGCTGATTATGATTTTGCTTACGGCGATGTTCGTATTGCCGTTCTGGCTGATCGTAACGGCTTCGCTGAGCAGCAATTCCATTCTGATGCGCGAGGGATTTTCGATTTTTTTCCGCGGTTTTACGTTCGCGGGGTACAAATTCCTGTTTTCTATCGGCGACGCCTTCCTGCGCGCGCTGTTCGTAACGGTTGTGGTGGCGGTGGCGGCGACGGCGATTGCCGTGTTCGGCTGTACGTGGGCGGCGTTCGCGCTTTCCAACAAAAAACTGGTGGGCAGAAAGTTTTTCAACGTGTTCTTTATGATTCCCATGTTCTTTTCGGGCGGAACGATTCCCACCTACCTCGTCATCCGCGGCATCGGGCTGTACGATACCATCTGGGCGCTGATTATTCCGGGCAGCATAGGCGCTTACAATATTCTGCTGCTGCGCAATTATTTCTACGGGCTTTCCCCTTCGCTTGGCGAGGCGGCTCAGCTGGACGGCGCCAACGATTTTCAGCAAATCTGGAGCGTGTATACGCCGCTTGCGTTGCCAATGATGTTCACGGTGGGCATGATAACGTTTGTAGGCAAATGGAACAGCTGGCTGCCCTCGGTGCTGTATCTCGAAGCCACGCACACTTCTCTGCAACTTGCGCAGCACGTTCTGAAACAGATGATCGATAACATGCAGGCGTTTTATTCAAGCCACGCTTCGGGCAGCGTTGCCAACGCGCCGCTCACTTCGGCAAGAAACGCGGGCATCGTCATCGTGATTCTGCCGCTGATTCTGGTTTCGCCGATACTGCAGAAGTATTTCGTGGGCGGAATTACGGCGGGCGCGGAAAAAGGCTGATAAAAAAACAGGCGGAATGCCTTGAAAATAAAAAAATCTCAAAATTTTATTCGGGAGGAAGAAAAGATGAATAAAAAAGTATCTGCAATCATTGCGGCGGGCGTACTGGCTCTCGGTATGGGCTTCGGCGGCTGCAATCAGGAAAAAAATCCTGATAACGGCGGAAGCGACGGCACCCGTCCCCTCGGAAAAACCATTTCCATCTATACGGGCGGTTCCAGCGAATTCACGTGGGCGGCAGGTTCCGACGAAGAGCGCGTGCTCGATTACGTGGAACAGAAATATTACGACGAAACGGGCGTTTCGCTCGATTTCCAGATTTCCCACCTCGGCGAAAATATGCGTTCGAAGCTGGGCACGGCGCTTTCTTCGGGCTCGGTGGACGTAATCATTTCGCACACCCGCGGCGGCGTGGGCATCGACGATTATTTAATCGACCACGACGCGTATTACGATATCCGCACCCGCCTTTACAGTCGCGCGAAAAATCTGGTGAAATACATCGAAGGCGATCCGCTGTGGAGCCTTACCACTTCGGATAATCAGGTGGTGGGGATTCCTTCCGTCGTCAGTCCTTATAAATTCGGTATTCTCGTCAGAAAAGACCGCATGGAAAAAGCAGGCTATACGGACGACGAAGCGAAAACGAACACGGTGTGCCCCGAAACGGGAAAGAATTATATTCTTGTGGATAATCTGGACGATTTCGCGGATATGTGCGTGGCGATCAACTCGCTTGAAAACGTGGGCGCGTACACCGTATCGGGCGCTTCGTGGGATATCGAAAAGGCGCTTACGCTGGGCGCGTACACCGAGGCGGGGTATTTCACTTCTACGCTCAGAAAGGGCAGCGAAATCGGGCTTTCGGGCGAGGACGCCGAAAAAACGTTCATAACGCAGGGCGCCGGCACGAAAGAATACGAAGCCGTATTGCAGCGCGAATACGAATGGGTGAATAAAAAAATTCTCAATCCCAAGATGAACGGCGTGCTTCTGGAAGAAGCGGAAACGGAATTCATCGCGGGAAAAACCAGCGTGTTTGTGGAAGATCCCACCGTGCAGCACCTGATTCAGGTGGCGAGAAAAACGCAGGCGGAGGACGCTTCGGCTACGTTCACGGTGCTTCCCGCGCTCCGCGCGCACAGAAACGCCGACGAATGCCCCAAGGACGAAAACGGCAACGCGAAAAAAGGATTCATGAGAAACACCAGCGCCGTGTTCGCCGCGTGCTTCTCGAAAAATTCGAAAAACGTGGACGACGTGCTGAAGTTTTTGAACTGGGTATTCGAAAGCGAGGATAATTACAATCTTTGCCGCTACGGCATCGAAGGCGAGCACTGGGTGAACAACGGCGACGGCACGTATTCTTATCCCGCGGGCAAGGAAAGCTACCTTACCGCTCCGCCGTATTCGGGCATTTTAACGCTGCTTGAAAATCAGAACATTTCCAACCTGACGTACAAGGGCTATTCCGAGGAAGAACTCCGCTGGATCAACGACGTGGCGGGCAATCCGGACAACTATGTGAAGAACGATACGATCGATTATCTGTTTGTGCTGAAAGACGACGCGAAGGCGCAATCCAACACGGCGACGAACATCGTTTATGCGGACGTAAACAACGCCTGGAACGGCAAATGGGATCCTACGGCGAAGGACGAAACGGGCAACCGCACCGTATACGAAAAGAACAGAGCCGCTTATATCGCCGCCAGCGGCGCGGTGAGAAAGCAGATGACCGATCAGTACCTTTTAATCAAGGCGCGCAAAGATAAGAAAAATTAAGGAGAGCGAACGGCTATGACGCTCTGGATAGTATTTCTGGCATATATCGAAGCGTTCGGCGCGGGCGTGGCGATTTTCGCGAAGCGGCGCGGGCGCAAGGAGTGGGCGTATTATTTCATTCCGTTTTACGCCTTTACGTTCGCCAACAAAACCACGAAAGGCTTTAAGGTGATGTCCATCCCCGTGGAGAATCTTTTTAAAAGCGTCCTCGTGGAAACGGCGGTGTGTATACTTGCGTTCATCTATGCGAAGTGGGGCGAAACGCACCTCGGCGAGATCGACGCGCCGTGCCTGAAACAAATTATGTGGGTGCCCGCGGGCACGGCGTTGTTTGTGTTTTATCTGGGAAACGTAAAATCTTCCCTCGCCGTGTTCGAAGAATGGCGTTGCCGCTTCCCGTGCGACTGGTTGATATACCTTACGTTAATCGCCTTGCCCGTGGCGTATGCCACGCTTCCCGTGCGCGAAAAACGCAACAATGCCGTGGGACTGTAAACGCGGCTGCAAAATATTTCAAGGAGAGAAAATCATGAGAAACAAATTTCGTATGGCTCTGCCGCTTGCCGCGGCGCTGTTGCTGTCGTGTTCGTGCGCGGCGAATAATCCCGCCCCGGACGACGGAAAACAGGACGGCGGCGATACGCCCGCTCCCGCGGCAACCGAATATATCGGCAAACTTTCTTCGCCCGATTACGCGGCGATCACCGCGGAAAACGAAGCGAAGTACGCGGTGTATTATTTCGACGGCGAAGCGGGCAACGACGCGAATAACGGCGCAAGCGCCGAAAACGCGAAGCAATCGCTTTCCGAAGCGAACGCGATTACGAAAAGCGTTACGCAAAACAAGCCCGTGAAGCTGCTTTTCAAAGCCGGAACAACCTTTCACGGCACGCTGACGCTGGAAAATTTCGAAGCGACGGAAGAAACGCCGTTGATTGTGGGCGTTTACGGCGCCGACGAAACGTCGGAAGAAAAACAATACCCGAAAATCGTGCCCGACGAGGACGGCACGGGCGTGGAAATCAAGGCGGGCAACGTCCGCGTGAGCGGGTTTGAAATCACGGCGCAAAAGGCGAAACGCGGCGTGAATATGACGACGGCGAAAGCGGGCGCGATGAAAAACATCGTGGTATCCGATTGCTACATTCACGATATCAACTACGTCTGGGATACCGAAGCGCTGGGGCTGGAAGCAAACGCTACGCCCGAAACGCTTACGAAAACGCTTACAAGCACGCAGGTGCAGCAAATCTGCCCGGATTCGCGTTACGATTACGGTTACGGCGGCATTTTCTGTTCCAGCCCTACGGACGAATTTCAGGGCGCCAGCTGGCTGGAAAACGTGTGGATAGAAAACAACACCGTGGAGCGCGTGGCAAGAAGCGGCATGTTCCTCGATTCCACATGGTCGCGCCGTCCGGGGCACGATTTCGGCAAAGGCAAGTACTGTAAAGACGAAGAAACGGGCGAGGAGTACGGCTATTATCCGCTGAGAAATTTCGTTGTCCGCGATAACGATCTTTCCTATTGCGGCGGCGATTCCATCGTGCTTTTGTCCGCACGCGACAGCTATATCGAACGCAATACGTCCTATCACGCTTCCTATCTCGGCAGAAGCGGCTATTATAACGTGGGCATCTGGCCGCATTCGTGCGAAGATCTGGTAATGCAATACAACGAATCGGCGTATACGCATCTCGATAACGGCTGCGGAGACGGGCAGGGATTCGATATCGATATCGGCAATTCAAACGTTCTGTTCCAATATAACTACGCGCACCATAACGCGGGCGGCGGCATACTGCTGTGCAGCATTTCCACCGAGGAGCTTCAGTACGACAAGAACGGCAATTTCGTGCTAGACGAGGACGGCTTGCCCATCCGTAAAGAAGTTTCCGCGCACTGGGAAAACAACAAACTCAGAAACAACGTATTCGCCGATAACAAGGGCGCCGTGGTGCGGTTTCAGGCGACGATCGGTTCGCTGGATTTCGATAACAACGTGGTTGTGTTCCCCGGCGACGTGAAAAACCAGAAAATGTTCCTTTCCGCCACCAACGGTTATATGGCGGAAGCGCGTAACTGGAACTTCCGCAACAATATTTTCTATGCCCGCGGCGACGCCGATACGGTGCTGGACGTGGCGCTGTGCGAAACGGAAACGTGCGTGTTCGACGGCAACGTGTTTTACGGTTTCAACGAAAAATTCAGAGAGGGCGTTCTGAATGCCACGTCGTATATCAGCAAAAACGCATACTTCCTCGATCCCGGTTTTGCGGGCGCGGAAGCGAAGAACGGGCTTAGCGCCGCGGCGGCGTTTAAAGTAACAAGCGCCGAACTTCTTGCCAAAGGCAAGCTTGCCCCCGTGATGAACGAGTACGATTTTGAGGGTACCGACGTTCGGAAAACGGGCTACATGGGCGCGTTCTGCACGGTAAAAAGCAATTAAAGGGGGATAAAACAAGATGAAAAGAAATCTGAAACGAATGGTATCCGCCATACTCGGCGCGGGTGCGGGCGCACTGCTGTTCGGCGCGGTCGCCTGCTCGGCAAAAGACGCTTCCGGCGATTTGCTTACGGAAACGAAACTCTGGCTGGACAGATACGAAGAATGCGCGCTGCCCGTCAAAGACGGCGTAGATCTTTCTTCTCTCACCGTAACGTCCGATCACGAAGATCTGGTGCGTTACGAAAACGGCACCGTGATTTCCACGGGCAAGGCGGAAAAAACCACCGACGTAACGCTTACCGTAAAGCACGGAAAAACGTCGGCGAAACTTTCCGTAAAAGTGCGCGATTCGGGCGCCGTGCCGGAACTTTCCATGCCCGATCCCTCCGTGTATCTCGGCGTGGCGATAGATCTTCCCGTCAGTGTGGTGTATCTCGATAAAGTGATGCCCGCAGATATTACGCAATACGAAGCGGAAGAAATCGGCGACGGCATCTTATCGTACGAAAACGGAAAAATCGAAGGGCTTGCGCTGGGCGAAACGCAGCTTGCCGTTACGCTGGTTTATAAAGGTTACGACTGCGCGGAGCTGTTCGACGTAGCCGTAAAACCCGCGAACGTGCTGGAATTCAACACAACGACGCTTGAAATTTATCAGGCGGATTCCAAGCTTTCCAGAGCGCAGATCACGCCCAAAGTGGTAAAGGCGGGGCACGTGGTGGAAAACGCCGCCGTAACGTACGAAGTTACTTCCGGCGCGGGCAACATCACCGTATCGGAAAGCGGCGCCGTACAGGCGCTGAAAGCGGGCGCGGCAACCATTAAAGCCACGTATACGGCAGATCCTTCCGTGTACGGCGAACTTCCCGTAATCATTCACGAAAACTACGTGAAAGAATCGTTTACGCCCTCGCCCGTAGGCGGCGTCGATCCTGCCGACGGCGTGGAGAAAATCACTACGTACGAGGCGGAAACGGGAGAAATCGGCGGCAGAAGTTCCGCGGATATGTACAAACTCACGCTGGGCTACATCAACAACGAGGACAACGCGAAAACGGAAATGTGGGGGCACCGGATTCTGGTAAGCGAATACGGCACCAATTTCGTGGAGGCGTACCGCAAAGGCTACAGATACTTCGCTTACGATTTGTATTATAAAGACGGCGAAGTGATTACCGCAGACGGCAAAGAATATCATAAGCCTTATACAAAACTGTACGTAGGTTCCGGCGGCGACGCTTCGCATTCGGGCGCGCTGTGCGAATTCATCGACTTCGATCAGTATTTCCACCGCAGCTATCTGCGCATTTTGCAGCAGAACGGCGAGGGCGAATGGGAAGAGACAAACGTGCTGCGCAAAGAACAGTGGGTGCGCGTGGTGTACGATATGAAATACTACGCGTTCAACTATCCCAACGCGGTGGTGGGTTTCTTCTTCACCAGCGGGCAGACGGGGGCGCAGGCGTATTTCGATAATATCCGCTATTATCTGGACGGCGCGTTCCTGCCCGAAGAAACCCGCACGTACGAACAGAAAGACGGCTTCGTGCAGGCAACCAACGAAGAACTGCACGTGCACGGCGTCGATTCCGGAACGACGTACGAAAAAGCGGGCACGGTGGACGGCGTTACCGACGACGGCGTACATACCGACGCCTACAGATATACCACCCCCGATAAGGCAAGCGGCTGGAACAATCAGCTGATCGTAGTGCCGTCGGACGATTCAAGCATCGGCGTGGGCATGCTCAATTTAACCGAACACGGAAACTATCTCACCTTCGATTTTTACACCGACAACGCGGCGGAACTCTCCCTTACGATGGGGCACTGGCTGTATTCGAAAACCATTCGTTTAACGGCGGGCAAAAAAATCGGTACGTCGCTCGAAACGGATAAATACATCGCGGTTCTGAAAGACGGCAAACGCCTGTACACCCTGCCGCAGGGCGAATGGGTAACCGTGTCGCTGGCGTTCCGCGACGCCTATCAGCCGGTTTCCGGCTGGTCGCGCGCGTCTATCTTCGTGGCGCTTACGGGCGCGAACGAAACGGCGTATATCGATAACGTCCGCTATTACGAAACAAATTCGTATATTCCCGCGGAATTCGACGGCGAACGCCCCGTATCCGATTATTATATTGCGGACGGCGTATACGAAAGCGTAACGTTTGCGAAAATTGCCGACGGCGAACAGTTTAACGGTTCGGTGAAATATACTTCGTCGCTCACCTCCGCGATTATCAACGCGGAAGAGCGCTGGAACGACGGCTTGAAATTCAGCAATATTCACGATTCCGCGTTCCACCCCGCAGGCGATTTCTACGATAAAGGCTACCATTACATTTCGTTTAAAATGTACGTAACGGGCAATTTCGGCGGGATAGCGGTACAATCCTGGTGCAACGACGGCAAGGGCGCGAAGCAGTACACCGCCAACCTCGCGCCGGGCAAGAAAACCGCGCTGAACGTATATCTGATGAACGAGGACGGCACCTACGCCCGCTATATCGAAAACGATACCTGGTACACGTTTACGATTCCCGTGGAATACGCGGCGAAACCCACAAACTGGTCGTCGGTTTACTATCGGCTGCTGAAAGGCGACGGCGACGGAGAAGCGGTGGCGTATCTCAAAGATTTAAGCTATCACAACACGAAGCCGGCGGACGTTCCCAGAGACGCCGACGAATATCTGCAGGTAACGTTCGGCGATCCTTCGGGCGGCACGAAAGAACTGATTACCGAGGGCGACTTTAAAAACTCCTACAAATTCACGCTGAATCTGAGCGGTTCGTGGAAGTCGGCGCTGATTCTCGGCGATACTTCTTCGCCCGTGTACACCGCGAAGTACGTGTTTGCGGAAATTTACATGAAGGACGTTACGGGTTTCAACACGCAGGATCAGCTGGGCTTTATGGCAAATAAAGATAACTATAACGATCCCCGCACGATCGGCGTGGATAAGACGGACGGCGTTGGGCTGTTCTACGATATGGAGGGCAATCCCGTAACCACGGTGCAGAACGAAACCTGGTATAAAATGGCGGTTCCCGTGAAAGCGGTGCCGAATAAAACGTGGGGCACGCTGAGAATGTTCTTCGAATTCGATGCTTCGGCAACCTCGAACGCCACGGTGTACCTGCGCAACGCCGATTACGGCAATACCAACATTTACGCGGAATAATAAATATGCGGCAATAGTTAAGGCTTCCCCTTGGTGATTTTTGCTTCCGCAAAAATCAGCAGAAATTGTCAGCCTCTTTCAGAGGCTTCCCCTTGGGGGAGCACCTTATTTCGGTACGAACGCCGCGGCAAATAAAAACCGGCGGCACAAAAATAAATCGCCGAAAGGCAAAACAGGAGGAAAATATGAAAGTTTACACCACACCACGCCTCGTCGCCGTCATGCTGGATAAAAGCGACGCGGTAAGAACCAGCGGCACGTTAGCGGTAAGCGAGAAGGGCTATCGGGACATTTTTAATGGTTCCGCTTCAGCCGACGAGGGCGGAGAGAACGAATAAGGGAGGAAAAAGGAAAATGAAGAACAAAAAAGGATTTATCTGCAGCGCTTTCGCGTTTCTCGCCGCTTCTTTAATCGGCGGCGGAGTGGCTATGGCGAATGCCGACGAAAAGGGCACCAAAACGTTTGACGACATTTCTTTAACCATGGCGAAAGGCGCTTCCATGCGTATCGGCACGGATGAAAATTTCACGGAAACGGGCTTGCGTTTCACCATGCAGGTATCAAAAACGGATTATACCCAACTGAACGCCGACGCCTACGAAAGTATCGAATGGGGCATGCTGATCGCCCCCGTGGAAAGCGTGAAAGCGGCTGCGTTTACGGCGGAAAATCTGTTCGGCGCCGACGCGAAATACGTATTTAACGAAGAAAACGCGGCAGAGGGAAAATACGCGGCAATCAACGTAACGGAAACGGCGCTCACGCTTGCTTCCGAAACGAATCTCGGCATTGAAAACGCGGAAAATTATTACGTGTTCAGCGGCTATATGCACTCTGTCCGGGAGGAAAATCTCACCCGCGGTTTTGTGGGCAGAGGCTACGTGAAATACACGGTAAAGGGCGAAGAAACGCCGCAATACAAATTTGCGGAATATTTCGGCGGCGAAGAGGAAAATAACACCGTATCCGCCTACTATGTGGCAAAGCAGTATGTTTCCGATGCCGCGGTTACCGATACAGATGCGAAAAATTACGTCCGCACGAATTATCTTGAAAACGCCGTCGCGCTGGAAACGGCTTCCGTAAACATTACGGCGAACGATTATCTCGAAGATATCACCGTCGGCACGTATAAAACGGAAGTCAGCGAAACGAACACGGTAACGGCGAAAATCGGCGAGCGGTACGATTTATCGGCGGAAAACAACGCGAAAGAGGGGTACACGCTGCGCGAAGAATTATCGTCCGCGGCAATGCCCGTATACCGCGGACAGCAACTTTCGATTAACCGGTATTACGAAGCTGACGGCTTTATTCCGTTTTCCTCCGCAGGCGCGATTACCTCGGCAACCGCCGAAGACGGCGAAGAATTCGCGGGCGCCTACAAGTTTACGGGCACGCGGCTTCAGCTTGCCAG
The DNA here is from genome assembly GCA_002474405.1 of Christensenella sp. UBA7597. Classification (GTDB taxonomy): domain Bacteria; phylum Bacillota; class Clostridia; order Christensenellales; family Borkfalkiaceae; genus Scatosoma. The sequence continues at coordinate 9,469 of DLQW01000041.1, read as the reverse complement.
CGGCGATCTGCAAAACTATAAAGTGCTGAAAGGCGTAACCGTTCCCGAAGACGGCAAAGTGCACCTTGTAAACTATGTATCGATGAAAGCTTATTATACGACGTACGGCGCGTTTAACCTTGTTTCGCAGCTTGGCGACGGCGTTGTCGGCGATAATAAATGGGCGGTTTCCGTAGACTGGTACGATTCTTCCGAGGGCGGAAGCGATACCGGCTATAAACTCAATTCCACAACCGTTGCGTATTACGACGCGGACGGATACAGAACGTTTAAACTGACGACGAACACCTGGTACACCGTTGTGCTGCCGATTTATACAAACTATCATAATGAGGCGCGTTTCGGCGGCATGTATTGGGATTTGCCCGCAAACAACACGCTGTACTTCAAAGACGTTAAAATCGAAAACAAGGCAGAGGATCCGTTCGACGTTCCCGCGGCGTATGCAGACCTCGCGAAAGTAAACAACACCACGGCTACCTCGGAAACCGAGGTAACGGAGGGCGAATTTGCGGGGAGCAAAAAGCTTGAAACAACAAGCAATTCCTGGCACACAGGCTTGTGGTTTGCGGGCATCAGCGATGCCGAAACAAAAAGAATTCTCGTGAAAGGCGTGAAATATGTTTCGCTTGACGTGTACTTCACGGGCGCAACCACGGGAGTAGGTTTCTACGATAATATCTGCAAAGATACCGCAATAGATAATACGGCTGCTTTGGGCGAAGCTTTACCTTCGTATAGTTATACGTTTACGTATAACAACAACGGCGTATGGGGCAAATGGAACGGCTTCCATCCGGGTTCGGGCAAGACGGCGGAAATTCTTCGTTTTTACGATAAAGACGGAAACAAGGCAGATACTTTGCAGAAAGACACATGGTACACCGCGGTGCTTATGCTTACTACGGGAAACAAGGGCGGATTCTGGGGCGCTATGAGATTATCGCCCAAAGGCGGCTCGGAAGAGGCTCCCGCAATCATGTATTATAACAATCTGCGGTATTCCTGCGTTGACCCTAAGGCGTAAAATAAAGCGAGAAGCCTTCCCCCGCTTTACGGGGGAAGGCTGAGAATAAGGCGATATTTCTTGCTTTCCCCTTGCCTGAAAAAAATTCGGTGAACTTCATTTTTTCGGCAAAAATAGTCAGCCTATTTCATAGGCTTCCCCTTGGGGGGAAGCTCTGCCGCAAAGCGGCGGTGATGAGGGGTAGTTTCATCGCCGAAAATCAAACAATTTTCAGACAACATGGCCGACGAAAAACGGCTCATCTCAATCGGACCACACAAAAAAATATGTTTCAGGTAGAAAAATATCAGAAAGCTTGCAGAGAACTCATTCCCGAAGGAATCGTGCTTTTAAAGAATCAAAACGGCGTTTTGCCCTTGAAAAGCAGCGATAAAATCGCTTTGTTTTCGCGCGGACAGTTCGAATACGTGAAAAGCGGTTCCGGTTCCGGCGGCAGAGTCAACTGCCCGTACGTTACGCAGTTTTACGACGAATTTTCCTCCCGCGCGCAGCTCGACGAAGAGGTTTCCGCGTTCTATCGCGATTTTATCGCGGAAAACCCCGCCGAGGGCGACGGCTGGACGTACCCCGCCTCGCAGAAACAGCCGCTTTTACCCGAAGAACTGGTGAAGCGTGCGGCGGAAAAGAACGATAAAGCCGTGTTTATTCTCTCCCGCATCTGCGGCGAGGGGTACGATTGCAAGGCGGAAAAAGGCAACTGGTATTTATCGGACGAAGAGCGGCAGTCGATCGCGCTGATTTGCAGATATTTCGCGGGCAGGGCGGCGGTGCTGGTCAATTCGGGCAATTTAATCGATCTTTCCTGGCACGAAGAACTTTCCGTTCCCGCGCTGGCGCTGGTGTGGCAGGGCGGGCAGGAAGGGGCGCGCGGCACGGCGGACGCGCTTTTCAACGTGATTCCGCCAAGCGGCAGGCTTGCCGATACGGCGGCGCGGCTGGAAAGCTACCCGCAGGAAGTCGCCGCGCGTATCACGGGCAAACCCGCGTTCGGAAACGAAGTGCGCAATTTCCGCGCCGAAGATATTTATGTGGGGTACCGCTACTTCGAAACGTTTGCGAAAGACGACGTGCTTTTCCCGTTCGGCTACGGCTTAACTTATACGCAATTCGCAATCGTTTCAGAAAAAGCCGCGGTGTGCGGCGACGCCGTGAATTTTGTTTTCCGCGTAAAAAACACGGGCAAAGAGCGCGGCAAAGAGGTGGTACAGCTGTACTTTTCCGCTCCGCAGGGCAGGCTGGGCAAGCCGGCGCGCGTGTTGTGCGGGTTTAAAAAGACGAAAGAACTGCAACCCGGAAACACGCAGAAAATCGAAATTTCCGTGCCGTTCCATATGCTTGCCTCGTACGACGATACGGGCGCCGCGGGCGCGGAAAGCGGCGAAAACACGGCGTATTGCTACGTGGCGGAAGCGGGAAAATACGCGTTTTATGCGGGCGAAAACGTGCGCGACGCGGAAAAATGTTTCTCGTTTCGTATGGATAAATTGCGGATAATTTCGCGCTGTTCGCAGTGCCTCGCGCCCGTGTTCCCGTTTGAAAAAATGGCAACGACGGACGGCAAAAAGTACTTTTTCGAACCCGCGGCGCTGCAGAAATCGCCCGTGCGCATCGAAAGAAGCGCGGCGGCGGAAGCGCCCGTAACGGGCAATCGCGGCATAACATTAAAAGACGTCGAAAGCGGCAGAGCCACGCTTGAAGAATTTGTCGCGCAGTTTACGGCGGAAGAACTTTGCATGCTGGTGCGCGGCGAGGGCATGTCCTCGGTGAAAGGCAGCGTTTCCGGCTCGGCAAGCTGTTTCGGCGGCGTATCCGCAGTGTGGGCGGAAGCGGGCGTGCCCGTCATCACCACCTGCGACGGACCGAGCGGCGTGCGGCTGGAATGTTCCATCGAAACGCAGCAGATTCCTTCGGGCACGCTGATTGCCTGCGCATGGGATCCGTACGCGGCGGGCGCGGTGTACGAGGGTTTCGCGGGCGAACTCGCCCTGCACGGGGTAGACGTGGTGCTTGCCCCCGGAATGAATATTCACCGCCACCCCTTAGGCGGCAGAAATTTCGAATATTATTCGGAAGATCCGCTTCTTTCGGGCGAAAACGCGGCGGCGATGGCGGAAGTCATGGCGAAAAACGGCGCGTTCGTTACGCTGAAACATTTCGCGGGGAACGAACAGGAACTCCGCCGCGGCTCGGTGGACGAAGAGATGAGCGAGCGCGCTCTCCGCGAAATTTATCTGAAAGGCTTCGAAATCGCGGTGCGCGGCGGTTACGCGCGGTATATCATGACGTCTTACAACCGCGTCGCAAACGTGCACTGTTCGAATTCCTACGCGCTCACCACGCAGATTCTGCGCGGCGAGTGGGGTTTTCGCGGCGCGGTGATGACGGACTGGTGGGCGGCGTGCGATTCCGCAGAGGCGCTGGATAAGGGCGTCGGTTGCGCGGACGAAAACGCCGACGTTACGAAACTTGCCTCCGGCGTACGCGCGCAGAACGATTTGTACATGGTGGTGCCGGACGCGGCGACGTATAAAGACGATCTGAAAAAACAGCTCGAACAGGGCAATTTAATGCTCTTCGATCTGCGCCGTTCGGCGGAAAATATACTGCGCTGCATCATGCTTACGCAAACGTTTAAAAAAGGCGGTTTCAAACGCCGCGATTTATCGGTGAAAGCGGGAAAAACATTGTACGACAAGCCGTTTACAAGCGATAAATTCACCGTGCGGCTGCCCGCGGCGAAAGAATACGCGATGCGGTTTTCGTACGCGGTGGACGGCGATCCGCTGGCGCAATACAAACTGACGGTGCGCGTAAACATGCAGGTAACGGTAAACCCCGTGGTACGCGGCACGAACGGCAAAGAAGAAACAAGCGATTTATTTTCGGTGTATCTGCCGCAGGAAGCTGAGTTCTGGTTCGAAGGCACTTCGTGGCGGACGGAAAAGGCGGCGTATAAAATCACCCGCGTAATGATTTACGAAAAGCAGGATTAACCGGGCGCCGTCGCCGGAGCACCTGCGCGAACTACAAGGAAACATTTATGAACGATAAAATTTTCGATCATCTGCCGCCGTCGGCGGGGATCAATCCCATTCTGCACAATCTTCCGGGCAGCGACGTTCCGGCGGCGTGCGAGGCGCTGAAAGATTTCGGCTTTGCGGGCGCCGTAACCAACGTTCCGGGCATAAACGGCTTCACGAAAAACCCCGAAAACGTAAAAGAACTGGTGCGCGCCGTGAACACGCTGCACGAAAACGGACTGGAATACTGGATATACGACGAAACGGGGTATCCCAGCGGTCAGGCGGGCGGAATCACGCTGGAAGGGCATAAAAATCTGGAAGCGAAAGGCTTTTACATGCGCAAATTCGAAGCGTTTCTGCAACCGAAAGAATTTACGTACGTCATCGACGGCGATTCCGATAAAATCGCGTACGCGGCGAAGTACAAAATCGATCTTTCGGATAATTGCGAAGCTTATTTGAAAATTTCTGCCGCGGAAAGCTTGCCTTTTTCGAAAAAACGCGTTAAAATATCGTTACAGCCTGGCGAAGCGGCGTATGTGTTCATCGTCCGCCCCGCCTACGAGGGCGCGCACACGGTGCATAATATTTCCAGCCGCAAACGCTACATCGATATTATGGATAAACGCGCCGTGAAGCGGTTTTTAAACGTGGCGTACGCGCCGATTGCCGCCGCGGACGAAAACGCTTACAAAAACGCCCGCGCCGTGTTTACCGACGAACCGAGCGTGATGGCAAGTTACGCCCGCGAACACGAATCGTTCAATTACGCCCTCGCGCCGTACACGGGTACGTTGTTCAAAGAATTTCAAAAACGCCGCGGGTATTCGCTGTTGCCGTATCTGCCGCTCGTATTCGAAGAAACCGACGCGCTGTATCCGAAAATCCGTACGGATTTTTACGAAACCGTCGGCGAGCTGGCGGCGGAAAATTACACGGGGCAGATCGGCGAATACTGCAAAAAGCACGGCACGAAAATTTCCGGGCATTATCTTGCCGAGGAACACGTGTGGGAACACGCGGCGAATTACGGCAGTTACGAACGCGTTCTGGAAAAAACGGGCTATCCCGGCATGGACATTCTGCAATGCACGCCCGAAGATTTTTATTTCAACGCGCCGAAATTTCTGCAGATGATTGCCGAAAAGAAAAATTCCGACGGCTTCATGGTGGAATTCTGCCCGTTTTTCAACGCCGAAGCGTTTTATAAAAACGCGTTTGAAAACACGGCGGGTTCGCTGAGCATTTTATATATGTTCGGCGCGCGCAAAATCAACAGCTATTACCTGCCGAAACTCTGCGATTATCACGGCGGCTCGGTGGCTTCTCTCGCCCGTTTCAAAGGCGGACTCACCCGCGAACAGTCGCTGTATTTAAACGCCTATGCGCGCAGAATGTACGCGGCGCTTTCGGGCAGAAAAACGCAGAAAATCACATGCGTGTACTATGCTCTTGAGGACGTGCAGGCAAAATTCGCCCCGTGCAACAACGGAAAATACGCGCGCGACGTCGTGCTTACGGCACTCGATCGTTCCTTGAAAAAACTGGCGGAAACCTTGCTCCTTAGCGGCGAGGAATACGTCTTTTCGGACGGCGCGCAGCTGCGGGAGGCGGCGAAGAACGCCGCAAAAACGAAGAAAGCGGAAATGCGCCGCGTGGTGGTGCCCGTATGCGATTTTATCCGGAAAGAAACGCTGGAATCGTTGAAAACGTTATCGGAAAACGGCGCGGAAATCGTGTTTTTAAAAGAGGAGCGCGAAGCGGGCGCGGCGGCTTGCGCCTGTTACGACGGCGCGGCGAAAACGGGCGGCGGAACGAAAATCGCGGTGGGCGAAAGCTGCGGCGTATATACGGCGGATTTCGGCGAAAGCACCACCGTTTCCGGATTATTGAAAAAAATCCGCCGCAAGGAAAAGAAGCGCGCGTTGCTTGTGCCGAAGAAGAACGTTATCAAGCAAAGCTACGAGGGCGGCATTACGGCGTATTACAACAACAACCTGCAGGAAACGGAGCTTGTCGCGGCGAAAAACGTAACGATTTACAACCCCGCGACGGGCGGGATTTACGGCGCGAAAGCGGGCGAAACGGTGAAAATCGGCGCGTATCGGCTGGTGTTTGCCGAAGCGGAGGAATAAATTATGGAACAAAAATCCGAAGCGGCGCGCCGGCGGAAACCGAAGGGCGATTTCACGCTTCCCGGCGAAGCGGGCTACGAAAAACTTACGCTGCGCCTTGCGGAAAAGTGGGGCGCCGACGTGGTGCGGGACAGCGACGGAACACAACTTTCCCCCGAAATTCTGTCGGCGGGCTACGGCGTGTATTCCACAATCTGCGTCATCCGCGAACACAACGATTTTGCGAAAGCGCATCCCGAAACGCAGGCGGAAGCGCCGCTTTATTCGCTGCCCGTCGCGGCGGAAGGCGAAACGCTTGAAATCAATCTTCTGAGCGGCTATTTTTCGCAGCAGTTCGAAATCGACGAAAGGGTGTGCTCGCAGAAATACTGGCAGGCGTTCGACCGTACGGAAAATAAAGAACTGCCGCGCGAAGAATGGGCATACCTCGGCGGCGGAAAGGCGCTGATTAAACACGCGAAAAAGTACCATGAATATTCCGTGAATTTTTTCGCGTTCCGTATCTGGGAAGAAATTTCCATGTACAATCATATCACCAACGGCTGGCAGAAAGAACATCTCCGGCTGCTCGATCCCGTGCACCCCGTCGTGCGCGGGTATCTCAAAGACTATCTGCGGCGGTGGTGCGCGGCGCATCCCGCCACAAACGTGGTGCGGTTCACTTCGCTTTTCTACAATTTCGTGTGGATTTGGGGCAGCGATAAAAACAACCGTTTTCTTTTCACTGACTGGGCGTCGTACGATTTCACGGCAAGCCCCGCAATGCTGGAAAATTACGAAAAATCCACGGGCGGAAAAATCACTGCGGAAGACTTTATCAACGGCGGAAAACGGCGCTCTACCCATACCCTTTCCGATGAAACCAAGCGGAAATATATGCGTTTTGTGCAGAATTTCGTGGCGGATTTCGCGGCGGAACTGGTACAAATCGTGCACGATGCCGGCAAGAAAGCGTATATGTTTTACGATGACAGCTGGGTGGGCAGCGAGCCTTATGCCGAAAGTTTTGCGCGCATCGGCTTCGACGGCGTCATCAAATGCGTGTTTTCCGCCTACGAAGCGCGTATGTGCGCGGACGTTCCGGGCGTGGAAACGCACGAACTCAGGCTGCACCCGTATCTTTTCCCCACGGGGCTCACGGGCGAACCGGTATTCGCGGCGGGCGGCGACCCCGTTACGCCGGCAAAACAATACTGGACGGCGGTGCGCCGCGCGCTGCTTCGCCGCTGCGCCGACCGTATCGGGCTGGGCGGATATCTGCACTTAACGCAGGATTTTCCCGATTTCTGCGATTATATCGAAACGCTGGCGGACGAATTCCGCGAAATCAAAGCGTTACATCGCGGCGGCGCGCCCTATGCGCTTCCGGTGAAAATTTCCGTGCTCACCCACTGGGGAAAACTGCGCAGCTGGACGTGCGGCGGGCATTACCACGAGCACCCGGACCTTGACCTTATCAACCTGCTCGAAAGCATCGCGGGGTTGCCCGTGCAGACGAAATTTATCGATTTCGCGCAGCTGAAAAAGGGCGATTTTACGGGCAACGTGCTGCTTGTCGCGGGCTTGAAAAACAGCGCGTACGGCGGCGGAAGCGAGTGGAACGACGTAAAAGCATACGAGAGCGCCGCGAAGTTCGTGCACGGAGGAGGCGCGTTGATCTGTGTGAACGAAGCTTCGGAAACGGACGGATTTTCAACGAATATGCGCCTTGCGCCGCTGCTCGGCGTCGATCTCGATCGCGGCGATTTCAACTGCCGCGGCAAATACCCCGCGGCGGCGGAACGGGAGGAGATTTCCGTCGGAAGTTTCGCGGGGAAGAAAGAGGCGTTTATCTTCGCGCCGGACGTAAAAATACTGAAAAACGCGGAAGCGCGCGCGGGCGAAGAAAAAACGTTTGCCGTAACGGCGCGAAACGTCGGCAAAGGCTTCGCAACGTACGTGTCCTCGTATAAACACACGCCGGAAAACGCCGCGGCGCTGCTTGGTTTGCTGCTGCGGTTAAGAAATTTGTCCGCGGCGGAAAATTATCTTTCCGATAACCCGCATGTGGATTGCGCATTTTTCAAAGAAGAGAAAAAGCTGGCGCTGGCAAACGTCTCCGGCGTTTCGCAGACGGCTCGGATTTCTCTGCCGGGCGGCGGAAAAACGTTCACGCTGCCGCCTGCCGGCATTAAAATCGTACCCGTCGGAAAGATGCGCGCCGAAGAAAAATAAAAAGGAAAAGCAAATTATGCTGAAGGACGTATTCACAAAGCCTTTCGATCTGATGAAAATCAATCCGTACGTCAGATTTGTAATGATGTATAACATCGCCGCGGACGAACACCACGTGCCGCGGCGGATGCTGTACGATTACGGGCTGATCTGCGTGTTGCAGGGCGCCATCTGGTTTCGTTACGGCGGCGAAGAAGTGTGCGTGAAAGAGGGCGAAATTCACCTGATGCCTCCGATGATTACGCATCGCGAAATCATCAAACAGGGCGACAGGTGCAAATATTACGTGGTGCACTTCGATATGATTTACGATCCCGCCCGCGCGGATATCGACGTAAACAGCGTGTATCTTTCCCGCTGCGTTCCGGGCGTGGACGAGGTTACGCCGGACAGGGGACTGCTTGCCGCTGGGCGCGAAGAAGTGGGGCTGATGAAAGGTCCGTTCAAAACCCGCCCGCGCGAATTCGATAAACTTGCGGAGTGCCTGAAACGCATGGAATCGCTTACGGCAAGAAACCGCTACCGCACGGCGCAGCATTCCGATACCCTCTCTTTAAAGGGCGATATGCTGGAAATTCTCGCCTATCTGTGGGAGGACGACGCCGATAAAAACGACGATTATTATCAGTGCGTGGATAATTTCATCCGCTATGTGCGCAACCATTTCGCCGAGGAGATAGATATCGCGGCGCTGTCTGCGAAATACGGCTTCACGCCGAATTATTTCCGCTCCGTGTTCAAAAAAATCACGGGCATCACGCCGTTTGAATATCTGCAGCGGCTGCGCCTCGCCCGCGCGCAGGAATTATTGCAGGAACACCGCTTTTCCGTGCAGCAGGTGGCGTTTCAGGTGGGGTTCAACGATCCGTTTTATTTTTCGAAGGCATTCAAAAAACGCACGGGCACTACCCCCAAGAAATACGCGGGAAACCCGAAAAACGGCAGGGGGGGGGTGAGCTATATGCCCATCAACCGGAAGAAGAACCGGACGAACAATAACCGCTTTGACGGGAAAACGCGCGTTGAAAAACGCGCGTTTTACTTTGCGGGGTGAATTATACTATTAAGTG
>DLQW01000085.1:14201-18676 GCA_002474405.1 Christensenella sp. UBA7597 | reverse complement strand
AAGCACCTGCGGCAAAACGGATCGCCGAAGCCTTCCATTCCGATTTCGTCGCCGTAATAAATACAAGGCACTCCCGGCAACGTAAACAACAACAACGCGGCTATTTTCAAATCCGCAACGGCACGTTTTCTCTCTTCGTCGCTAAGAAACGCACTATCCGCCGCCATTTCATCCTTGGTATACGCCTTTTTGCCCGCAAGCACAGTGAGAATCCTTGCCGTATCGTGCGTTCCCAGAATATTCATCAGACAATCAAGCGTAGCCTTCGGATAATGGTCTACGATTTTCGCTACGGTTTCCGCAAAAAAGCCCGAATTTCCGTCCTTCACATACGAAACAATCGCGTCTTTGAACGGATAGTTCATCACACTGTCTAATTCTTCTCCGTGCAGATATTCTCTCCGCGCGGAATACGCGATTTTGTCGGACGCATCTTCCCAGACTTCGCCGATTATAATCGCGTTTTCATTCGACTCTTTCACGCTCTTTCTCAGCTTTTTCAAGAAAAAGTCGGGCAATTCGTCGGCTACGTCCAGTCGATACCCTCCGATTCCGTACGAAAGCCATTTTTTCAGAACTCCCCGTTCTTTAGCGGCTGTATTCCGCCCCGCAACAGAAGTTTCGTCGCTCGTTCCACCGTCATTTTTCTCTTGCTTTTCGCCGTTTTCGCGACGATATTCTCCGAAAATAAAGTCCTGATAGTCTTGCGAATTTTCATTGACTTCGGGCAGAATATCGATGCCCCACCAACTGCTGTATTTATCGGGAAAATGCTGAAAAGTATACCACGAAAAATACGGCGAATCCGTCGATTGAAACGCCCCGACCGACGGAAATTTTCCGTATTTGTTAAAATACAAGCTGTTGTCGCCCGTATGGTTGAAAACGCCGTCTAAAATCAGACGGATTCCCGCCGCTTCCGCAGCATCAACCAGCGCCGAAAAATCTGTTTCCGAGCCGAGAAACGGGTCGATTTTCATATAATCGGAAGTATCGTAGCGGTGATTCGACGCCGCTTCGAAAATCGGATTCAGATAAATCGCCGTAACGCCCAACGATTTCAGATACGGCAACCGGCTTTCGATTCCGCGCAGATTGCCCCCGAAAAAATCGTTATTCAGCACTTTTCCGCGCTCGTTCGGCTTATAAGACGGCATTCCGCCCCAGTCCTCGCGTAAAATCCGCCCTGCCAATACAGGTTCGTCCGCATCGGAAATATCGATGTCGGCGCGGCAGAACCGATCGGGAAAAATCTGATACATCACGCCGCCTTTCAGCCATTGCGGCGTTTGATAATCCGGCGAGGAAACGGTAAGCAGATAACTTCCGTCGTCATACGCCGAAATTCTTCCGTTATGACGGTTTCCGTAAACGAAATAGCCGCGGTTTTCAATGTAAAACGAATAAAAATACAAGCCGCGCTCTTCCACTGAAAGTTCTATCGTATAACCGTACTCCGTTTTCGTCATCGGATACGAAACCTTCGCTTCGCCGTCTTTCGCCAGAAGAAAATACGCGTTGTCCGACGGAAACATATACCGTTTCGACGTTTCGTCGCGGCAAAATAAGCGGAGGCGGAAAGGTTGCCCCTCCCGCACTCCGCCGCGGATTTCTTTACAGTTTTTATCAAGAGAATCGTAGTAAAATTCCATCGTTCATCCGTATCGCCGTCGGAAAATCGTCCCAAAGAACAAACAGAATCGTTTTCCGACAGAGTTTTGTCCGCCGTTATTTCAAAGACTTCAAGTGCCAGATATTGTCGGCATATTCTTTAATCGCACGGTCCGCCGCAAAATACCCCGCCGCCGCGATATTCCGCAACGATTTCTGATTCCACGAGCGTTTGTCGTTTGCGTACAAATCGGAAATACGGTTCTGCGTAAGCACGTACGAATCATAATCCGCCATACACATATACGGGTCGGCAACGGGCGAGCCCGTAAGCAGATAATTCGCAATATCCGCAAACGATTCTCCGTTGAAGCCCACGATCAGCGTTTCCAGCACTTTACGCAGCATGCTGTCTTTGTTGTAATACGCGCTCGAAGAATATCCGTTCCGCCAAATCTGCGCCACTTCGTCCGATTTCAAGCCGAAAATAAAGATATTCTCCTCGCCCACACGCTCCGCCATTTCCACGTTCGCGCCGTCCAGCGTCCCTACGGTCAGAGCGCCGTTGATCATGAATTTCATGTTTCCCGTACCGCTCGCCTCTTTTCCCGCCAGCGAAATCTGTTCGGAAAGTTCCGAAGCGGGCATCAGCATTTCGGACATCGTTACGTTGTAATCTTCCATATACACAACGTTGAGTTTTGCGCTGATTTTCGGGTCTTTGCGGATATCTTCGGCAAGGAAACAAATCAGTTTGATGATTTTTTTCGCCATATAATACCCGGCAGCCGCTTTCGCCGCAAAAATATACGTTTTCGGCTGCATCGGCAAATCGGGATTTTCTTTCAACGCGATATAATCGGTAACGATATGCAACACGTTCAAAAGCTGGCGCTTGTATTCGTGCAGACGCTTCGCCTGAACGTCGAACAGCGTTTCGGGGTCGATTTTTACCCCCTGCTTTCTGAACGCATAATCCGCAAACTGCTGCTTTTTAATCCGCTTGATTTCTTCCAGCCGTTTCAGCACGGATTCGTCGTTTTCGTATTTCTTAAAGTCCGCCAGCTTCGCCGCATTCTTCGCATATCCCTCGCCGATGCAATCGTCCAGCAACGCGCACAGTTCGGGGTTCGACTGATTCAGCCAGCGCCGATGCGCGATGCCGTTCGTAACGTTCGTAAATTTTTCCGGCGTATAATCGTAGAAATCTTTGAATACGCTTTTTTTGATGATGTCGCTGTGCAATTTCGAAACGCCGTTCACGCTATGCGAGCCGACCACCGACAAATTCGCCATGCGGACGGTGTTGTAAGAAATAATCGCCATACGCGAAATTTTGTTCCAGTCGCCGGGAAAACGCTTCCACAAATCTTCGCAGAAACGACGATTGATTTCTTTCAGTATCGAATAAATTCTCGGCAATCTTCTTGCAATCAGATCTTCCGGCCATGTTTCAAGCGCTTCGGCAAGCACGGTATGATTCGTATACGCGCATACGCTCGTGGTAATGTTCCAGGCTTCTTCCCAGCCCATTCCGTTCTCGTCGATTAAAAGTCGCATCAATTCGGGAATCGCCAGCGCGGGATGCGTATCGTTCAGGTGAATCGCTGCAAGTTCGGGCAACGTGGAAAGCGTTCCGTAACGGCGCTTGTGGTCGGATAAAATATTCTGCAACGACGCAGAAACAAGGAAATACTGCTGTTTTAAACGCAGCGATTTTCCCTCCTGGTGATTGTCTGCGGGATAAAGCACTTTCGAAATCAGGTCGGCTTCGTTGTCCTCCTGCATCACGGCGGCATAATCTCCCTGCGAGAAAAGTTTCATATCGAAATTCTGCACGCCTTTCGCACGCCACAATCTCAGCACCGAAACGGCTTTGCTTCTGTACCCCGGCACCATCATATCGTACGCCACGGCTTCTACTTCTTTCGCGTTCCGATACACGGTTTCCAGTCCGTGGTCCGTCCACTTCTCCTCTACGAAACCGTCGAATTTCACGCGATATACGTGGTCGGTACGCTGCGTAAGCCATACTTCGCCGCCCGGCAGCCACACGTCGGGAAGTTCCGTCTGCCAGCCGTCGATGATTTTCTGCTTGAACAACCCGTATTCGTAACGGATAGAAAAGCCCATCGCGGGATAATCTCCCGTGGCAAGCGCATCCAGAAAGCACGCGGCAAGTCTGCCGAGTCCGCCGTTTCCCAGCCCCGCGTCCGGCTCCAGTTCGTAAAGTTCCGGCAACGTAACGCCGTACGATTTCAGAACTTTTTCGTACGTCTCGCGCAGTTCGAGGTTATAAAGACTGTTTTTCAGCGAACGCCCCATCAGAAATTCCATGCAAAGATAATATACGCGTTTCGCGCGTTTCGCCTTGCGTTCTTCGTGAAATTGCTGACGTTTTTCCAGCATAATATCGCGTACGTTCATCACCACGGCTTTGTAAATCTGGTCCTGCGTGGCTTCTTTCGGCGAAACGCCGAAATACCGCGAAAGCTTGCTGTCGATCATCTGTTTCAATTTGTGTTCCGTCAAATGTTCTTCCATGCTAAAAATACTGCTCCTTGGGTTTAAAAGCTGCCGCTTTTTTATTTATTTCAGTAAAGCGAGCGTATCGGTATAAAGTTTTTTATACTCTTCCGCCGAACGCTGCCACGAGAAATCCGTAGTACCCGCCTTTATCATTAGTTTTTGCCATTCCGGCTTATTCTTATACAGTGAAACCGCTTCGCGGAGAACGTAAAGCATATCCCCCGCGTTATACGCGGCAAACGTGAATCCGTTTCCGCCGGCGCCGTACGGTTTGATGCTGTCGTACAGTCCGCCCGTTTCCCGCACAACCGGCACGGTGAGATACCGCGAAGCAA
>DLQW01000085.1:290-14174 GCA_002474405.1 Christensenella sp. UBA7597 | reverse complement strand
TGCGAAAGCCCGCAGGGCTCGCTCTTCGAAGGCATCAGAAAAATATCCGCCCCGGAATAAATCTTGCGCGAAAGGTCGCCGTTGAACGCGATAATCGAAACCGCTTTGCCTTTATAACGATTCGCAAGGTCCTTGAAATACGCTTCGTATTCCGAATCGCCCGTGCCGAGAAGCACAAACTGAACGTCGTCCGCCAGCAGTTCCTCTATCGCCGCCCGCACGAGATCGAGTCCTTTATGCGCCACCAGACGGGAAATCATCGCGACGACGGGCACGTCCTCCCGCACCGGCAAACCGAGCATTTTCTGTAATTCCGCCTTGCAAACCGCTTTTCTCGCGGGATTTTCCGCACTGTATGAAGCAAATAACGCAGGATCGGTAGCCGGATCGTACGATTTCACGTCGATGCCGTTCAGAATTCCGCGCAGTTTGAAAGCGTTTCTTTCCACTTCGTTTTGCAGCCCGTGCGCATATTCCGCGCGCTTGATTTCTTCCGCGTAAGTCGGCGACACCGTCGTGAACGTTTCCGAACATTCGATAGCCGCTTTCATCAGATTCGCGCAACCGTCGAATTCGAGCAGATATCTGTAATCGTTGGAAATCCCGAATAAATCTTCCAAAACGTCCAACGAATATTTCCCCTGATATTCGATATTATGTATCGTGAATACGGCGCGGATCAGGCTGTATTCACGTCTGTGGCAATAAATCGTTTTCAGATAAATCGCCGCCAGAGCAGCCTGCCAGTCGTGGCAATGCAACACGTCGGGATAAAACTGCAGAAAACCGAGAATTTCCATGACCGCGCGGGAGAAAAACGCAAATCTTTCCCCGTCGTCGTAATAGCCGTAGCAGCCGCCGCGACGAAAATAGTATTCGTTATCGAGAAAATAGAACGTTACGCCGCTTTCCTCGTAAGAAAATATTCCGCAATACTGGTTACGCCAGCCGAGCGGCACATTGATATTGCCAAGGTAAGTAAAGCGCTGTCTGTAATCGTCGCGTATATCCGAATACAACGGCAACACAACGCGCACGTCGTATCCTTCGTCCCGCGCAAGCGATTTCGAAAGCGAACCGATTACTTCCGCCAGTCCGCCCGTAGCGATGAACGGCGTGCATTCCGAAGCAGCAAACAATATTTTCCGTTTCGGCGTTATCGTTACCGCCTGTTCCTCTTTCGCCGCGGTTTTCAAATCGTCTTTTTCGTCCGTAATGATTTTTACTTTCGGCATTTCCTTTTCGTCCTTGATTTTCGCTTCTTTCGCACGCTCGGGCGCCGTTCCGGCGTTTTTCCCCGCGCGGGCAATCGTCCGATTCGTTTTCACAAGCGTCGCTCTGCGTGCATTTTTCGTCGTTCCGCTTTTTGTTTCGCTCATTTTCTTTTTCCTCCCGTATGCGTTTCATTTATGCTATGTCAGACACAATAAATTTATTATGTTTGACATAGCTGCCGTGCTTTACAGTTTGCTCCCCTTCTGCACATAATACGGCAGACTTTCGCAACCGCTCAGCACTCTTCTTTCCGTAATTTCAACGTTTTTATCGGTAATCACGCAATTCAGCACGGCGTTTGCGTGAATCGCGCTGTCCTGCATGACAATCGAATTGCGTACTACGGCGCCTTTTTCCACTTTTACGCCGCGGAAGAGAATCGAATTTTCCACGATTCCTTCAATCACGCACCCGTCGGAAATCAGAGAATTTTTCACGATAGCGCTCGTCCCGTATTTGGAAGGCGCGCTGTCGCGCACTTTCGTATACACGTCGCGCGCGCCGAACAACTGATTGCGCACTTCCTTATCGAGCAGCATCATGTTGTATTTATAATAGTTCGTCAGCGAATCGATTTCGGCATAAAAGCCTTTGAAATCGTACCGATAAATTTTCAGGGCATGAATCTGCCTTGCAATGACGTCGTTTTCAAAGCTCGTCAACCCTCTCGACGCCGCGTCGTCAATCAGATTGATTAAAAATTCGCGGTTAAACACCGATACGTTTACGTATGTATCCGCGCATTCCGGCTCGGTAATCACCGGATTGATTCTCACTTCGGTTACCCGTCCGTCCGTATTTGCTTTCAGCAACATTCCGTTCACGCGGTTTTCCGCCGTCGCGCGCCGCGTAACCATCGTAATATCGGCGTTTTTGCTCTCGTGATACGCAATCACGTCGGCGATATTCATGCGCGCCACGCCGTCGGAGTCGCAAAGAACAACGTAACTTTCACGGCGCTTCCGTAAAAAACTCTTCACGCCGCAAAGCGCTTCCAGCCGCGTCGTATACGGTTTCTCCGCCACGTCCGAAAAGGGCGGAAGCAGAATAATTCCGCCGTCTTTGCGGGCAAGATCCCAGTCTTTCCCGCTGCCGATATGGTCGATCAGCGAACGATAATTGTTCGTCGTCATCAGTCCCACCGTAGTGATGCCCGAATTTACCATATTCGAAAGCTGAAAATCAATCAGCCGGTATCTTCCGCCGAACGGAATGGATGCTATCGTCCGTTTCCGTACCAGCTCGGGAACTTTCTCCCCGTGCAAATTCGTAAATATTACGCCTACTGCCGTTGCCGCCATTTTTTCTTTCTCCCCCTCGGATTATTCCGTTATATCCTTTTCATGCTTTTGCCCGGAAAGCACTTTCACGCCGTCTTTCACCGTCAGGTCTCTGCCGAGAACCACGATTTCCGCCTTCGCGTTCCGTTCCACGCCTACCACGGCGTCTTTTCCCACGGTTACGTTTTCGTCGATAATCGAATACGAAACTTTCGCGCCGGCTTTAATCACGCTGTTGGCAAGAATCACGGCGTCTTTCACCTCCGCGCCCTTTTCCACAACTACGTTGCTTCCCAGCACCGAATGTTCCACGCAGCCGTCGATTTCGCAGCCGAGCGCTATCATCGAATTTTTCACAACGCCTTCGTTGCCTATGTATTCGGGCGGAGCCAAAGGATTTCTCGAATGAATTTTCCACTCCGTTCCGCCTACGTCGAATACCGGTTTTTCATCCAGCAAATCCATATTCGCCTGCCAGAGCGACGCAATCGTTCCGACGTCTTTCCAGTATCCTTCGAATTTATACGAATACATTTTTTCGCCAGCTTTCAGCATCGCGGGAAGCACGTCCTTTCCGAAATCCTTCGAAGAATCGGGATTTTTATCGTCCTCTTCGAGGTATCTAAAAAGTTTCGACGCCGTAAAAATATAAATGCCCATCGACGCGAGATTGCTTTTCGGCTGCTTCGGTTTTTCTTCGAATTCGTAAATCGAACCGTCCGGATTCGTATTCAGCACCCCGAAACGCGAAGCCTCGGAAAGCGGCACTTCGATCGCCGCAATCGTGCACGCCGCGCCGTTTTTGATATGCGCCTTCAGCATTTCGGAATAATCCATTTTATAAATGTGGTCGCCCGAAAGCACCAGAACGTAATCGGGGTCGTACATTTTCATAAAGTGCATGTTCTGATAAATGGCGTTCGCAGTTCCTTCATACCACGAAGAACGCGATTTTCCCTGATACGGTGAAAGAATATGTACGCCGCCGTAAGCGCGGTCGAGATCCCACGGCTGCCCGTTCCCGATGTATTCGTTCAGAATCAGCGGCTGATACTGCGTTAAAACGCCCACCGTATCGATTCCCGAATTGATGCAGTTGGAAAGCGGAAAATCGATAATCCGATACTTCGCGCCGTACGCAACCGCGGGTTTGGCTATGCTGCTCGTCAGGGCGTACAGGCGACTGCCTTGTCCTCCCGCGAGAAGCATTGCTACACATTCTTTCTTTCTCTGCATATTTATTTTCCCCTTTGTCGGCGTTATTCCGCCGCACGGTTATTTTTTACTGTTTTCAGCCTGCTCGTTCCGTTACACAGCCGCGTTATTCGCAGCGCACGAGATACTTGCAGGAAAGCGGCGGCATATCCACCGCAATCGACGTTTCCTTGTTGTTCGCCGAAACCTTTTCCGCGTGATAAACGCGCTTCTGTACCTTTCCGCTTCCGCCGTATAATTTCGAATCGGTATCGAAAACGGTACGATATTTTTTTCCGGAAATTCCCACGCGGTAATTATTCAGTTCCGCGCCGGAAAAATTCACCAGCACCACCGTTTCTCCGCCTTTTTTGTCGCGGCGGATATACGCAAGGAAATTATGATCGGCGTCGTCGGCGGAAATCCATTCGAATCCGTCCCACGAATCTTCGATTTCAAAAAACGCGGG
The DNA here is from genome assembly GCA_002474405.1 of Christensenella sp. UBA7597. Classification (GTDB taxonomy): domain Bacteria; phylum Bacillota; class Clostridia; order Christensenellales; family Borkfalkiaceae; genus Scatosoma. The sequence goes on along the minus strand of DLQW01000085.1, from coordinate 9,956 downwards.
CGTATTGCGGTAAAATTCGTTCAGATCGCGCACGCACTTCGAAAGCCGCGCGTGCATCGGATAATCTTTCAGGAAAAATTCCACGCCTTCGGCGTAATCCCACTCCTTAAACTGCCCGAATTCCGAACCCATAAAGTTCAGTTTCTTTCCGGGGTGCGACATCATGTACCCGAAAAACGCGCGCATCCCCGCAAACTTCTGCTCGTATTCGCCGGGCATTTTCCCGATCAGCGAACACTTTCCGTGCACAACCTCGTCGTGAGAAACGGGCAGAACGTAATTTTCCGAAAAAGCATACATCATCGAAAACGTCAGCTTGTTATGCTCGTATTTTCTGAACAGCGGGTCGGTGGAAATATACGCCATCACGTCGTTCATCCAGCCCATATTCCATTTGAAATTGAAGCCTAAGCCGCCCACCGCCGTGGGGCGCGTTACCAGCGGCCACGCCGTGGATTCTTCGGCAATCATCATCGCATACGGGAAATATCCGAACACCGTTTCGTTCAGCTTTCTCAGAAAAGATACCGCTTCGAGATTTTTATTGTCGCCGTAAATATTCGGCGTCCATTCTCCGGGTTTTTTATCGTAATCGAGATACAGCATCGAAGCCACGGCGTCTACCCGCAGCCCGTCCACATGATATTTCTCAAAGTAAAACACCGCGTTCGAAACAAGGAACGAAAGCACCTCGTTTCTGCCGTAATCGAACGTTCTCGTTCCCCAGCCCGCGTGCTCTCTTCTGTCCGCCTGCGAAGGCTCGTACAACGGCGCCCCGTCGAATTCGTAGAGTCCGAAAGCGTCTTTGGGGAAATGCGCGGGAACCCAGTCCAGAATCACGCCGATTCCCTCGCGGTGAAACGCGTTTACCAGCGCCATGAAATCGTGCGGCGTACCCAACCTTGAAGTAACGGCATAATACCCCGTAACCTGATACCCCCACGAACCGTCGTAAGGAAATTCGGAAACGGGCATGAATTCCACATGCGTGTATCCCATTCTTTTTACATACGGAACCAGCGATTTTTCCAGCTCGCCGTACGTAAAAAACGAACCGTCCTCGTGGCGCTTCCACGAAAGAAGATTCACTTCGTAGATATTGACCGGCGAAGAATAAATATTCGTACGGGAAAGCTTTCTGAAATATTCCTTATCCTCCCAGGCAAAGCCGTCGAGCGGATAAACTTTCGAAGCGTTCGACGAATTTCCGCCGGGCGTTTCCGTATGAAACGCATACGGATCCGCTTTGTAGAGCAGCCTTCCGTCCTGCGTTTCGATGCAATATTTATAAGCCGCATAGCGGGTAATCCCCTCTACGAAAATTTCAAACGTCTCCCCGTCGATCAGGCGGGACATGACATGCGCCGCGGGATCCCAGCGGTTGAATTCGCCCACAAGCGACACGCTTTTCGCCCTCGGCGCCCACACGCGGAACACAAATCCTTTCTTTCTGCGGCGGGTGATTTCGTGCGCCCCGAAAAATTCGTAAGCTTTATAATTCACGCCGTGATGAAATAAGTGTAAAGGAAAATCCGCTTTATTTTCTGCTTTGGTTCCGGGCATAACTTCAATCAGTCTCCTTGTCGTTCGTTGGCATTATGAATACGCGCCTCTGCTTTATAAAAGCATCGTTTTAAGCTTCTGCACGCTTCTTCGCACGATTCGGGCGACGTCCGTTTTTCTTTCAAACGCGCAAACTTCGCCCTTTAATAATATTATACTACAAATATAAGGAAATTTCAAGTAGTACAGGCAAAATTTTTCGCTTTTCGTAAAAAATTTTTGCCTTTCTCCGCCCGTTATGCGCTAAAAGCCTATTTTTCGCGGTTTTCCGCTTGCGTTCCGTCGTCCGTTTTCATTCTCCGCTTTTCGCTTCATTTAACGAATTTCCTTTTTAACGCAGTGTCTGAAATAAAAATTACTACGCAAGACATAATTATTATGCGTAACATAATAATATTGCTTTGTCAGACATAACCATTATGTGTGTCATAACAGTTATAATTATGTCAGACATAACATAAAAAGCGGGCTAAAAGCCCGCTTTCCCCTGTTTTTAATCAGATTTTCTGCAATATTTTTATCAGTTTTGATTTTAATTGATTTCTCGAACCGTTATTTTCAAGAAAAATTATCTTATCATAAGAGGGATAATTTTCCTTATCCGGAGGTAAAGAATAATCGAACTGCAACGACATTTTCTCTTTTACAACGTCCTCTTTACACCCGTCTCTTACAATTACGCTGCGTATTTTCTCCGTTTCGTTTCTGGTAACTACAATAATTTTATCGAACAATCCGTCACTTTTACTTTCAAACAAAAGCGGTACTTCCGCAAACACAGGCACAAGCCCCGGATTTTTTATTGCCGTAGTCGAATTGTCGTTTTGCGCATCATTGTGCGCATCAAGGATTCGTTTCGCCGCTTCGTCCATTTTTTCGAAAAGCCGCGCCATTATCTTCGGATGCGTAAAAGCGTTCAGCGTTTCCGTTGCCTTTTTATCGCGAAGAATTATTTTAAGCAATTCTTTTTTATTTACCCGCCCGCAGCTCGTACTGCCCGGAAATAAAATTTCCATTGCGGCGGCAAAATCCGGTTCGCCGAGCATTTCGGCATAAATCTCATCGCAGGAAAAAACGGAATAACCGAGCCCCGCGATTTCCTCGCACACCGTCGATTTTCCGCTGCCGATTCCGCCGGTAACGGCTATTTTGCAATATCCGGAATCGCCGGATCGATTTGTTATCGTTTCCATATTTTCAGCCCGCCGTTCAGCCTTTCCGTAACGCAACGCCGAAGCAATCAGCCGACAGAAGCGCTTCAGTGCGCCTCGTACCAGCTTTTGCCCGTTCCCACGTCCGCTACAAGCGGCACGGAAAGTTCCGCGGCATGTTCCATTTCGAATTTCAGAATTTTCTCAACCTTTTCTCTTTCTCTTTCCGGGCAATCCACCACAAGCTCGTCGTGCACCTGCAAAACAAGTTTTGCTTTCAGCCCCTCGTCCTTCAGCCGCTTATAAACGCGCACCATGGCGATTTTGATGATATCCGCGCTCGTTCCCTGCAGCGGCATATTCATCGCGGCGCGTTCTCCGAACGAGCGTACGGCAAAATTCGACGATTTCAATTCGTTAATTTCGCGCCTGCGCCCGTACAGCGTAGTAACGTAACCGTCCTTTTTCGCATTTTCCACGTTGCTATCAATATATGTTTTCACCTCGGAATAAGTTTCGAAGTATTTATCGATATACGCCTTGGCGTCTTTCGAAGAAATTCCCAGATCTTTCGAAAGTCCGAACGCGCTGATACCGTAAATAATGCCGAAATTCACCGCCTTGGCTTCCCGCCGCATCTTCGGCGTTACCTCTTCAAGCGGCACACCGAACACCTGCGAAGCGGTAATCGCATGAATATCCGCCCCGTTCCGATACGCCTCTTTCAGTTTTTCGCATCCGGAAAAATGCGCCATCAGTCTAAGCTCAATCTGCGAATAATCCGCGTCGATAAATACGTTTCCTTCGCTTGCCGTAAACAGTTTTCTGAGCTCCCGCCCCTCGTCGGTACGCACGGGAATGTTTTGTAAATTCGGGTTCGCGCTGGAAAGTCGTCCCGTAGAAGTATTGCTTTGATTATACGTGGTGTGCACGCGCCCCTTCACCACCAGCGGGCGGATGCCCGCGATATAAGTGGAAAGCAGCTTCTGCACCTGCCTGTAACGCAGAACCAGCCGTACTATCTCGTATTCGTCCGCGTATTTTTCAAGCACCTCCGCCGAGGTTCCGGGATTTTTTTTCGGCTTTGCTTTATCGTTCATTTCCTGCGCGGCGCCCTTCTTTTCCCCGATTTTCAATTTATCGAACAAAATTTTTCCAAGCTGCGCCGGAGAATTCAGATTAAATTCTTCTCCCGCTTCCGCATAAATTTTCGCGGTAACTTCCTGCAATTCTTTATTATACCGCACGGAAAGTTCGTCAAGCATGTTTAAATCCACCCGCACGCCCGTTTCTTCCATATCGAACAAAACGTTTACCAGCGGCAGCTCGATTTCGCGGTACAGCTTCTTCTCCGCTTCGTTCAGACGTTCGTAAAAATAGAAAAACAACCGATACAAACCGAGCGCAGGCAAATCCGCGTCGAATCCGCGCGCGTCAATCAGATAAGAAAGCGTTTCCGCCGACGAAGTTCCCTCTTCGATATACTTCGCCAGCCCGACGTCCTCCAATCTTGCCGTCGCTTCGATTTTATCGTCGGACAAATGATACAAAAACGACTTCACGTCATAACAAATCACGGTTTCCCCGCCGCAAAAAATCTTTTCCAGCAGCGGCGCCAGTTCTCCCGGATTCACGCCTTCGTCAAGCAGATTCTCTTTGAACGGCAGCGAATATTCCGTGAAACGACAATCGTTTTCCTCGGCAGTACCCGTGTTTTCAAGCAAAAAATCAAAGCTGTTTTCCGAATACACGCATGCAACGTATTTCCCCTCATTCTTTTCAAAACAATCCGTCGCTTCGTTTACGTCGGCAAGCGTAATTTTGCGGCAGGTATACTTTTCTTCATCGGGTTTTGCGACGGTTTCCGCCCCGGCTCCCTCCTGCGGCGCTTCGAAATAATCCAGCGTGGCAAGCGAACGAAAATCCAGTTCGGCGAATTTTTGCTTCACCGCATACGGAAACGGCATGCGCAGCACGCAGTCGTTTAAATGACAATCTACCGGTGCGTTCACGTCGATCGTCGCCAGCGTGTACGAAAGTTTCGCCGTTTCCCGCTCCGACTCCAGCCGTTTCTGCTGCGCCGCGGAAAGTTCGCCGATATGCTCGTACACGCCGTCAAGCGTGCCGTATTTCTGCAACAACGTTTTCGCCGTCTGTTCGCCTATACCGCTCACTCCGGGAATATTATCCGATTTATCGCCCATCAGCGCTTTCAGATCGATAATCTGCGGCGGATTCAACCCGATTTCTTCGGCAAAATTTTTCTCCGTCAATTCCAACAAATCGCTCACGCCTTTCTTCGTAAAACATACGTTTACGTTTTCGTTCACCAGCTGATACGAATCTCTGTCCCCCGTGTAAATATACGAATGTACGGAAAATCTGCGGGAAAGCGTTCCTATCAGATCGTCCGCTTCATATCCTTCCAACTCCACGGTTTTTACGCGCATCAGATGCAGAAGTTCTTTTAAAACGGGCATTTGCACCGCAAGTTCTTCGGGCATCGGGCGCCGCCCCGCCTTATAATCGCCGTACATTTTATGGCGGAACGTAGGCGCATGCAAATCGAAAGCGACGGCAAGATACTGCGGCTTTTTATCGTTGATAATTTTCAAAAGCAGCTTCACGAATCCGAAAATTCCGTTACTGGGAAAGCCGTCTTTCGTGGTGAACAGCGGCGTTGCATAAAACGCCCTGTTCAATAAGCTGTTCCCGTCGATCAATACCAATTTATCCATAGCCTGTTCCTTCTTCGTCCGATTCGTTCGCCGACGGATTTTTCGTTCTTTGTCTCCGCGGCGCCGCCGTTGTATATACGGATATTGTACCACAAGCGCCGAAAAAAATCAAGAAAAGATTTATCGATTTCCGCCGTTTTCCGATTTTTAAAGCGTGCGTTTTCCTCTTCTTGTCAATTATTGCCCGTTTTTCGTTGTTCAACCCAGAATTTTTCCGCATAAAAAGCAAGTCCGAAAACAAATAGAAAAGCCCCGAAAACGAATCCATCGCCCTCGGAGCTTTTAAAATTTGGTGCCGGTGGTGGGGGTCGAACCCACACGATGTCGCCATCACGGGATTTTGAGTCCCGCGCGTCTGCCAATTCCACCACACCGGCACACGGCACATTATTTATTATAATCAATCCGTCAAAAAAAAGCAAGCGATTTTATCACGGTTTTCATAAAATTTAACAACTTGCGCCCTTTTATGCCAATCATCGTACAATCAGATTATTTTCGATGATCGCTTTTTTCGTATTTTCAACCAAAATTCCCTTTAATCCTCGCGGACAAACGATTACGTTATCCTTGTGGCATAACATACAAAAGCGCCGTCGGTGTTTCGCGCCGACGGCGCTCTATCCGTCAAAAATCAAAACGTTTCCATCAGCCGTTCTACCACTTCTTCCGGAAGCTTGCTGCGATAATTGAAAAACAACGCTAATTCGTTTTCGTTTTTCAGTTCCTGAAGCTCACGGTTCGCCGTAATATGCACGGCGTTCGTTCCGTCGCACTCCGTCAGAATTCTCGCGGCGCGTTTTTTCCAGGCGTCGAATTTACTTTCGCGCCGATGCGTTACAGAAATTTCGTATGTTTCTCCGGGCTTGAAATCGATGCAAAGCGTTACGCAGTCGGCATAAATTTTCGCCGTGTCGACTTCTTTTCCGCCGATTTTCAAGGATATATTCCCCTTTTCCGCGTTCACGAACTGCAAACGGATTTTTCTTTCCAACGGAATCACGCTGCCGTCCCCGGACGAAGTAATGCAAAGCGACTGTATTGTTTCCCCGTTTTCCGACGTCGTTTCGCGGGCGATAAACTTCGTGAAAAATTCGCCGTCTCCATTTACCGCATGCGCGTCCTCGTACATCTCGTATTCGCCGTTCCCGTCGAAAATTTTCACTGTGAGCATTCCGGGATTCGGCGTTCCGTTTCCTTTCGCTTCGGAAAGCGGCAGAATCGTACCGCTCTTCGCCAGCACGGGAATGCTTTCCAGCGTGCGCAGCAGTGTTTTTTCTTCGCCGTTCGCGTTGCCGATTTCATAAACGTCTCCCGTGAAAATATCCGTCCAGCGCCCTGCGGGCAACCACGCTTTTACTCTCGCAAACCCGTCTTTTCCTTCCGGCGTTACCACGGGAGCCACCAGAAGAGTGCCTCCAAAATAATATTCGTTCCCGTATTCGTAAGCTTCCTTGCAATCGGGATGATAATAATACGTCGGTTCTATCAGCATCTCCGCGTTTTTATTCGCCTTGTACGCGCATGTGTACAAAAACGGCAACAATTTATGGCGCAGTTTCATCTGTTCTTCCAATAACGCTCCCGTTCCGTTTTTGTAAAACCAGGGCTCTTTCGTAAGCGTCGGCGCCGAAGTGCTGTGATAGCGGTTAATCGGCGAAAACACGCCGAATTGCGCATGGCGCAAAAACAGCTCGCCGTTATGTTCGCCCTGCATATGCCCGCCGATATCGTGGCTCCACCAGCCGTAGCCGATGTTGCTCGCCGTCGCGGTAAAATACGGCAGATATTTCAGCGTGCGCCACGTAATCACCGTATCGCCCGAAAATCCCAGCGGATACCGATGCGAGCCCACGCCCGCATAGCGCGATAATATCAGCGGCTCGCGGAAATTTTTCGCGTTATCCAGATAATGATAATGATTCAGCGCCCACAACGGATCGATGCCGAGCTTTCCCGCCGCTTTTCCCTGTTGCCAGTCAATCCACCAGAAATCCACGCCGTCCTTCTCATAGGGCTTATGCAATACGGAAAAATATGCGTTCGCAAACTTCGGGTCGAAAATATCAAACTTAATCTGCTCTCCGGAAGCGGCGTCCGCTCCCACGGCTTCCGCCATTTCGCCGTACATATCTTCAAACCATCTCACGCCGTCCGCCGGGTGCAGATTCAGCGTGATTTTCAGTCCTTCCGCCTTTACCTGCCGCAGAAATTCTTTATAATCCGGAAACAGATCTTTGTTCCATGAATATCCCGTCCAGCCGTTCGCCCCGCCGTAAAACTCCGTGTTTTTCCCGCTTTCCGTAATTTTTTTCTGTTCGTCCAGATGCACGGAATAATGCCAGTCCATATCCACCGTAGCCACGCTGAGCGGAACCCCGTGCTCTTTGAAGCGGTTTAAAACCGTAAGATATTCCTCGTCGGTATATTCGAAGTATCTGCTCCACCAGTTGCCCAACGCAAATCTCGGCACAAGCGGAACGGTGCCGCAAATCATATATAGCGCCTTCACCGCGCCGCGGTAATCTTTTCCGTACGCAAAAATATATTCGTCCGTGCCGTCGGCGTACTCTTTTTCGATTTCTCCGTTCCGATTCAGCGTTTCGCTGCTCGAATCGTCGTACACAGCAACACCCGTTTTCGAACAAACGCCGTTTTCCAGCCGAATTTTCTTGCCCGTTCTGATATACAGATCCCCGTCGCATTCGTCCAGCGTGCGATACGTTCCCAAAAGATTGCCGTCGTTGCAAATCGGCTTTGCCTCTGTCTCTCCGCACAGAATAATCCGGCAATCCCCGCGGTTTTCTTTTATCAACAGAGTCGCGCCCGCCGTTTTCACTTCTAAATCGTCATCTTTTTCCGTTGCCGTAAACGACTGCGACGGCATATTGCGGAACCAGACGGAAAGCGTCGCGCCGTCGCGGAATTTTTTACGCTCGCTGCGCTCCAGTCTGAAAAGCCGCTCGCCGAGCACAGTTACGCGGTAATTTTTCCATAAAATCACGTTATTTTCGTTTGCCACAGGGGCGGTTTTTGCAATCAGATGCTTATCCAGCATAATTTTACTCCTTATATTTTTTTGTGCGCCACCGGCACTGTTATTTTTTATTCGTCAAAAATTTCTGCTTCGCCCGATAATACGTATTCAGCGAATTGAATCCGCAATCGAGCGCGACCGACGTAATTCCGACGGAAGAATTTTCCATCCGTTTCGCCGTTTCGCGTACCCGCAAACGGTTCAGATAATCGGAAAATCTCATTCCCGTATATTTATTGAACAGCGTAGACAAATAGTTTTTCGAGTATCCGAAATGCTCCGCAACGCTCTCCACCGAGATATTTTCCGTAAAATGCTTATCGAGATATCGCAATAAATTGATAATCAGCTTGTCCGACGATTGATTTTCCGCCGCTTTCAACGGATACATCCGCCCGAACGCGCCCAGAAACATGCTTGTCATGCCAAACCGTTCGCAAGCTGAAAACGTTCCGAAATTTTTCACGCACTCTTCCACGAAGCGGAAGATTTCCTCGCTGCGCCCTTCAATGTACGGCAGAATAAAATCAAACTGCTTTTCGCCGAACTCATCCGTAAACGCCCTTTTGTAATCGGAGCCGAAAACCAACGAGAAACAACGATTTTTCTCCGTTCCCGCCGCGTAATGCACAACAAAACCGGGAATAAACAATACGTCGCCCTTCTTCGCGCAATATTCTTCGCCGTCGAGAAGCAGCTTCAGCTGTCCTTCGGCAACAAAAATAAATTCCCAGCTGCTGTGAAAATGCAGCGAGCAGCTTAAATCGCGCATATCCCTGCAATAGAAGTAGTCCGCTTCGTCGGAATACCATTCGTATTCGTTCGCTTCCCGTTTTTTATTCTTTCCTGTTTTTTTCATCGTATTTTCCCGCGTTCTTTTTCTTCCGCTACTATTATTATAAATGTTAAAATGCCCGCTGTCAACCCGATAGCAACAATATTATTGTCAAAAACTACGATTTTTTGCATTTATCATACAGCGCGCCGCCGCGGCAAAAATCGGGCGAAGCCGCCGTTTTTCCGCCTCCGAAAAAATTTTTCAAAATTTTTCGTTACGGTATAGAAAAACGCTTGCATTTTTTTTCTCTTTAGAGTATAATAAACAAGCTTGTGATTGATAAATATCGATTGCACGGCAACACAACAGAATATGCTACTGTGGCTCAGTTGGTAGAGC
>DLQW01000085.1:0-213 GCA_002474405.1 Christensenella sp. UBA7597 | reverse complement strand
CAAGTCCGGCCAGTAGCTCCACATTTACGGCGATAAAAACCGTAAACGGAAAAAGCACAAGATACATTGTCTTGTGCTTTTTTATTGCCACAGAATCACATACGCCCTTCCGTTTCAAAAGCGGAAAGGCGTAATTGCATTTCTATCGTTTTTTCCGACGGCGCAATCGGAAATTTTTCCGATACCGTGTTTTTCCGTCGCTTTTCAATCGAA
>DLQW01000019.1:7622-11885 GCA_002474405.1 Christensenella sp. UBA7597 | reverse complement strand
CTATGTAGCTTTCCAGCGTTTTCATGAACTCTTCCGGTTCTTTATAGTATACGTCGAAATTGCACCACAGGCGCACCGTGTTGAATCCCGTTTCTTCGCTGAGTTTCAATTCCGTTTCCGCCGTTTTCAGATGCTCTTCCCTTCCGATCGACTGCCACATATCGAGGCGGTTGATGCAATCCGAAGGCAAAAAGTTGGTGCCGCGCAACCACGGCTGTTTTGCATACCATTCGTTGATTTCCTGTTCCGTCCACTGTCTGTTCATTGTTGTTTCTCACTTTTGTATAGAAAACATTGCGCCCCTTTGTTTAAATTTGGGCGTATTGAAAACAAGGTACGCCCCTCATCACCTTGCTTCACAAGGAGCTTCCCCCCCAAGGGGAAGCCGCAAAGCTGCTTTTGCAGGGAAACTTGGCGACACCTTCCCCCCAAGGGGAAGGCTTAAATAAGGAAAAAGTAAAATTTACCCTCTATCGTCTGCTTACGCAGACACTTTCCCCGAAGGGGAAAGCAAGGATACTGCGAACTGCATAACGAATCAGGTGAAGCCTGCCCGAAGGGGAAAGCAAGAAGGAGATAATTTACTTTTTGTCGGCGAGGGCGTTGCAGTGCTTGATGGTGTTGATTTCGCGGGGATCGTACGGGTGCAGGTTTTTACGGTATAATTCGTGCTGCCACTTCGTGAAATCGAAATCTACATTCGGATCGCTTTCCGCCCGTTTCCAGAGCGAATCCCAAGGTTCGGTGGTGTACGTTTTTCCCTGCACGAAGCCCCAGCAGTAGCAACCCACGTTTTCGATAAGCATCAGCGGATAAATCTCCTGCACGTTGTTATGGTTGCAGCGGTTGAGCCACTCCGTTACGATAATCGGGCGTTTGAAATACTTTTTCAGCGTGTAAATGCCCGTTAAAAACTTTTCGTAGTCCGAATAGGAATGGAACGAAATGAAATCGGAAAGCGCGTACGCCGTCTTTTCCACCTCGTTTTTCAATTCTCCGTTTTCGCGCACGCCCCAGTACACGTCCGCCGCCAACGGCTGCACGGGATCGAGCGAACGCACGAGCGCGAACAGCTCGAGCATCAACGGAATCGAATGTTCGCCGATGGCGGCGCCCGGTTCGTTTTCGATATTCCAAGCCAGAATCCGATTGTCGGCGCGGTATTTTTTCACAACGCGTTCCACCATTTCCATGTAATATCGGCTTGATTTCGGGATATTCCGTATAGTGCTTATACGCGTGCTCCGCCATCAGTTTATCCTGCAGTTCGTAATCGCGGTTGAAATGGTTGTAATATTCTTTCTGCGCGCCCAGCTCTTTCGCTACGAATTTATCGCCGTAAGGCAGATCTTCTTCGTACGCAAGCACCGAGCATTACGCTGTGATGATACTTCGCGCAAAGCGCTATGTAGCTTTCCAGCGTTTGCATAAACTCTTCCGGTTCTTTATAGTATACGTCGAAATTGCACCACAGGCGCACCGTGTTGAAGCCCGTTTCTTCGCTGAGTTTCAATTCCGTTTCCGCCGTTTTCAGATGCTCTTCTCTTCCGATCGACTGCCACATATCGAGGCGGTTGATGCAATCCGAAGGCAAAAAGTTTGTGCCGCGCAGCCACGGCTGCTTTGCGTACCATTCGTTGATTTCCTGTTCCGTCCACTGTCTGTTCATTGTTGTTTCTGTTTCTCCCTGACGATTTTTGCCGCCCCTTTTCCGCCGCCCGGCGGCATCGGTTTTGCATGAAAGCGAAAGCTTCCGACGGGGCTACGTTTATTATACGATACGGGGAAAAATTTGTCAAGCGCAGACACGCGGAAAAATGTGAAAAAGAAACAAAATTCCGAACGTTACGAAAGATAATTCCGCAAATTTCTCACACGAAGCGGCGGGCTTCGATATAATACTTTTTACGCGCGGCGGTAAGCTTTTCGATGCGGGCGTAATCGGACGAGGTGTGCAGGATATAATCGTTGCCGAGATAAATCGCCACATGCCCCACGCGCTCCGTGCCCGTGTTGTAATAGCGCGAAGCGTTGGTGAAATAGATGCAGTCGCCGCGGGAAAGCTCGCTTTTCTTTACGGCTTTGCCCTCTTTTACCTGCAACCGTGTGGTGGTGCCGAGAAGTTTGTTCGCGCCGAAATAAAACACGTACTGCGTGAGCGAAGAACAATCGAACGCGTTTACGGTGAAGCCGCGCTGAAAATTGCCCGCGCCGTCATGCAGGCGCACTGCGCCGAACACGTACGGCGTGCCGAGAAGTTTATACGCCTCTGCCAGCACCCGTTCCACGGCGGCGTTATCGCTTTTTTCCAGCGTGAATTCTTTGGCGTACGTTGCGGAAAGATACACTTTTTTGCCGCGGTAATACACGCAGTACCAGTTCCCCGTTTTTTCCGCCACCGCATACGAAGTATCTTTTTCCGCCGAAGCCACCGCTTTGTAGCCGCTGCCCGCGCCAGAACGGAGATTTACGCCGCTGCCCGTGCAGATTATGTACAGCTGCAGATTCTGTTGCGGCTGCGGTTCTTCCGGTTCCGTCGGCGCGACGGGCTCGGCGGGCTGTTCCGGGGAAGAAGGTTCTTCCGGAGTATCCGGTTCCTGCGGGGTATCGGGCGATTCTGCGGGGTTTTCCGGGGAAGAATCGGGCGTATCGGGGGATTCGGACGGCTGCGTTTCGCCCTGCGGCGGCGCGGCGGAAATATGATCGGCGCGGTATGCCGCGGTGAGCGAATATGCGGGAAGAACGGTAAAGCACGCGGCAAGAATCAGCGCCGCGGCGTTTTTCATGCGTTTCATTTGTGTTGCCTCCGTTTTTTTGTTTTAAAAGCATTGTAACATGCGGCGGCGCGGTTTGCAAGACACAAAATTTGCCCGAAAAGGGAAATTACGGCAACGCGGGAAAAAAAGCGGCGTTTTTTTCCTTTTTTGCCTTTGATTTTCTGCCGCGGCGCATAACGCGCTTGCTTTTTCCCGTAAAACGTAGTATAATATTCTACGAATATTTCCAAGGCGGAAGGAGCGCGGCAGAAACGTGCGGAACACACAGATGAAAAACGAAACGACAGAAAAAATCGCGGGCGGGACGGGAAACGGGACCGCGCTTTTCGACGCGCTGAAAAGCGCCAGAAGCGAACAGAACGTGAAAGCGGAATTTTACAACGCGGTGGGCATAGGCGAAGCGCAGGTGAAAGGCGATACGTACAGCGGCGTGCTTTTCGTATTCCGCAAAGAAAAGAAAATTTCCGCCGCCCGCCTTTCTTCGATGCTGGCGCAGGCGCTGTATACGGTGCGGAAAATCCGCTACGAGGAAACGGAGCGGCTGCTGCCCGAAAGAATCTGCGGCGTGTGCCGCGAAGAAGCCTTTCTCGCTTCCACGCAGGATTTTTCGGCGTTCTGCGGAAAACGCGGCGGCAACGACTACGACTGGGACAGAACCCCCGCTTCCCCCTGCCCCGTTTTAACGCGCGATCTGCTCTCTTCGCCGCAGCTGTGCCGCGTGCGGGTGTATTCCCTCGGAAAAGCGGAGGAAGAACGGGCGTTCCGCGCGGCGCTGGCGGGCGCGTGCGGGGAACAGCTTTCGATGTTTCCGAAAGAGAAAAAGCCGATTACGGAAGAAAATTTCGAACGGGTGTACGAATACTGGGCTTCCTTATTTTCCTTTTATCTCGACGGCAGGCGGGGCGAAAAGAAGCTTGCCGAATACTTTCTGGCGGACGCGCTGCGCGGCGGCGCGCCGAACAAAAACGGGCGCGTGGAGTTTCTTCTGGAAAGCGGAAAAGAAACGCACCGTTTGCCCGTGTACGAATATAACTATTTCTGGAGCGTGTACGACCGCGTACAGGACGAAACCACGGCTTTTTCGCTGCGGAGAAAAATCGACCGCCTCGGCGAGGACGAAAGCCGCAGAATGCAGGGCGAATTTTATACGCCGCCCGTATTTGCGCAGAAAGCGTACGGGTACATCGAACGGGTGATAGGCAAGCGGCGGCTGGAAAGCGGCGAATACCGCGTATGGGATATGGCGGCGGGCAGCGGCAACCTTGAATTTACTCTGCCCGCGGCGGTGCTGCCCTACACCTACATTTCCACGATAGGCGAAGAGGACGCGATGTACTGCCGGCGCGTATTCCCCTATTCCACCGTGTTTACCTACGATTATTTAAACGACGACGCGGAACTCTTATTTGAAAAACGGCGCAGGCTGAGGCTTGCCGAAAGCACGTTTAACCCCGATTACGGAGAGAATCCGATGCGTTCCGCCCTA
>DLQW01000019.1:0-7602 GCA_002474405.1 Christensenella sp. UBA7597 | reverse complement strand
CCCTGCTTGCTTCGGATGAAAGGAACGCCGAAAAAGAAAAACTTTCCGCGGGCGCGCCCGAAGAAGAAAAAACGTGGAAAATGCCCGAAAACTTGCGGAAAGATCTGGAAAACCCGAAACTGAAATGGCTGATTTTCATCAATCCGCCGTTCGCGACCAGCAACACCACCTCTTTAACGCAGGGCAAAACTTCGAAAACGGGCGTTTCCGTTACGGCGGTGAGAAAAGAAATGCTTGCCCGCGGGCTGGGCGAAACGGGCAGAGAGTTGTTCTCGCAGTTTTTATTCCGCATTTCCGAAGAATTTGCGGGCAAACCGGCATACCTCGGTTTGTTTTCCACGCTGAAATACCTGAACGCGCCGAACGACGAGAAACTGCGCGAACAGGCGTTCAGATACACGGCGGAGCGCGGATTTTTATTTTCTTCCGAAAACTTCGCGGGGAGCAAGGGAAAATTTCCCGTGGCGTTCATCGTGTGGAACCTCGCGAAAGAAAAGCCGATAGAAAAACAGCGGCTGTGCCTCGACGTATTTAACATGCAAGCGGAAAAAGTGGGCGTGAAAAAGGTGGAAACGGGCGCGTTCAAGCCGCTTTCTTCCTGGGTGAAACGCCCGAAAACCACGCAGGTATTTCCCCCGTTTACAGGCGCTTTCGGCATCGGCGAGGGCAACGCCGACGTGCGCGACAGAGTGGCGGACGGGTTTTTATGTTCGCTGATGTGCTGCGGCAACGATTTTCAGCACCTGAACCAGACGGCATTATTTTCCGGTCCGCAGGCTTCGGCGGGTTCGTATTCTGTGGTGAAGGCGAACTTCGAACGGTCGATGGCGATTCACGCGGCGCGGAGACTGGCGACGCCCACCTGGTCGAACAACCGCGACCAATTCCGCGCGCCGGAGGGAGAGCTGCCGAGGAGTTTTTACACGGACTGCGCGGTGTGGAGCGCGTTTGCCGATTCGGATAACTGCTGCTCGTTTGAAAACATACAATACAAAGGCAACAGCTACCGCGTGCGCAACAACCTCTTCCCCTTTACGATTTCGGACGTGGAACAATGGGGCGTGCCGCTCGGTTCGGCGGAAAAAAGCGAAGGCGAATCTTTCTTTTCCGTATGGCTGAAAGGACGGAGACTTTCCGCGGACGCGGCGGCGGTGATGAAGAAGGCGCGCGCGTTTTACGAATACTGTTACGTGAACCAGCTGGCGCCCATCTGGGACGCGGGATACATGCAGCTGAAAAACGCCGTAGCCGAGGACGCCGAAGGCAAAAAACTGCTTGCCGCGCTGAAAGCCGCGCATAAAAAAATGAGCGTGAAGCTTTTAAAAGACGTGATTGCCTGCGGGATGATTCCGGAGGACGTGCAGTACTTCGACGGAGTGCCCTACGAAGAGGAAGTCTGAGGTGAAAAAATGTCGGAACTGGATTTATTGAAACTGATGCAGAAATACGAAGGCGAAATCGAAGTGGCGGATTTTACGCCGCAGGAGCTGAGAGAACTTTTAGAGCGGTTGAACGACGACGGAGAACTTGCGGACGCGGACGGAAAACCGATGACGAAAGAAGAATTCAAGCGGAAATACTTCGATTATTACGACGACGTGAAAGATTCTTCTTTGAAAAAACAGGACTGGTGAGCGCGATGTCGGTTGCTTCGGAAAACGCCTTGCGCGGCGGAGCGCGGGCGTACAAACACGTGATTTTCGACGCGGACGATACGCTGCTGCGCTACCGCGACGACGAGCGCGGCGCCTTTTCGAGGTTGTTCGCACGCCATAACGTTGCGGCGGACGACGATCTGCTTGCTTTTTCCAACGCCGTATCCGAACGGATATGGACGGAAACGGGCTTGTACGACGTGCACTCCCCCGCCATTCAGCGGGAATACCACACGCTTTACCGCGCGCACGTGGAACATGTTTTTGCGGAAATCATCGGTTATCTTGCGGCGCGGGGCTTTTTTGTGCAGGGCGCGGACGCGAAGAAGTGGCGGGACGAATTTTTAAAGGATCTGGAAACGGGCGGAAACCTTATGGACGGCGCCGTGGAAACGCTGACGGAACTCGGACGCCGCGGCTACGCCGTTTCGATTGCCACCAACGGGCTGACGGCGATACAGATCGGGCGGACGAAACCGCTTGCCGGGCTGTTCGACAATCTGTTCGTATCGGAAGCGCTTGGCGCCATCAAACCGACGGCGGAGTTTTTTAAGCGGCTGCTTGCGGGGCTCGGCGCAAAAAAGGAAGATTGCCTGTTTGTGGGCGATTCGCTTGCTTCGGACGTGGCGGGCGCGAACGGCGCGGGCATCGATTGCTGCCTTTTCGACCCCTGCGGGAAATATTCCGCGGGCGGCGGTTCGGGCGACAATGCGGGCGACAATGCGGGCGGCACAGGCGTGAAGCGACCGTGTGGCGCGGCGCCGGATTATACGATTACAAAGCTGACGGAGCTTCTCCGCCTGCTGTAAAGGAAGTGATTTTTATGGGAATGTTGCGAAAAAAATTCGTTGCGGCGGCGATTGCCGTTTTTCTGGCGGCTGCGCCCGCGGGGATTGCTTTTGCGCAAAGCGGATCGGCGGCGGAAAGCGCTGCCGCGGCTGTGGCGGAAAGCGCGGCGGAAGAGCAGCCCGGAACGGGAAAATTCGATAATCCTTTCGAACAGCCGGACGGCATGGAACCCGAGGACATCGGAGTGAAAACAGGCGATCAGGGCGAAACGCACGGACTTAACCATAACAGCGCCGTGGCGGCGCTTTGCATCGGAGGCATTGCGGCGGTTGCGGCGGTCGCCGTGATTGTGTACGTATCGAAAAAGCACAAAAAAGAAGAGGCGCAGAAAGCGGCTTTGCGCGAACGCAGGCAGCTGAACGCCGCCGAGGCGTTTATCGCGAAAAATCCCGTGCTGTATGCGGATATGGCGGACATGCTGCGCACGAGGAAGTGCCGCATGATTTACGCGCGCGAGGACGGCGTATTCTTCCGCGACGACGACGGGTTTTACGAAAACGGCACGTATGTGTTTGCGGCGAAAGACGAGACCGCGGCACGGAAAATCGTTCTGCTGTTTCCCGAAGAATACGAGGGCGTGAAAAACAGCGCGTTTGTCTGCCATGGCAAAAAGCAGGCGGAATTCTGCCGTTCTTTTTTCGGGTTCGACCGCGTTACGGAGTGTTATCAGGTAACGTACACGCCGCCCGCGCCGCTGCCTTTAAAAGGCGCGCTGCGCTTTGAAAAGGCGGGCGACAAACAGCTGCGGACGATTATAGAGACGTACGACATAGAGTCGCCCGAATCGCTGAAGAAACTGGTTGCGGCGAAAAAAATAAACGCGGCGTATGCTTCGGAACCGACGGACGGCGAAGAAAATCAGGCGGGCGTAAACGGCGGGAAAAAAGAACATTTTGTGGGGTATATCGGGCAGCACCCGGAAGGCAGCATGGGGCTTTTGCTGATTTTTCCCGAATACCGTCGGCACGGGTATGCCGAGGAGCTTGAAAGCTACCAGATCAACGAGATCCGCGCCGAAGGACGCACCCCCTACGCGCACATTATTACGGACAATTTCAAATCGATTTCGCTGCAGAACAAACTGGGTGCGAACGTGGCGGACGACCTTGTGATATGGATGAGCCGTTCGGACAGAGAAAAAGATTGAAAAATTTTTTGTTCCGCACGGATTTTCCCCTTTCAAACCGTTGACGGCGCGGCGGCGCGCGTGCTATAATAAACATACAAAATCGGTATGGATTTTTCTGAGTGCATCTCATTTTTCGCCATACGCCCCTCTTTTTGCGGGCGTGCGGCGATTTTTTCAAGGAGGTCTTTTTTATGACGAACGAAGTATTGGAAACGATTAAAAAACGCAGAAGCGTGCGGGCGTACAAGCCCGACGCCGTGCCGCAGGAGCTGCTGGACGCCGTTCTGGAAGCGGGTACGTACGCGCCGACCGGGCGCGGGCAGCAGTCCCCCGTGATTATTGCGGTGAGCGCGGCGGAATACCGCAAAAAAATCGCGGAACTGAACGCCGCGGTGATGGGAAGAGACGGCGACCCGTATTACGGCGCGCCGACGGTGATTCTGGTGTTGACGGACAAAGACGCGGCTACGGGCATCGAGGACGCGAGCTGCGTGCTGGAAAATATGATGCTTGCCGCCGCTTCGCTGGGGCTGGGAACGGTGTGGGTGCACCGCGAACGCGAAATTTTCGAAAGCGAAGCGGGCAAAAAACTACTTGCCGAATGGGGCGTGAAAGGCAATCTGCGGGGCGTGGGGAGCATTGCGATAGGCTATGCCGCCGCCCCCGCAAACAAAGCCGCGGCAAGAAAAGTCGACTATATTTATAAAGTTTAGCCCTCCGACGGCACG
The DNA here is from genome assembly GCA_002474405.1 of Christensenella sp. UBA7597. Classification (GTDB taxonomy): domain Bacteria; phylum Bacillota; class Clostridia; order Christensenellales; family Borkfalkiaceae; genus Scatosoma. The sequence goes on along the minus strand of DLQW01000019.1, from coordinate 3,241 downwards.
GTGTACCGATGAAAAAAATTAAAATTTCAAGCGAAATCACTTACTTTCTGGCAATCGCTTTATTGTCGCTTGCCGTGGCAATTCTCTCCGCGGCGAACTTCGGTATTTCGATGATTGTTGCGCCCGCGTATCTGTTAAGCCTGAAAACAGGCGTTTTCAGCTTCGGACAGGCGGAATACGTGATTCAGGCGGGGCTGTTTATCGTGCTTTGCCTTGTTTTGCGGCGCTTTAAACTTGTGTATCTTTCCTCGTTTATCACCTGCCTTGTGTACGGTGCGGCGCTGGATTTGTGGCGGCTTATCCCCTGTTTCAACCCCGCCGTAACCGCACCCGGAAGCATGGCGATGCCGCTCCGCGTTGCGATGTATATCGCGGGCGTGCTTTTAACCTCTTTTTCGGTGGCGCTGTTTTTCAAAAGCTATCTGTACCCGCAGGTGTACGATTTTTTCGTGAAAGCCGTTTCCGCGCGGTATAAAGTAAAGCTTTCCGTGATGAAAACGAGCGTGGATTTATCGTTGCTTGCGGCAAGCGTGATTATGTCGCTTTGTTTCTTTAAAAAATTCGTCGGCATCGGGTGGGGAACGCTGATTATGGCGCCGATTAACGGCACGCTGATCGGCTGGTTTTCGCGTTTACTGGATAAAACGTGCGATTTTCCGCCGCTGTTTCAAAAATTCGCCGCGCTGTTTACGCTGGAAGAAAGCCCCTCTCCGGCGACTTCCGTAGCCGCGGAGATTGCGGACGTTTCCGCGGAACACGACGAGAATTAACGCCGATATTCTTTTTAAAAAAGATTTCCCGCACGTAAACCGTGCGGGAAATCTTTTATCCTGATATATTCGTTTTGTTTTGGTTAAAATTCCAGTTTGCCTTCGATATAAGCGATGGCTTCGTCTACGGAAACGCGGATTTGTTCCATCGTATCGCGGTCGCGCACGGTAACGGTGCCGTCCTCAACCGTCTGGAAATCTACGGTTACGCAGTACGGCGTGCCGATTTCGTCCTGACGGCGGTAACGTTTGCCGATGGAGCCCGTGAGATCGTACGTGGCGGAGAATTTTTTGCGCATTTTCGCGTAGATTTCGTCCGCTTTATCCGCCAGACCTTTCTGCAGCGGCAGCACGGCGCATTTGTACGGCGCAAGCGCGGGATGCAGGTGCAATACCACGCGGACGTCGTTCTTTTCTTTATCCACCACTTCCTCGTCGTAAGCGTCCGTCAAAAACGCCAGCACGACGCGGTCTGCCCCCAGCGACGGCTCGATAACGTACGGCACGTATCTTTCGTTCGTTACGGGATCGGTGTAATCGAGCGGTTTGCCGCTCTCTTTGGCGTGCTGCGTAAGATCGTAATCGGTTCTGTCCGCAATGCCCCACAGTTCGCCGCGACCGAACGCGAAATCGTATTCGAAATCGGTGGTTGCCTTGGAATAGAAGCACAGTTCTTCGGGCGAATGATCGCGAAGGTGCAGGTGTTCCTCGTTCATGCCGAGGGAAAGCAGCCAGTTTTTGCAGAAATCTTTCCAATAGCCGAACCATTCGAGATCGGTGCCGGGTTTGCAGAAAAATTCAAGTTCCATCTGTTCGAATTCGCGAAGGCGGAAGGTGAAGTTTCCGGGCGTGATTTCGTTGCGGAACGATTTGCCCACCTGACCGATGCCGAACGGAACGCGCATGCGCGTGGAACGCTGCACGTTTTCGAAATTCACGAAAATGCCCTGCGCCGTTTCCGGGCGGAGATAGATGGTATTCGTGGTATCTTCCGTAACGCCCTGAAACGTTTTGAACATCAGATTGAATTTGCGGATGGGCGTGAAATCGGATTTGCCGCAGACGGGGCAGGGAATTTTATGCTCCGATACGAACGCCTGCAACTCGTCGGAATCCATGCTTTCCACCGAAATATTCAGCTTATGCTTTTCGGCGTATTTTTCCACGAGATCATCGGCACGGTGGCGCGATTTGCAGTTTTTGCAGTCCATCAGCGGATCGGAAAAGCCGCTTAAATGCCCGGAAGCTTTCCAGACGCGGGGATTCATTAAAATGGCGCAGTCCACGCCCGTATTGTACGGATTTTCCTGCACGAATTTTTTCCACCACGCCTTTTTTACGTTGTTTTTCAGCTCTACGCCCAAAGGACCGTAGTCCCACGAATTCGCAAGCCCCCCGTAAATTTCGCTGCCGGGAAAAATAAACCCTCTGTTTTTGCAAAGCGACACCAACTTATCCATCGTTACCGCACGTTTTTCGCTCATAACACCGTAATCTCCTGAAATTTCAACGATTTTTTCCGTTTTGTTTTACACAAAGCTTTTTGTATATTATACCCTTTTTCGCACGTGATGTCAATAACATTTACTCGGTTTGAACATAAAAATTTGCCCCGGAAAAAACGGGTAGGAAGGAGGGCGGTAAAAGCGGAAATCCGGGGAAAAAACGATTTCGCGGAAAATTCTTTAAAAAACCCGTAAAAATGCGAAAAAAGCCGAAAAAAATTTTTCGTTTATCGCATAATCTTATTTCATTTTTCTTTGAAAAGTGGTATAATAATTGTGTACGGGGAAAATGGACGGGAGAAAAGAAAAATTAAAACGCAAAGGCGAAAGATTATGGCAGAAATTTTACAGAACCCTACGAACTTCATCGAACAGATTATCAACGAGGACATCGAAAGCGGCAAAGTGAAAGAAATTCAGACGCGCTTTCCGCCCGAACCCAACGGTTATTTGCACATCGGGCACGTAAAAAGCATGCTGGTGAACTTCGGAACGGCGAAAAAATACGGCGGCAAGTGCAACCTCTTCTTCGACGATACCAACCCTTCGAAAGAAAAAACGGAATTCGTGGAAGCGATTAAACGCGACATCCGCTGGCTGGGGTACGACTGGGCGAAAGAAGTGTACGCTTCCGACTTTTTCGATACCATTTACGCCTATGCCGAACGCCTGATTACCGAGGGCAAGGCGTTTGTGGACGACCTTTCGCCCGAAGAAATTTCCGCTACCCGCGGCACGCTGACCGAGCCCGGAAAAGAAAGCCCCTATAAAACGCGTTCCGCGGAAGAAAACCTGAAACTGTTCCGCGAAATGCGCGACGGAAAATATGCGGACGGCGAAAAATGTCTGCGCGCGAAAATCGATATGGCTTCGCCCAACATGAACCTGCGCGACCCTGTTATCTACCGTATTCTGCACTGCGCGCATCACCGCACGGGCGACAAATGGTGCATCTACCCGATGTAC
>DLQW01000021.1 GCA_002474405.1 Christensenella sp. UBA7597 | reverse complement strand
ACTTAGCTTGACAATTCATCGATTTATGATGTTTTTTTTTGGGGGGGGGATAGTTCGTTCTCGGCGCTTTGCGCTTTGGGGGTGCCGATAGCATTCTCGACAGGGAAGCCGAGAATGCGGGTTAATTATAAGGTAGCTTTTTGAAAAGAAAATACCTGAATGTTGTTCGGCTACCCCTCATTCGTCGCCGTACGGCGACACCTTCCCCCCAAGGGGAAGGCTATGAAATAGGCTGACCATTTTTGCCGAAACAGGTTTTATGGAAAAAACTGTTTTCAGGTAAGGGGAAGTCTTGGAAAGAAGTAAAAATTTAAACTGACCTCTCTCGGCGCTCCGCGCCACTCTACTTGCCGAGATTGCCTTCAAGCGGCAACTCGACAAGGCTAAACCCGAAGGGGAAAGCAAGAAAGCGACGGCTTCGTCGACGCTCTTTCCGACGGTGAAAGCAAGGGGAAGGCGCGAAGCGGGAATAAATTTATGATTTGTCGTTGCGGCGGAGAATCAGATAGTCGGCGAGGATGCAGATGACGAGCGTGCCCAGCACGATATATACGAGCCGCCAGACAAGATCGCTGTTGTTGTTTTCGCCGCCGAGAGTGGTGGTTTCGGCTTCCGGAACGTTGCCGTTTGTATTGGTTACGTATGCTGCGGGGAGAAAGCCCGTTTTCGTCGCGCCGGTTTCGTCGGTGTATTCCACCTGATAATATTTCCAGTCCAGCCGTTCTACCGTTTTTAAAACGCGCACGGCGGCGCCGCGAGCGAGCGGGCAGACCGTGATTAAATCGGTAAGGTAGGGATATTTGTACAGCGGCAGGGCGTTGGTTACGTAGCCCGTTGCGCCGTCGGCATATTCGGCGGGAGGAGGGGTGAGGAACTCTTCTTCCGACACGGCGGCGCAGAACTGTTTCTCCGCCAGCGCCGTGTAATAATCGTTGTTTTCTTTATCGTACACGGCGAGGAGATAATATTTTTCCGTTTCGCCCATCGAAATGGCGGGCGTTTTTTCCGCGGCGCGCGCGTACGAGAGATAAGGGAAATAAGTTGCGCCTTTTAAAGAGGCGACATCGAAGCGGATGAGCAGGGATTTTTCGGCGCATTCCACGACGGTAAACGCGGCGTTTTCTTCGGCGAAAAGGGTTTCGTCGGTGCCGTCGACCGCGATGGTGTTGACGGTGGGAAGCGGAAGATCGTAGGTTGCGGCGATGAAATTGCCGTTGTAGAGGATGTACGCGGTTTCCGTTTCTACGCCGAACGCGGCGCTGACGACGGGCGTGCTTTCGCTTTGCGTATAGGCGAGCGTTTTGGTTTTCATATCGTAATCTTCGGCGGTATCGTCGGCGCCGGTTACGCATTTCGTGAGCGTGCCGCCGTGAAGCGCATAGACGTTGCGATGAAAATCGACGAGGATTTTTGTGGTTTGTTCCGCGCTGCCCGTTTCGTCCGGCAGAGTGGCTACGGCTTCTTCGGCAGGTTTGCCGAAAGCGTCGCCGTCGGAAAACGCGGCGGATAATTCTTCTTCGGCGCAGGTATAGACGTGCTGTGCCTGAACGAAGTAGAGAGTGCCGTAGACGTCGGAGGTAAGCAGTCGGTTGGAACGCGTGGTTTTGCCCGAAAGAATTGCGTACGTAACCGTTTCGGCGCCGTCTTCGGCGGGCGTTACGGTTTTTTCGACGCGATAAAGGTAGTTTTTCGAAGCGGCGTAATAGGTGCCGTAAACGTTGGTTACTCCGGTGAAGGGTTCGCCGTCGGCGGCTTCGAATGTCTGCAGAAGGTTGCCCGCGGTATCGTACAGGGCGAGGACGCCTGCCGCGGCGGACGTTTGCGCGGAGTCGGGCGCGGTGGCGATTAAAAACGTTTCGGCGTCTGCCGCGATATATTTTGCGTCGGACTGCGAAAGCGGGATGGTAGCGGTTTTGCCGTTATCTTCCGCCGCGGCGGCGCCGTAGGCAAGCGCGGGGGTGAGGAGAACGCGCGCGCCGACGTTTTCGGCGGGATTGCCGCAATCCAGCGTGAAAAGCGTATTGCCGGCGAGGGTGGTATCGACGGCGTTGTATAATCTGCCGTCGGAATTCGACGAAGCGGAGATTTCGAAAGACGTGAACGCACGCGTTTCGGAATCGATTTGTCTGATTTTTCGATTGCCGACGGCGTAAACTGAATCTCCCGCCGAGGACGCGTTGACGGAAACGTAAGTTTCGCCTGCGCCGAGCTGTTCGGGAACGGCGGAATCGTCGGTGTAGCGATAGGCGTAGAGACGCAGATCGGTATCGGTGAAATAGCAATAATCTTCCGCGAACGTCATGGAAAGGACGGTGGCGGAGCCGCCTGTGAGCGACGGTTTTCTGGCGCCGTCCAGAGAATAGAGAAATTCGCCCTTGTAGGTGTAATAGACGGATTCGCCGTTGTAGGCGAGGGCGGGGATATGGTTATCGTCGTTCAGAGTCTGGAGCGGATTGTTTTCCGCTTCGCCGAGCGATTCGATCGGTTGCGAATAGATGGAGATGGCGCCGCTGGCGGCGATGGTGTAATACAACGTGTCGTCGGCGATTTCGAATGAACTGCAGGAACGCACGCCCGTGAGACTTGCCGTTTCGAAATTCTGCGAGAGCATGAAAAGCTTCGCCGTCTGCGTGGAGAAGAACAGGCGTTCGCGGTTATCGAAGCGAATCTGCGTGATTTTCTGATCGGAAGCGGCGTCGTGATTGTATTGCGTATATTTTTTTGTGAGGCGGCTGTAAACGTAGATGGTTAAGCCGTCGGAAATCGCCGTGTAATTTTCGCTGACGGCGACGGACGCGGGATTTTCGAGCGGCAGATACTGTTCGTACGAGCCGGGCAGATACAGACTTTCGTTCTGCGCGTTTTGCCGCGCTGTTTGTTGTGCGGACGCGAATCGAGTTGCGGCGGGCGGATTTATTTCCGTCGCCTCTGCGGCGTCCGCGTTGGTAACGGGGGAAAATTGCCCGAAAAACGGCAGAAACGCCGCGCAGAAAGCCGCCGCGCACGCGAGCGCGCGGGCGGAGATGTTTTTGTTGCTGTTTTTCTTCTTCCGTAACATATGAAAATTATAGCACGGCGAAAAAAAAATGTCAATGATTTCGCTTGCTGTTTTTGTTTTCGGCGCTTGCGGGCGAATGAAAAGTACGGGAAAACGAGGTTGCGCGAGGCAAAAAACGACGCCGAATAACGAAGCCGAATAACGATGCTGAATATTTTAAAATATTTCTTGTGTTTTTGATGATATATGTTAAAAATGCGATATTATTTTAAAATATTCAATAAAAAAAAGTGGAAAAATTTTCTAAAAGTGGCGATATGTTGACATATTTTATATGCTATACTATAAAAAAACGAACAAATGTTCGTGTTTTGAAATAAAAAACGTGGCACGAAAAACGGCGTTTTGGGGAAAGTTATGAGATAATAATTGTGCTTCCGGCGGGGACAACGATTCGGAGCGAAAAGACGGCGAGGAGAAATGGTTTGGGAAAAGAGCGGGTAGGAGGAAATACGGGGCGTGGGGCGGACGGGAAGCGGGGACGACGAAAGGCGGGAAAGGAAAAAGAGAGAAACGGTGCAGGAAAGCTTCGGAGCGGGAGAGCGTGGAGGCGGGGAAAAGAGGAAAAGATTTAAATTGACCTCTATCGTC
>DLQW01000026.1 GCA_002474405.1 Christensenella sp. UBA7597 | reverse complement strand
AAGCGCTGGCGGACGGCAAGGAAAAAATCCTTTCGGCGAAGAGCAAAACGCTGGGCAATTCCGCAAAATTGCAGGCGATTGCGGCGCTGAATAAGGTAGAAACGAAGTCGGGTTGCGGCGGATTCGTCGGATTCGGCAGCGCGGCGGCGGTGCTCGGCGCGGCGGCAATCGCGTTTGCGGCAACCAGAAAGAAGAAAGAAAACTAAAGAAAAGTTACGTTTCCGCGGCGGGAAAAACTGCCGCGGAAGCAAAAAACTTTTCGGCTCGGAGTATCTTGTATGGAAAAGGAAATCGCAACGACGCGCGAACCGGCGGCAAGCAAAAACGCGGGGAAACGGAGCAGAAAAACGAAAGGCAATCTTTTCGTCAGATTTCTGCCGCTGTATCTTATGCTGCTGCCGCTCATCGTGTATCTGTTTATTTTCAATTATTATCCGATGTTCGGCTTGCAGATCGCTTTCAAAGACTGGTTTGTAAGAAAGGGCATCTGGGGCAGCCCGTGGGCGACGACGGACGGAAAACTTGATTTGTTCAAGTATTTTAATCAGCTGTTCGGAACGTCTCTCTTCAAAGAAAAACTGATCAATACGCTCAGAATTTCGCTGCTGAAAATGCTGTTCGGCTTTCCCGCGCCGATTCTTCTGGTGCTGATGCTGAACGAACTTCCGTCGGCGAGGTTTGCGAAATTTACGCAGTCGGTTTCGTACATACCGCACTTTTTATCGTGGGTAGTGCTGGGCGGCATCTTCTTGTCGCTGGATAAATCCACGGCGTTTCAGGGCGTGATGCTGAAGCTGTTCGGCAGAAACATACACTTTTTCAGTAACGACGATTTGTATGTGGGCTTCCTGATTTTTTCGGATATATATAAGGAAGCGGGCTGGGGCACGATTATCTATCTTGCCACGCTGATGAACATCGATCCGCAGCTGTATGAGGCGGCTTCGCTGGACGGCGCGGGCAGATTCAAAAAAATTCTGTACATCACCCTTCCGGGGCTGCTGCCCGCCATTTCGTTCAACGCGATTCTCACCCTTTCCAACATCATGTACGCCGGGTTCGATCAGATTTACAACACGTACAACAGCGTGCTTTCGGGCAAGGGCGAAACATTGGAAATGTATCTGTTCTCGCTGGGTATCACGGGCGGCAACTACTCGCTTTCCACGGCAATCGGACTTTTCAATTCTGCGATCGGCTGCGTGCTTGTCATCATCACCAACAAACTGACGAAACTGATAGGAGGCGAAGGAATATGGTAAAAAACGAACAGAGTATTCCCTCGCGGGAGGGCGCGAAAAAAGAACGCGGCAAGTTTTCGGCGTTCATGCGTTCGCGGTTCGGAAATAACGCTTCCGATATCCGCTGCAACGTGATATTGTATCTGATTACGCTGATTTTTCTTGCCGTGCTGATTGCCCCGTTCGTATACGTAATCACCGAATCGTTCCGTTCGCGGCAACTGGTAAACGGGCTGCCCGTGGAAGTGTGGAGCTTTTCGGCGTACAAATCCGTGCTGGGCAATCCCAACATATTCCGCGCGTACGTAAACACCATCGTGGTTACGATTATCGGAACGGCGGTTGCCGTGGCGCTTACCACGGTGGGCGCGTATCCGCTTTCGAAAAAAGATTTGCCGGGGCGGCAGGTCGCGCTGGTGTACGTGCTGATTACCATGCTGTTTTCGGGCGGGCTGATTCCGTTTTATATCCTTATCAGAAACGTGTTGCAGCTGACGGACAGTTACTTCGTGTATATCGCCGTGGGCGCTACGGGCGCGTTCAATATCTTCGTGGTGAAAAACTATTTTCAGGGGATTCCCGCGGAGCTGAGCGAATCGGCTGCGCTGGACGGCGCGGGAGAACTTCGTATTTTCTTTTCGATATATCTTCCGCTTTCCAAACCGATTATCGCTACGGTGGCGCTGTGGGTAGCCGTAGGCAAATGGAACGATTACATGACGGGGCTGCTGTATATCAAATCGCAGGAAAAACTGCTGATACAAAACATTCTGCGCGATATGCTTTCCAAAGCCACATCCACGTCCGGCATCGGCGGAGATTCTTCGATGCAGGCGCTGGCGGAATCGGTGAAAATGGCTACGGTGGTGGTTTCCATCATTCCCATTATGTTGATTTATCCTTTCGTGCAGAAGTATTTCACGAAAGGCGTGATGGTGGGCTCGGTGAAAGGCTGAGCCGCCGAAAGGACTGAATTATGACAGACAAAAAATTTATTCTCGATACCGACATCGGCGACGACATCGACGACGCGTACGCGCTGGATTTCGCGTTGAAAAAAAATTTGCCGCTGCTCGGCGTTACCACGGTGTTTCGCTGGACCGACGAGCGGGCGCGCATCGCCAAAAAAATGGCGGCTTTATACGGCAAGAAGCTTCCCGTGTATGCGGGGCTGAAAGGCGCGTGGAATGCGGACGGGCATTGCTGCCAGTGGACGGCGGACCTTGAAAACGAAGCGTATGCGCCGGATAACGAAAACGGCAGCCCGTCGGACGCCGTCGATTTTATCGTGCAAAGCGCGAAGCGCTACGGCAAAAATCTGGTGCTGCTTGCCATAGGTCCGCTGACGAATATCGCCGCGGCGATAGAAAAAGATCCGTCGGCGATGAGCGGAATCGGCGGCGTTATCATGATGGGCGGCGATTATGCGAACCAGTATGTGGAATGGAATATCAACTGCGATATTCCCGCGGCGAAAACGGTGTTTTCTTCCGATTTGCCCGTTACGGCGTTCGGCTGCGAAGTAACGTCGAAATTCGTGGTGAGCGAAAAACAGCAGCGATACATGCTGAACATGCGCGGGAGCGAATACAAAGAGTATCTTTCGCTGCTTACGAATTTATGGCTGAAATCGAAACTTCCCGGCTGGAGAATCTGCCTGCACGACGTGATGGTGGTGCGGCAGGCGTACGAAGATTACTGCGATTTTGAGGAAATCGACATGCATCTCGAAACGGAGAGCGCGTATACGTACGGCATGACGGCAAACACGGGAAAATTCGACCTCGTAAACAAACGCGGCGAAAAACATATGAAAATCGCGGTGGTTTCCGATTTTACGGAAATCATCGGAAACGAAATGAAAATTCTTGATTACAAGGAGGATTGAACAATGAAAAAAATGACTCGTATCGCGGGAATCGTTCTGGCGGCGGTTGCGCTGGCGCCGATGGCGGCGTGCGCCAAGCCCATCGACGGTTCTTCGCAGGAAATTCGTATTTTCACCTATTCGGGCGACGAATACGCGGGCGCGAAAATGGATTCCGTCTTTCAGAAAATCGAATCGGACGTAGGCGTAACCATCGCGTTTGAAGGCGCGAAAAGCGAAAATTATTACACGAAGCTTACGCCGATGATGAACAGCATGGATTTGCCGGACGTCATCTGGTACGATCCCGAAAATTCCGAAGGCGCTTTTCAGCGCTGGGCGGATCCTTCGCAGGATTTGCTGTGGAATCTGGACGAGCTTCTGATCGGCAACGAGGAACGGTACCCGTATCTGAACAAGCTGGTATACAGCAATCAGTATAAAAACATTCAGTATTACGAAGGGCATTACCTGATTCCCGCGGTGGAAACGAAAACCGCGTGGGCGATTTATTACCGCGCGGACTGGCTGAAAGCCATCGGGTTTGTTGATGACGACGGCAATGCGAAAGCGCCCGAAACGCTGGACGAATTCGAATACGTGATGAGCAGATTTTCGGGCAACAACCTCTTCACCGATGCCAACGGAAATCCTTCCGGGCAGACGTACGGCATTTCGCCGAACACCTACAACTATTATCTTAACCCGCTGTACGGCGCGTTCGGCATTACGCCCGACTGGGACATTACGGATAGCGGCGTGGCTTCTTATATGTACGCCCGCGACGAATTCAAGCCGTATCTCGAATGGATGAACGCCATGTATAAAAAAGGCTGGATCGATCCTACGTTCAACCAGAATACGGGCGATACCGACCGCAACCAGTGGTACAACGGCAAAGTGGGCTGCATCATGACGAACGGCGAAGGACACATGGAATGGGTAGTGGCAAACTTCGAAGACGCGAACGGCGCCGATAAAGTGATTGTAGGACCTCCGCTTCTCGGCACGGGCAACACGTCGGAATTAACCGGAAAAACGCTGGGCGTCGAGGGCGAAAGAGGCTATTCCGACTGGGGCGGAGATTACGGCGGCTATGCGATTACGAAAGGCACGAAAGACGTGTATAAAACGCTGGATTTGCTGGAATACCTGATCAGCCCCGAAGGTTCGAAACTCAGATTGTACGGCATCGAAGGCACGCATTACACGCTGGACGAGGACGGTAACGTGGTTGCCGATCTCGACGGCAGAAATTCCGAACGCTCCAATTATTTCGCGAAAGTGAAAGATCTTGACGGCAATTCCGTGAACGCGGGCTTGCACGGCATGGGCAGCCGATTCGGTTATGCCGTAGACTGGGACGAATACGAAAGAAGCGGCAACATCGAAATCGCTACCGACATCGGTTCGCTGTATCCCAAATACGGCGCCCTCGTGCGGCAGGCGGTGGAGTATACGAAATATCTGCAGCATTCGAAGCTGGTAAACGTTACGGCATATCCTTCGCTGGTTTACAACAAGATGGCGGAAGTAAAAAATATTTCGTGGTCGTTCGTAAACAAAGCGATTATCGGTACGGCAAATCTTTCCGGCGACTGGGACGGCATGATTTCCGATTTGAAGAAAGCGGGGTATACCGATATTCAGAACATCCTGAAAGAAACGGCGCTGGAGCTCGGCATTATTGCCTGAGCTTCCCGCGAGGTGAAAAAAACGAGGTAAACTATGAAAAAAACGGCGGCTGTCGCACTGGCTATTCTGGTGGCGGCAACAACGATTTCCTTTGCTTCCTGCGGAAAAGACGATAAGAAAAGCGGAGAATTCGACGAAAACAACATCGTGCTTAGTTTTTCGGCGATGAGCGATATTCACCAGCAGGTAGGGCAGGAGAAGGTGAAAAACAAGCTTGTCCGCGCGCTCGATTACGCCGAAGAACTGGCGGGCGGCAAGCTGGACGTAGCGCTTTTTGCGGGCGACCTCACGGAGGATACCTGGAAAAAAACGGGTCTGAAAGATCAGCCGAATTATACTACGGAATATAACGCGGATATCGCGATGCTGAAAACCGCTGTTACCGAAGCGATCGATGTAAACGAAACGGGCGTGTTTTATTGCCTCGGCAATCACGATACCGATCCTTCCGTGCTGGGCGACGTGATGACGGAAATGCCCGCGCTGTTTTATTCGCAGCTCGGCGAAGAATTTTTCCGTATCGACGCGGCGGATTCTCTCCCGGCGGAGGGGCGGCGGCACGCCGTGGTAAACGGATATCATTTCCTTTCCGTGAACCCCGCGAGATACTGGACGCTGAACGGCTACGAAAAATCCACGCTGGACTGGCTGGACGGTCAGCTTTCGGCAATCACGCAGGAAAATCCGGGGCAATACGTGTTTGTTACGGCGCATCCGCCCGTGTACGAAACGGTAACGGGTTCCTGCGCCACCACGTGGGGCGATTCCGATATTTCCACCGTTATTTCGAAGTACCCGCAGGTGGTGTATTTCAGCGGGCACATCCATAACGTTCTGCAGGACGAAACGCAGATCAGCCAGAACGGCGCGTTCACCGCGCTCGATTGCGGCAGCGTGAAGTACACGGGCTGGATGAACAACGTGAACGATAATCTGCTGAAATTCGATAACGACGTGGGTACGCGCGTCGACGATTTTTCGGAGGGGCTGCTGGTGCAGGCGGACGCCAACGGAAATCTGCGCGTAAAACGGTGCGATTACGTAAAACAAAGCGTAATTAAAGACGCGTGGGAACTTTCTTACCCGCAGAGCGACGGTTCGCATCTGAAAAAGTACGATAACGAAAGCCGGAAGGCAAACAACGCGGCGCCGGTATTTTCCGGCGATTCCGTGTTGCAGGTTACGGCGGAAAACGAAGAGATTTCCTGCGTATGGCAATCTGCCGCGGACGACGACATGGTGCGGTATTATACGCTTGCCGTTTATAACGTAGTCGGCACGAAGAAAACAAAAGTGAAAACGTTCTATCTCGGCACGTTCACTTATCGTTACGATCGGGCGGATGAAATGCCTGCTACGGAATCGTGGAAGTTTACGGTGGCGGATATGAAAAAATATTGCGAAACGTATAAAACGGAATATACGGGTGAATATTTCTTCGAACTCCGCGCGGTAGACGTATGGTTTGCCCGCAGCGAGGCGGTTACTTTGTCGTTTTCCGCGAAGGACTGAAAACAAAAAAGGCGTACAATATGGACACGATAAAAATCGATAAAAACAACGTGAAATTGATTGCGCACAGAGGCGTGAGCGGCATCGAACGCGAAAACACGGCGGCGGCTTTCGTGGCGGCGGGGAACCGCAGCTATTACGGCGTCGAAACAGACGTACACGTTACGAAAGACGGAAAATTCGTCATCATTCACGACGACGATACAAAACGGGTGTACGGCGAAGAGTTTTCGGTGGAAGGCAGCGATTTTTCATTGCTCCGTTCGCTCCGGCTGACGGATAAAAACGGCGAAAAGCGGGAAGATTTGTGCTTGCCGGAATTGGGCGAGTATCTCAGAATCTGCAAAACGTACAATAAAACCGCCGTGCTGGAACTGAAAAATCAGATGCCGGAAAAACAAATTCGCGAAATTTACGAAGTAACTAAGAAAGAATATCATTTGGAAAAAATGATTTTCATATCGTTCTGTTACGAAAATCTTGCCGTTCTGCGTTCGATGGATTCTACCGTCCGCATACAGTTTTTAACGGGCGAAGAAGTAACGAAAAATCTGATAGATTCGTTGAAAAAATACAATCTGGGGCTGGATATTTATTACGAACGTCTTACGGCGGAAAACGTACAGGAGCTGAAACAAAACGGCATTGCCGTAAATTGCTGGACGGTGGACGATAAGTCCGTCGCCGAACGACTGATTTCTTACGGCGTGGATTTTATCACCACGGATATACTGGAATAATACAAAATCATCGTTAAAAAAAGTCGCGCCCCCGCGGGTTCGGGCGCGGCTTTTTCCGTGTGCCGCGCAAAACAAAAGCGAAACGGCAAAGAAAGATTGACAAAACGAAAAAAACGGGCTATAATGAAAACAGACACGTTGAATTTATTTACGGCAGAAGAAATTACGGAGAAGCGCGGCGGGCTATGGAAGAAACGAAATTCGGGGAACGGTTAAAAAAATTAAGGAAAGAATCGAATCTCACGCAGAACGATTTTGCGGATAAACTGCTTGTGCATTCGCAGACGGTATCGCGTTGGGAACGCGGCATTATCGAACCGGATATATCGCAGCTCGGAGAAATCGCGGCGGCGTTTCGCATCTCGCTTGAAAAACTGCTTGACCTTCCCGAAAGCGAGAAAACGTACGAGGGTGCGTTCGAACCCGTATCTTTCGGAAAAACGCTTAGCGAAAAGCGTATACAAAAAGGGGAAAGTCAGGAACAGCTTGCCGATTTTTTATCGGCGTATAACGTTTCGCCGGATACCGTTTCGCGCTGGGAACGCGGCGTAACCTGTCCCGATATTCCGCAGCTGGTTGCCCTTTCGAAGCATTTCGATTGCCCCGTTTCAGAACTTTATTGCGGCATGGGGGAAAAAGAAAAATCGGAAAGCGAAAGCGTCGTGTATGTAAAAAAACACAAACGCGCGTGGAAAATGACGGCGGCTGCGGCAGCCGTCGCCTGTCTGCTTACGGGGGCGGGCGCCGCGGTGATGATAACGTCGGCGCAAAAGGCGGACGTCTTGTATGCCGTTTCGTTCGACGGTGAAATCGTAAACGTTTCCTCCGCGCAGTCGTATATGCCCGAAACGCCGCAAAGGGCGGGCTACGATTTCTGCGGCTGGGTGAACGCGGGCGGCGAAACGGTGAGCTTTCCGCGTACGGTTACGGGGAACGAAGAATATTTTTCCGTATTCACGCCGCACGAATATTATATCGATTACTGGCTGAACGGCGGAACGTTTGCGGAAGAAACGCAAAGCGCGTTTACGTTTACCGTGGAAAGCGGCGAAATTTCTCTGAGCACGCCGCAAAAAACGGGCGCCGCTTTCGAAGGCTGGTATGCCGCGCCCGATTATTCGGGCGAAGCCGTTGCAAGCGTGCAATGCGAATGTGCCGATATAAAATTGTACGCGAAGTGGAGCGACGCGGTGTATACGGTGCGCTACGAATTATACGGCGGCACGCTGTACGATACGAATCCCGATACGGTTACGGCGCAGGAAGAAATTCCGCTGTTTTCGCCGATAAAAAAAGGGCATAAATTCGTCGGATGGTTCGACGCGCCGCCGGACGGAAACGAACGGTCGGAAAACGCGGCAAACCGGATAACGACGGTAGGCGGAAAAAAGGCGCGGAATTTAACGCTGTATGCCGTCTGGCAGAAAACCGACGAAAAATATACGATTACCTACGATTGCCGCGGCGGCACGATGCCGTACGGAAATCCGGAAACGTTGCTTGCGGGCGAAATGCGTACGCTGAACGCCGCCGAAAAATTCGGTTACGAGTTTGTCGGCTGGAACGATCTTCCCGACGGTTCGGGCGTAACTTACGAGAAATTGTATCGGCTGCAAGCCGATCTGAAATTATATGCGATATTCCGCGCAAAAAAATATCTGATTCGCTACGAATATTCGGGCGCATACGAAAACGATAAAATCAATCCAAATTATATTTCGTTCGAAGATACGGCAGTGCTGTACCCCGTCAAGAAACGCGGCTACGAATTTACGGGCTGGTTTACGGAAAAAACGGGCGGCGTAAAGGTGGAGACTATCAACAGCGCAAACGTGGCTTCGCTTTCGGTGCTGTACGCGAGGTTTTCGCCGATTACCTATACGCTGAAGCTTGACGCCGACGGCGGAAATATCGTATTTTCGGCAAACGGCGGCGCGGATGCGAAAATCACGACGTATGAGTATTCTCTTACTGTGGAAAGCGCTTCGTTCTATCTGCCGCTCTGTAAAAAAGCGGGATATGATTTCGTCGGCTGGCAGGATAAGGAAAGCGGCGAAACGCTTGATAAAATCGATTCGCTGGACGTGAAAAACCGTACGCTTACGGCAATCTGGCTCGAAAGCGAAAAAACGTAAAAAATCACGTATGTGCTTGGGATTTCCGGGGCGGAAAATCCGAATCCTGCGGAAGCAAAGTGCAAAAATACGTTGTATCTTGCCGAAGCGGAAGCGGGCGGATACGATTTTCTCGGCTGGTACGATAACGCGGAAGGCAACGGCGCGGTAATCACGAAAATCGAAAAAGGCAACGAAAGCGATATAACGTTGTACGCGTTGTGGCAGGAAATAAAAACCTACGGTTCCACGGAGTTTTTCGATTATGAAGAAACCTCTGCGGGCGTTACGATTATGAAATATAAAGGGGATTCCGGCTCGAATGTTACCGTAAACGTGCCCGCTTATATTAACGGTTCGCCCGTGGTGGCATTAAGCTGTAAATTCGGCGCCGGAAACGGGTACATCGCAGAATACAACGCGATCAATCTTCCGGACGGCACGGTGATTTTCGGCGACTGGATATTTGCCTATTGCCAAATCAATAATGCTTTTAAAATTCCTTCGGGCGTACGGGAAATCGGGGTGAATTGTTTTGCTTTATTTAAAGGAACCGTTTATTTCGACGAAAATTGTACGATAGAAACAATCGGTCGGGCGGCATTCAACGATTGCGAAGCGAAAGACGTTCTGGTGTTGCCGAAAACCGTAAAGAGTATTGATAATTACGCGTTTTCCGGCGCCGATTTTACGGGCGTCGTGTTACCGGACGGGGTGGAAACCATCGGAAAATACGCGTTCGATACCTCGTCGAAATGCGTCGTTTTTCTGCCGGAAACCGTTAAATATCTCGGCGAAAAAGCTTGCGGAGATTTCGCGTACACATCATTTACCGCCGAGGAAATGAAAAACATGGCAGGAGAGGCGTATTTGTCGGCAAATTTGCAATGCGGCGTGAAAAAAAGCGTTATTACGCTGATTGACGGCGAAAGCGTTGTTACCACGCAGGAAGATTACGCGTTTCTGCTGCCGACGTGCAGGAAAGAAGGATATCGTTTTGTAGGCTGGGCGGATGAAGAGAGAAACATCGCAAACGAATATTACGTCCCGTGCGGCAACAAAACGTTGCGTGCAAAATATATAAAGCTTTCGGAGACGGACGGATTGAGCGAAGCTACTCCGATGAAGGCGGAGCCTTCGCAGGAATACGAAGTATATATTTCGCACGACGCAGATTGTTATTTTGTGCTGAATATGGAAAGCGCGGTAAAAATCAATATAGAGATAACGTTTCTTGATATAAGTCCGTATGAAAACCGTAACTATCTGCCGACGATTTATGCGGGAGAAAACGCCCTTGACGGACCGTACGATTATACTTTGGGTACGGTAATAAAAATCGGGAACGTCCAAAAATATCGTCCGCCGTACAGAATCAGATTCAAAGTAACCGTTTTATCGTAAAGCTTCATTGCAATAGAATAAAAAAACGCACTTCTTTTTACCGGAACAACAGGGCAAGCGGAAGTGCTTTTTTTTGCGGTTTTTTATGAGAAAAATATACGGCTAAGCGTAAAACGCGGGAAAATAAGCGTAAATTGCGGGTAAAAACGCGGAATGCGCTGACAAATCCGGACGCGGAAAGTGCTATAATAGAATCGTTGAGGCGGGAGTAATTTCCCGTGAAAGACGACGCGTCGTCTGCCGACAAATTAAAAACGAAAGAGGTAGACAAAGAAATGAAAACGAAACTTGTGCTTGTTATGTACGACGCATTTATTTGCGGCGGCAGTATTTTTCGCGACGATTTTTGCAGAGAGTATAAAATCAGCGAAAGGACTTTTTACAGATATATTCTGTCGGTAAGTAAATTTTTGGCGGCATATAAACCGGATTATTTCATCAAAAACGATGGCGTCGGCGGATATTTTCTGAAAGGGTATTAAAAAAATAAAAATACGGAAGCTGCTTTGTGATATGCACCCCAAAAGTTG
>DLQW01000035.1 GCA_002474405.1 Christensenella sp. UBA7597 | reverse complement strand
GCGCGCGCGGCTCTCGGCGCGGGCTCGGACGCGATATATCTTGGTTACAGCAGTTTTTCGGCGCGGGCGGGGGCGGAAAATTTCGACGACGAAAGCCTGAAAGAAATTATCCGCGAGGCGCATCTTTACGGCGCGAAAGTGTACGTGGCTATGAACACGCTGGCGAAAGACGAAGAGTTGCGGGAATTTGTTGTCGCGCTTTTAAAAGTGTGGAGCTTCGGTGCGGACGCGATTATCATGCAGGATATTTTTCTGGGGCGGGCGATAAAGAAAGTTTATCCCGCAATCGTACTGCATCTGAGCACGCAGGCGGGCGTGTGCAACGAAAACGGGGCTTTGTTTGCGAAAGAGTGCGGATTTTCGCGCGTGATTCTTGCCCGCGAGACAAAATTCGAAGAAATAGAAAAAATTACGAAGATTATCGAAACGGAAGCGTTTGTGCAGGGGGCGCTGTGCACGTGCTTTTCGGGACAATGCTATTTTTCGTCGTTTGCGGGCGGACAAAGCGGAAACCGGGGCAGATGCAAACAGCCTTGCCGTAAAAAGTATGCGTACGACCGCGCGGGCGTTGCTGGGGCGGAAAACGGAGAAAAAAACTGCGCGGAAAAGGCTTATGCGGGAGCAAACGGGAAAGCCGGAAGCTGCGAAGCGCGCGGAAGCGACGGGAAGTATTACGCGTTGT
This sequence comes from Christensenella sp. UBA7597, assembly GCA_002474405.1. Taxonomy (GTDB): domain Bacteria; phylum Bacillota; class Clostridia; order Christensenellales; family Borkfalkiaceae; genus Scatosoma. Next base: position 7,996 of record DLQW01000035.1, on the reverse strand, counting down.
CGCTTTCCGATTTGTGCTTAGGCGAGGCGGCGCTGAAACTGGCGGAAGCGGGCGTGAAGTCGTTTAAAACAGAGGGGCGGATGCGGCGGAAAGAATACGTTGCGGCAGCCGCTTTGTACTACGGAAAGATTTTCGGCGGGGCGGGCGAAGCGGAAAAAACGCGCGCGCTTTCCGATCTGAAACGTGCGTACAACCGCGGAAATTATACGCAGGGGCTTGGATTCGGGCAGGATAAGCGGTTGCTTTCGCCGTACGTGCAGGGGCATATCGGCGAAAAAGCGGGCGTTGTGAAAGTGGTGAACGGGAAATATTTCGTGGATACGCGCGAAGAATTTTCCGCGGGAGACGCGTTTAAAATTCTGCGGGAGAAAAAAGAAATCGGCGGGGCGACGTTTGCGGGAAAGGCGTCGCTTGGTGCGGGAAAAGGCGGATTTGCCGCGCGGGGAATGTTTATTTCGTCGAAAGAAAGACTGAAAAACGGCGACGGAGTTTTTGTTACCACCGATACGAAGTCGCTTGCGCGCGTGCTTTCCGTGCAGAAAAAACGGGCGATTTTTATCGACGTTTCCATGAACGAAGGCGAGCACGGCGTCGCAAAATGCGGCAAAATTATCGTGAAAACGGCGGACGTTCTCGGTAAAGCGGAAAATCGGGCGTTGACGGGAGGAGAAATTGCGGAGTGTTTCAGAAAAACGGACGGGCTGCCGTTCGAAGTTAATTTTTCGAAAATCGAAACGAAAAACGCGTTTTTGCCGAAGTCGCTTTTAAACGCCTTCCGAAGGGAGTTTTACGCCGCGCTGGCGGACGCTTATGCGAAAACGGACGAAGAGCGCGGAAAACTTGACGCCGCGGCGTTTTTTGAGCGTTATGGCGCGGAACTTACGGAAAGCGACGACGGTGCGGTTGCGGAAACCTGTTTGGGCGTTGCGGCGATGGCGCGGCGGTTTACCGGAAAAGAAGAGAACGTGCGATTCAGGATAGCGAAACCGGACGATTATACGCGGTTTTTCGGCGGCGCGGACGGCGTTAAAGCGTATCTTAAAGAGCTTTTCGGTGAGATTCCGACGGACGAAAAAGCGGGAAAATACATTTACTATCCCGCGTATGCTGCCGCGGAGACGGAAAAAGCGATTGCGGAAGCCGTAAAAAGCGGTTGCATCGAGGGAATTTACGCGGAAAACTATTCTGGGGCGGAATTTGCGAAAAAGTACCGTACAAAACTGATTTTCGGTACGGGCGCAAACCTCACGAATGTGGCGGCGGCGCGGGAAATGCTGCAGACGGAAGGGTTGACGGCGATTGTTTTATCCAAAGAAATTTCTGCGGCGGAACAGCGGAAAATAATGCGGGCGGCGCAGAAAATCGCGCCCGGCGTTGCGGTGGCGGCGTTGGATTCGGGCGATATAAAAACGATGGATCTTTGTTACTGTCCGTTCGGGAAAACGTGCGGCGCGTGCGATAAGCGGGAGTTTTATACGCTGACGGACGAAACGGGCAGGGCTTTTCCCGTGCGGAGATATAAAGACGGGTTGGGAGAGTGTCGGTTTGAAATTTTTAACTGCGCGAATCTTGTGAGCGGGGCGCCGGAAGGGGCGACGCCGCTGATCGATTGTACGTGCGAACGGGACGTTGCGGGAACGACAGCGCTTTGCGGCGACGAAGAAGAACAGAAAAACAAATTTAAAAATTATACGTACGGGCATGCGAAAAACAGCGTGCTCTGAAGGAAAAGACGAATAAATTATGAATCTGAAAGCGATTGAAAAAACGGAACTGAATAAAATTCTGGAATCCGCGGCGGGGTTCGCCACGCTGGAGGGCGGAAAAGAACGTTTGAAAAACTGTATGCCCGCCGATACGATAGCGGAAACGAAGCGGCGGCTGGCGCTTACGGGCGAATGCGTGAAGCTGCTGTTTACCTACGGGCTTTCCAAGGTGGAATTTTTCGAACCTCTGGGCGACAGTCTGGAACGGGCGCAGAAAGGCGCGGCTTTGTCCTGCGCGGAATTGCTGGCGGCGGGGCGGCTGCTTCGTTCGGTACGGATTGCGCGGGATTCGATTGCGGGCGTTTCCGACGAAGAAATCACGCTGATGAAAGCGTATGCCGACAGATTGTATTACGACAGGAATCTGGAGGACGATATTTTCGAAAAAATCGTGAGCGAGGACGAGCTTTCCGACCACGCCAGCGAAAAGCTGTTTGCACTGAGACGGGATATCCGCGCGCTGAACGAGCGTATCAAAGCGCGCCTCGGCGAGTATCTGACGGGCGCGGAGGGAAAGTATCTGCAGGACGGCATCGTAACGATGCGCGACAACCGTTACGTGCTTCCCGTGCGCGCGGAATACAAACGCAACGTGAAAGGGTTTATTCACGACCGTTCGGCTTCGGGCGCGACGTTTTTCATCGAACCGGAAGAAGTGTTGGAAATGAATAACGAACTGCGTTCGCTGCACCTTGACGAACGGGAAGAAGTGGAGCGGATTCTCAAGGATATGTCTGTGCGGCTGGGGCGGATGAAAGAGGAGCTGACGGCGGCGCAGGAGATTCTGGAAGAGATAGACGGGTGTTACGCGCGGGCGGAATACGCGTATTCGCTTGCCGCCGTGCGTCCGGAAACGAACGATAAAGGCGTGATTGAAATCGACGGAGGCAGGCATCCGTTGATCGATAAAAAGAAAGTGGTGCCGGTTACGCTTGCGCTGGGGGCGGAGTATCGCTGGCTGCTGGTGAGCGGACCAAACACGGGCGGCAAGACGGTTACGTTAAAAATGGTGGGGCTGTTCTGCCTGATGGCGGCATGCGGGTTGTTCATTCCCGCAAGGCGCGCGAACGTTGCCGTATTCAAAGAAATTTATTGCGACGTAGGAGACGCGCAGAGCATAGAAGAAAGCCTTTCCACGTTTTCGTCGCACGTGAAGAATCTTTCGGAAATCGTGGAGAAAGCGGATAAAAATTCTCTGGTGCTTCTGGACGAGCTCGGCGGAGGAACGGACCCCGAAGAAGGACAGGCGCTTGCCCGCGCGGTGGTGGAATATTTACTGAAAACGGGCTGTACGGGCATCGTTACCACGCATTATTCTTCGCTGAAAGAGTTTGCGTTTACGGCAAAAGACATCGAAAACGCTTCCATGCAGTTCGATTCGAAAACGTTGCAGCCGCTGTACGTAATCCGGCTGGGGCTGGCGGGTTCGAGTAACGCTCTGGCGATTGCAAGGAAATGGGGGCTGAAAGAAGAGATTTTAACGGCTGCGGCATCGTATTTATCGGAGGATTCGCAGAAGCTGGAAAACATTGTGCGGCGTGCGGAAGAAAGCCGTCTGAAAGCGGAAGAACTGACGAAAGAAAGCGCGCGCGAAGTAGCCGAACTGAAAGAAAAAATCACCGAGGCGGACGAAGAGAGAAAAAAGCTTGCCGCGGAACGCGAAAAACTGCAGGCGGGCGCAAAAGCGGAACTTCGGCGCAAAGTGGCGGAAAAAGCCGCGCAGGCGGAAGAATTGCTTTCCGAAATGGAAGCGTTGTTCGAAAAAACGGAACTTACCGAAGGAGACCTGATTAAGGCGCGCACGCTGAAAAACAAGCTGATTTCCAAGGCGTACGAAGCGGAAGCGGAGGAAGAAAGCAAGCCGCAATACGCGCCGGCGGATAAAAACAAGCTGAAACCCGGCGATAAAGTGCTGATAGATACCGTGGGAAAGGTGGGAGAAGTGCTTTCCGTGCGCAAGGGAAAAAACGAAGCGGAAGTCGTTTGCGGCGAAATTAAGCTGCGCGTGAAAATTTCCTCGCTTTCCACGCTTATAAACGGCTGGAACGGGCAAACTAATACTGCGGCGGGCTCTTTTGCGGGAAACGGGAAGAAAAAGGGAAAGCCGGGAATCGGTCGTGGAGACGTAAAAATCACGAAAAATCTTGCGCCGAGGCTTGCGCCCGCGCTGGAAATCAACGTGATCGGCGAAACGGTTTTAGAAGCCGTGGCTGACGTGGAAACGTTTCTGGATTCCGCGATTGTATCCAACCTGGAAGAAGTGCGTATCGTGCACGGTGTGGGAACGGGAAAGCTGCGGGCTGCGATTCACGAGCTGTTGCGAAAGGATAAGCGCGTGAAGGAATACCGCCTCGGCGTTTACGGCGAAGGCGAGGGAGGCGTTACCATCGTAAAATTCAAGTAAATTCTGCCGCTTTTCCGTACGGAGTTTCGGGCATAACCGATTTTTTTCCGCCATAAAATATTATGAGAACGGAAAAAGGCGGTGAAAGCATGAAAAGAAAAACGCGGAAAAGAAGCGCAAACCGGTGCGGTATGGCAACCGCTCTTACGAATTTCGCGCTGACATTGATTCTGCTTGCGGTGGGCGTCGCGTGTTTTTACGAGGACGGCGGAACCGTTTCCGCAGAGGCGGAGGAAAACGTGTATCGCCGCGGCGACGCGGGAACCGGGGCGGTGTGTCTGATGTTCAACGTGTACGAAAACACGCCGGTCGTGTATGAAATTCTCGAAATCCTGCGCGAGGAAAACGCGAAAGCCACGTTTTTTGTGGGCGGGTGCTGGGCGGACGATAACGAGAAGTGTCTGAACGACATCAAGGCGGCGGGGCACGAAACGGGAAATCACGGCTATTTTCATAAAGATCACGCCGCGCTTTCTTTGAAACAGAATAAAGAAGAAATAGAAAATTGCAATCTGATTACGGAAAAGCTGACGGGAACCAAACCGACGCTGTTTGCGCCGCCCTCCGGCGCGTACGGAAAGAATACGCTGATAGCCGCGGCGGCATTGAAAATGAAAGTCATTTTATGGTCCCGCGATACCATCGACTGGCGGGATCATGACGCTTCGCTGATTTTTCGTCGGGCGACGGAAAAGACGACGGACGGGGATTTTATTCTGATGCACCCCACGAAGCAGACGGCGGCGGCGCTGAAAGACGTGCTTGCGTATTACAGAACGCATTCTTTGAAAGCGGTAACGGTTTCGGAATGTTTGTCGGCAACGGCGGCGCCGCAGTAAAAACGAGAAAAAACAAACGGGAGAAAAACGAAATATGCTGAAAGTAAAAACTTACGAAAACGGGCTGAAGCTTGTAGTGAAAAAAATGGAAGGGTTGCTTTCCGTTTCCGCGGGCGTGATGGTGAAAACGGGCGCGGCGAACGAAACGGACGAAGAGGACGGAATTTCGCATTTCATCGAACACATGCAATTTAAGGGCACGCCCGATAAGACGGCGTTCGAAATTTCCGACGCGTTTGACAGAATCGGCGCGCAGGTGAACGCGTTTACGGCGAAAGAACTGACCTGTTACTATGCGAAATGCACATCCGACCATACGAAAGAGACGTGCGAACTGTTGTTCGATATGTTTCTGAACGCATCGTATCCGGAGGACGAAGCGGAGAAAGAAAAAGGGGTGGTGTGCGAAGAAATCAATATGAACGAGGATACGCCGGACGATTTGTGTTTCGACGTGTTGTACAACGCGATTTACGGGAAAAGCGGGTACGGCAGAAATATTCTCGGTCCTGCGGCGAACGTGAAAGGGTTCACGAAAAGCGATATTGAAAAATACAAAGAGAAGTATTATCACCCTGAAAACATGGTGGTGGTGTTTGCGGGCGGCGTGGATTTCGCGCTTGCCGAAGCATTGACGGACAAGTATTTTTCGGTATTGAAGCGGGGCGGGACGCCCGCGCCGCAACGGAATACGGAATTCGGCTGCAAAATTTTGAAAAAAGCGAAAAAAATCGAACAGACGCATATCGCCGCGGCGTTCCCTTCGCTGAAACGGGACGATCCGTTGTGCGACGCGTTGCAGACGTTCAACGGCATTTTCGGCGGAGGAATGAGCTCGCGACTGTTTCAGGAAGTGCGGGAAAAAGCGGGGCTGGCGTACTCGGTATATTCGTACGTTTCGGCGTATGAGGATTGCGGAAATTTGATTGTGTACGCGGGGGTGAATCCCGAAAAGGCGGAACAGGCGCTCGGAGCGATTTCGAAATGTATCCGCGAATTGAAAGACGGCGGAATTACGGAGGACGAATTTCTGCGCGGGCGCGAACAGATGAAATCGGCGTTGCTGTTTTCGCAGGAGAGTACGTCGTCGCAGATGCTGCTTTACGGGAAAGAAATGCTGCTTTCGGGTAGAGAATACGATTTTGCGGGGCGGCTGAACGCGATCAACGCGGTTACGAAAAAGGACGCGGAAGAAGTGATGCGGCTGACGTTCGACGGCGGGAAGTACGCGATGGGCGTTGTGGGGAATTTGAAAAAAGGCGCGCGCTACGGCTTGGATTGGTAACGCCGGTTGATTGCCGCTATGGAAGTTTTGTGTGAAAAATCGGGCGATTTTTAACGAAAAGCGGAAAAACGCGGGAAAAAGCTTGACTTTTGCGCGCGCACATATTAAAATAGATTTGCAATAGAAAAATTATCCTACGGAGGAAACTTTTATGTTTGAAAAAGTACGCGATATGCTTGCGGAAGCATTGAATATTTCTGCGGAAAAAATTACGATGGATTCTAACGTGATCGAAGATCTCGGCGCAGACTCTCTTGATATGGTGGAGCTGTTAAGCCGCCTGGAGGACGAAGAAGGAATTACGATTCCCGAAGAGGATCTCGACGGGCTGACCACCGTGGGAGATATCGTGCGCGAGCTGGAGAAAATCGCGAAATAACCGTTTGAATTAAGCGAAAAAGCGTGAAAATGGTCGTCGGGGACGTCCGGCGGCTTTTTTCTGTGCCGTGCCGCGGGGAAGTGCGCGGGCGGAGAGAAACAAGGAGAGGCAATGTTACAGGTTACCGGAGTCAGTTTACAATTCGGCAGCAAAAAATTATTCGAGGACGTAAATTTAAAGTTTACGAAAGGCAACTGTTACGGCATCATCGGCGCGAACGGTGCGGGAAAATCTACTTTTTTAAAGGTGCTTTCCGGAGAAATCGAACCGCAGAAAGGGTATGTTACGCTGGATAAAAACGAGCGTATGTCCGTTTTACAGCAAAATCAGAACAAATACGATAACGAAACGGTGCTGCGGACCGTAATGCTCGGTTTTAAAAAACTGGTGGACATTATGGACGAGAAGGACGCTTTGTATGCAAACCCCGATTTTTCGGAAGAGGACGGCATCCGCGCGGGCGAGCTGGAAGGAGAGTTTGCCGAGCTGGGCGGATACGACGCGGAATATCAGGCGGGGCAGCTTCTGAACGCTCTGGAAATTCCCGAAGAACTGCATTATTCGCTGATGGCGGATCTGGACGCGAAACAGAAGGTGCGCGTTCTGCTGGCGCAGGCATTGTTCGGAAACCCGGACGTGCTGCTTCTGGACGAGCCTACGAACAACCTCGATATCAAAACGGTGCGCTGGCTGGAAAATTATCTGATGGATTTTGAAAACACGATTATCATCGTATCGCATAACCGGCACTTCCTGAACAAGGTGTGTACGAATATCTGCGACGTGGATTTCGGAAAAATCGATATGTACGTGGGAAACTACGATTTCTGGTATCAGACGAGCCAGCTTCTGGCGCGGCAGCAGAAAGAACAGAATAAAAAAGCCGAACAGCGCGCGAAAGAGTTACAGGAGTTCATTGCGAGATTCGCCGCAAACGCTTCGAAATCGCGGCAGGCGACTTCCAGAAAGAAAGAGCTCGAAAAACTGACGATCAGCGATTTCAAGCCGTCGCTCAGAAAATATCCGTATATCGATTTCAAATTCGAACGGGAAATCGGCAACGACATTCTTATCGTGGAAAATCTGACGAAAGAGGGGTATTTTAAAAATCTTTCTTTCAGTGTGCAAAAAAACGAAAAAATCGGTATTTTATGCGATAAAAGCACGACGATTACGATGCTTTACGATGTGCTTACCGGGAAAGAACAGGCGGACGGAGGCAGCGTAACGTGGGGAAAGACGATTACGACGTCGTATTTTCCGCAGAACAACAACGAGTTTTTCGAAAATTGCGATTTAAATCTGGTGGAATGGCTTTCTCAC